>JAKMAE010000087.1 GCA_022014875.1 Vulcanisaeta sp. | reverse complement strand
TTAACTAGCAACAATTTCTTAACCCTGGGATCCAACGCCCTAAGCAATTCCCTATTACCTATCACGGACGTTATTGAGTAAATGCCCGCTGCACCAAGCATTAAAGCCACCTCCTTCCTAAGCGCCAGGAGGAACTTTAGCACCTTTTCTATAAATTCCTCGGTATTTGCATATCCATGTAGGGATCTCTCCATTAATGAACTCACCTCAACGGCATTAGCCCCAAGTGCTATTAACTTAACAACATCACCACTACTCCTAACATTCCTCATGTGAATCAGGATGTCAATATCATACCTAATACCAATCCTCCTCAACTCACGATCTAGACCCACTAGGAACACCTCAGGGTATTCGCCAACACCCAATTCCTCGTCAATGATTACTCCATGGATTAAGTCAAGGTTAACGCTCATGAAATCAATTAAGTCATGCATATCCACGTTTGTACCAACCCTAATGTAGATAGGCAGTGATAAATCATTAAACCTACCTTCAACCTTTCCGTAATCAACGATCAAGGCGCCAAGACCCTCAATAGGCTTATTCCAAAGCACCCTACTTAAGCGCTTATTACTGCCCACATTATCAAAATTCGACATGTCCATGGCAACCATAAGCACGTTAGTAATTAGCTTTAGGATCTCGATCATCTCACCGTTATTGAATAACACAGTTGGTCTGAGTATTATGGGCATCGACAATTTTAAACCTCCCCTCATTAACTCAATTGAGACATTTATATTCTCCCTATACGGGTCTATTGCAGGTTTTGTCACTTGGGCACCGTCAAACCTAACCCAATCGATCAATTTCCTTGGTAACTCGACCTCAGGGGGTCCGGTGCTACCCATGCTTACAATCACAGAACCACCCTTTAGGGATAATTGATTGGCGTATATGGAGTAATCAGGACTCCATAATTGATTATCATTAACCACGAGGTCCACGCCCTCACACTCCTCATCACTCTTAATGCCTAATATGCTCGCCAATTCCTCGGTTATACAACGACCCCTTAATAAATCCCTTCTCCCAACGAGCTTCTTTACATCATTTATCCCGAGATGATCCAGTATAAGCCCCAATTCCCTGATGAATGAATTGAGGAAGTTTCGAGCTCCATTCTTAGCCAATTCGTAATCCACGACCTTTGTACCGTCTACCAATCTCGACGTTATACCAGCGGGGCAGTTACCCCTATGGCATGTCCTAGCCATGACACAGCCCATTGATATTAACAACGCCGTACCCAGGGAGACCGCGTCGGCGCCTAAGGCAATTAGTTTAGCGGCATCATCCGCGTTTGAGACTCTACCAGCCGCTATCAAGGTGACCCTATCCCTTATACCTTCGCGTCTCAGGATCTGATCAACCGATGCTATGGCTAACTCAATCGGTATACCAATATTATCCCTCACCACGAGTGGTGTGGCGCCTGTGCCTGCACCATGACCATCAATTATTATGCCATCGGCACCCATCCTGGCAATACCGCTGGCTATATAAGGTATGTAGTTCGTAGCAGCCACCTTAACGAGGACGGGCTTCCCGGTAGCCTCTTTCAGCGCCTCAATTCTTTGCTTAAGATCCTCTATGGAGTATATATCATGGTGAGGAGCCGGAGATAATGCGTCAATGCCAACAGGTATTCTCCTAACCATTGAGATTACACTGGTGACCTTATTACCAGGTAGGTGACCACCTATCCCCGGCTTAGCACCCTGCCCTATCTTAATTACAATCCCCATACCACTCATTAGGGTGGTTATGTCAACACCAAACCTAGCCGAGGCCCATTGCACAAATATCCTCCTATGCCTAGCCACCTCTGGATGTAATCCACCCTCACCCGTACCACTAAGCAGGCCTAGTTCATCAGCCAACTCCGCCTCAACAACGTTAGGAATTCCAGATAATGCCCCAAAGGACATGTCAGCTAAGTAAATAGGCGCTGCAACCTCAATACCAGCTATCTCACTATTAACTGATGACGTGGGACGCTCATCACCCTTGAGTTTAATCTCTTCATGCCCAAAACTCAGCCTATCCAGTATCCTATATATTCTCTTGCTATTCCTAAATATTCTCTGCGGCCTCCCTGTAAGCGATGCAGTCCTAATCTCATTCAAAACATCACCACTCCAGAAATCCCTATGGATATTCTTCTCTGGTATTGGTAATAGGTTCCTAATAGTAATCATATTCTTAATATCAATAATCTTACTCATTATTTGATATATAACTTATTTATTTATAAACATTACCTACATAGTTAGCAATGGGTTCATTCAATAATACCTAGTGACGACCTTGTTATTACCGTATACTTAAGACCCATGAACTCCTCAACGAGATCACGCCCTAAATCGAAGTATTGGGCATACTTTAATAGCACTGGCATTAATTCCCTAATTTCATCCTCACCCAATTCCCTATATTCAATGCTTGGCTTTGCACTAAAGCTAAACTTCCTCAGTGTTCGAAGCACTAAATCGCCATAGACAAGCCCATCATTTGATAATTCCTCAAGCACCTTAGTATTCGTTATTACCGTTGAAAGACCGACCTTGCCCTCATCAACCCTACCCCTTATGTATATTCTACCGCCAACCATACCGCTACCAACATGCCGGCCAACAAGCTCGACATCCTTCCCCATTAGGTATGCGTTTATCCCAAGTACCATGATGACTCCGCCGGCCATGTACTCGCCTAGGTAATCATCAACCCTACCGCCGACTATCAAGTACGGTCTCTTATTTACATACTCCCTCATTTGGATACCAACCCTATTACCCGCATTACCCCTAATGAATATGTAACCACCCTGGAGCGCCTGTCCAACCACGTCCCTTGCATCTCCATGGATAACTATGGAACCACCATGCATTGTATCACCAACATCGTCCTGCACATCACCATACACTATAAAATCAACACCATTATTTAGATTTGCCATAGCATTGCCAGGTGTTCCATAGATCTCCACAGTGACTCCGCTGATCCCATGCCTAGGTAGGTTATTGCCTATGTATCTCTGGCCATTGACGTTAACAACCCTAATAACCTTCCTACCCATGAGCGCCCTCCTGAGTATTTCCTCATTTATCTCCCTATAGCCTAGACCGTGGGCATCTATGGCATCATCACCCACATACCTCGGGAAGGATCTCTCTGGAAAGAAGACATCAATTTGCTCAATAGGCCTTCCCCAGGCTATGATGCCCCTCTTTAACGACACTATGAAGTAACCACCTGGTTCAAGGGTCCAAACCCTGGCTTTGGGAGAAATGACCCTTATCTGAGCCTCCTCACTGGCCACGTAGTAGTTATGCTCGTCATAACCTACGACTATCGGTCTCAGCTTGAACCTATCCGCAATGGCTATGAGGTATAGGTCATCATCGGTCTTGACCCCCATGGCTATTGCAAAGGGTCCATCAAGGCTAACCCAACCGAGCTTCCTAACAACCTCACCACTTAATGAGTCACTACCCACATCACCACCTATCAATAACTTTATCGAATCAGTAATTCCCAGACCAACGACATTAACTAAGTAATGCATTAGATAAGCCACAACCTCACTGTCGGTACCGACCAAACCGTGTATCCCCAAATATAACGACAATTGGGTAGCTTGTAAACCGTAAGAACTCAACTCACCATTATGAACAACGGCTATGTTGCCCACGGAAAAGGGATGCGACCAATAAGGCAGGTAGCCCGGTGAATTCGTTGGGAACCTGACGTGTGCCAACCATAAATCACCACTTACCTTACTGATATCATAAACCTCAGCCACATCCTCGGGATAACCAACGCCCTTAAAGACCGTCACGTACCTACCCCAATAGTATACCCTGCCAGCCCTCCCATTTCTCCATAACTCATCATTAATACCATTCACAACCCTTGTCAAGTCATTAATATCATCCACACCATCCACCATGTACTCAAGGTCCACAACACCATCAAGCTTAGCCCTAACACCACCGCTGACTATTGTGAAGTCGCCCTTAGTCAGCCAATCCCTAACAATACCATCGACATAATCAAGAAGGGACTCCCGCGAGAACACCCCAAGCCTCAACGGCCCACCTTCATCATTAAATACCGCAAAACCCGCACCTAATCCAGCACCCCTTGGTTTGGCTGGTTGCATAGCCGTAATTGCCAAGTCACCAGGCACCTTATCTGAACCATCTCTTCTAAGGATGCCGAGGATTCCACAGCCATCTATATATTTACTCACTATATCCATACCAGGGCAATAAATATAATCTCAAACAAACTATTTAAGCATTACTTACCACTGGGGATGATATATAACCCAGGTAATTCTACAGTGGAAATATATAAAATAATTTTAATGCAATTTTAGGAGGGTATGCACCGGTGCTTACACCTTCTCATCCTTATCCCTCTCACTTGAACTATTCATTACGTTGATCACCGCACCAATAGCCATCCTCTCAGCGTCACCCTGAGTGGCGAATGCAAATTCATCATAGGCAACCTCCCCATGCATTTCCCTATCACCAATTATTAATTCGTGAGTCGACGCCCTCAATGGAATGAATAGACCTATAAGTTTCAATATTAACCAGGTCATAATAGCATCGTATACTATAACCACGGCAGCACCAAGCAGTTGAATTACCACCTGGTATGGGTTACCATAGAGGGCTCCGGTCAGCCCTGGCGTCACATATTTCGTTATGTTTGGGTCCGCGAAGACTCCCGTGAGGATACCACCAATTATACCTGGAACCGCGTGATCCGAGAAAACGCCAAGAGCATCATCAATACGCCTCGTTAGTCTCGACCTAAATTGGAAGAAGTTTAGGGAGTACCAAGCCGCTGCCGAGGATAGTGCGCCAATTATTATTGCGGCGAGTGTGTTCACATAACCAGCCGCCGATGTTATACCGACAAGCCCAGCCACGGCGCCGGAGACCGCACCCGTGAATGTTGGTTTATCGAAGTACGCAGTATCGAGTATAACCCAGGTAAGCAATGCCACTGCTGTGGCAACGTTAGTATTTATTACGGCTATCGCAGCGTCGATGGTTGCACCGTACGGATCCCCACCATTGAAACCATTCCAACCTAGCCACACAAGTCCAAGACCCGCAGCCACCTGAGTTAAGTTATGTGGTGATAACTTCCTCTCCTCACGAAGTCTCTCGCCAACCATCGCTGCTGCCACGAATGCAGCTATACCAGCATCTACGTGTATTACATAACCACCTGAGAAGTCAACAACACCCAATTGGGCTAACCACCCACCTCCCCATAACCAAAAGGCCACGGGGCTATAGACTAAGAGGCTCCATAATGGCACAAACAACATCCATGCCTTAAAGTTCATCCTCTCTATCAGGGCACCGACAATGAGGGCTGGCGTTATTGCTGCAAAG
>JAKMAE010000013.1 GCA_022014875.1 Vulcanisaeta sp. | reverse complement strand
GGGAGGAGAACCATAGGATATGGGAGGAAATGGGCAGGTTAAGGGAAGAGAACCAGAAAATATGGGAGGAAATACGTAGGCTACGGGAAGAAAATCAAAAAATATGGGAGGAAATAAAGAGATTAAGGGAGGAAGTCAATAAGCTATGGGAGGAGAATCATAAGATATGGGAGGAGATACGTAAAATATGGGAAGAAATACATGAATTAAGAAAGAGCCATGAAGACCTGACAAAGATAGTTAAAGGCGTATTAAAGGACCTAGGCGGCTTATCGAGAACTGTGGGCAAGCTTGTAGAACAGAACATAAGGCACTACCTACCAGCCTGGATAAGGGAAACATACGGCATAACCGTGGATAGGGTGAGGAGATTGAAGGTGAACAACATAGCCGAATTTGACGGCTACGTAGAGACTGAAGACAAGGTACTACTAATGGAGATAAAGACAACGCTGAGGACGAGGGACATAAAGGACATGGCCGAGAAAATCGAGAAGTATAGGGCACAGGCACCAAGCGGTAAAACAATAATACCAATGATAATATACACGATTGAGGGGGAAAGGCTTGAGAAACTAATCAACACGGCAAAACTACACGGTATAATGTTGATTAAGCATTATGGTGAGTACGAGTTCGAACTAATTAACCAATAATCTTACCTTTTCTACCGTTTAGGGAATATTGACAATAACGGTCAAGTCTCGCCCCTCAGGGTGGGGAAAAGGTCGGCTCCTATGATTTATATACGGCCTAAATACCTGCATCGAGACTAAAACCACAGGTATAACCCTACCTTATTTCAACACTGCTTCATCACTGACGTGGGTAGTACTTAAAAAATGGATCCTTAGTAAGGAGCCGTATGCTAATGAATAGTGTACAACCACAAATGTATTACCAAGATCAAATACGTGAAGGTCCATCAATAAAGGAGTTCCTGGCTGGTGATAGTCATGATCATTCATAGCGACCCAATACTAATAGCCTCATTGGCTATACCCTTAATTGCCGCAATAATAGCCTCATTCACAGGTAAGAGGGTTTCGGCCACACTGGCCTCAGCCTCATTTCTACCAATAATCGTCTACTCCCTCTATAACATAGCCATTGGCGCCGACTA
Organism: Vulcanisaeta sp.; assembly: GCA_022014875.1. Lineage (GTDB taxonomy): Archaea > Thermoproteota > Thermoprotei > Thermoproteales > Thermocladiaceae > Vulcanisaeta. Next base: position 21,668 of record JAKMAE010000013.1, on the reverse strand, counting down.
CCTAGTCCCGCTTGGTGCATTGCCAAGGCCCATAGGCATGGTTTACCTAATAAATGATGGGTTGAGCAACGCCTTTGGCTTTGCAATAGCCCTAATATCGTTGACCATCTCCATAGTATCCGTCCCATACATGGAGCATAGGTTTAAGGTTCTCGGCCTACCTGAGCAATTCAACATATACTTCCTCCTATTCACCCTATGTGGCATCTCGATGTTATGGATTGTGTATGCCTATAACTTGATACTGATGTATATAGGGATTGAAATATCATTAATAGCCTCATTCCTCCTCATATACTTCTATGGTTATGATGGTTTCGGCAAAACAAGGCAGTGGATTGGTGTTCTGTACTTCGTCTATACACATATAGCCAGCGTATTATTCCTAGTGGGCGCAATAGTGCTGGCGCTGTATGCCAACACAATGGATCTATACTCAATTAAGTACATACCACCACTCGCCTGGGCCCTGATGCTTATTGGAATGCTGATTAAGTTGCCAAGCTTCGGACCTCACGTATGGCTGCCCTGGGCCCACGGAATGCACCCCACGCCAGTGGCAGCGCTCATAATATCGGTAGTTGGGTTATCAGCCTACATATTGGCGAGACTTTACCTGATATCGCCATATTTCATAGTAGATTATAGAATCCCGATACTGGCCTATGCAATAATTGGCGGCGTGTTGACGGGCCTTGGTGTTTTCAGGCATAGATACCACTATAAGTGGTTGCTTGCCTATTCCACGGTCGCAAACATGGCATACCTCCTGGCAGGCCTAGCGGTGGGAACGTACGGCATAGTTGGGTTAACACTCCACTTCATAGCGCATCAATTCGGTAAGGCCGTGCTATTCATGACGGCCGGTGCAATAATTGCCTATTACGAGGTAACGGATATTGACGAGATGGGTGGACTTCAAACCTACATACCATCAGTAGGTGCCGCAGCGTTGCTGGGCTGGATGAGCCTATCCGGCATCTTCACGGTGGCTCTCCTTGGTGAATTCTACATATTCCTTGGCCTCATCGATACCCTGGGCTTCAGCCTAGATACCCTCTGGGCATTCGCTGGGTTGGCATTCATGTTCATACTAACCGGGTACTACGGCTTCTGGGCACTTAAGGAGGTGTTCTATGGACAACCACGTAGGCAGTACGAGAAGGTGAAGGTCGACCCCAGGTTCGTGGTGCCCCTATACGTACTAGGCCTAGCCTCGGTCATACTCCTGTTTCCGCCTGCATCAACGTCATTGATAAGTTCTATATTGAAGGCTATAGGTACGGTGATGGGGCATGTATGAGCAGTTACTACCAACATTGATGGGATTAATGACTATAGTGCCGGTGCTCTTTGCATCACCAATAGCCATCTATTGGCTCTTCGTGCAGGACCCACGTAGGGCAAGGCCGCTGGCCTACCTCGCAGTTGCCGGCCTCGGTATAGCGGCTTTGACATCGACATACATAGCAACGGCATTCCCCATGAGACCCATTATCTACTCAGCACCGTGGATAACAGTGCCGAGTATCGATGGTGCCCCTGGTTTCACAATAGAGGTTTCATTCATAGTAGATTTCCTAAGTAGGTACATGGGGTTATTGACTGCTTGGCTCGCCTTCATAATAGGCATCTACAGTCTCGACTACCTAGCCAATGATTACAGGCTTGGTTGGTTCTGGTTCTTCTATAACCTCTTCGCAGCCTCCATGTTACTGACAGTCTACTCCAACGACTTACTACTAATGTTCATAGGCTGGGAGGGCTTAGGCTTCAGCTCATGGGCCCTAATAGGTCATTGGTATAAGGATGATGATGAATTGTCATACGTGGGCAGGTTCGGCGATAAATTAATACTTAACAGGCCGGCCTGGACCACGCCATCCTACGCAGCGTACAGAGCCATAGCCACCGTAAGGTTCGGCGACATACCAATGCTCGGGGCAATAGCTGCAATTGCGGTGCTTGGGGCGCTTGGTGGTAACGCAACGCCTCTCGAGTTCACGTCGATTAATTGGCCATATATATTATCGAAGATTGGGGTTGGCGGCACAGTGGCCCTGCTGCTAGCGTTCATGCTGGGGCCCTACACAAAGAGTGCCCAGGTACCATTCAATGACTGGCTGCTTACGGCGATGACCGGCCCAACCCCCGTATCCGCACTACTCCACTCAGCGACTATGGTTGCCGCCGGCGTCTACATATTCATGAGACTAACGGAGTCGTTATACACCGCCGGCGTACTAACGAATGCGGGGGTCGAGATAGTTTACCTAGTGACTGTGTACATAGGGCTACTAACGGCGTTGCTTGGGGCCCTATTCGCAACGATGATTGATGAGAGGAAGGTCATCCTTGCCGGCTCAACCATGTCATCGCTAGGCTTCATGATGGGCGTGACGGCCTTAACACCGTTCATCCCTGAAGCGGTCAATGTCGGCATGTACGTAGTCCCACTGGCGGTTCTCGTCGCCTTTACCTACTTAATAATACATGCCCTAGCCAAGGCAACGCTATTCCTAGTGAGCGGGCACTTGATACACGTGACGCATACTAGGTTCAACATGGGTGATTGGGAGCTTGGCAGGAGGATGAAGGCCGCGTTTTACGCAGCCCTTGCCGCAGCCGTATCGCTTGGCGGGGTACCTCCACTGGCCGGTTATTGGGTGCATGCGGCAATGGATGAGGTAACTACGGAAGTAGTCTCCGTGGTTGGTTACGGTACGTACATATTAATGCTACTGGCGAGCCTCGCGTACGTGGCTTTTCTAGCCAGGTTCATATCCCTAAACTTCATAAAGGGCGAGAGACCGCATGTCCATGAGGAGCACGGTAAATACCCACTCATGGTTACTGCATACTTGATCACAGGCACTGCGGCCCTAGCCTCATTAGCGATACCCTTCGTGCTGCAGCCCACGGTATTCATAAGCGCTGGCCTTGACCCAATCGTCATAGCCATAGGCGTGGTACTTTGGGTATTATTCGCGATAGCGCTACTAAAGCCTAGGGTTGGCAATCTGGGGCTTATAACTAAGATCTTCGAGAGGAGGTACTACCTGCAGGTGTTCATAGACGTTATTTTGGCATGGTTCGGCTATGCGCTCACCGTAGCCGCCTTCTACATATATAAGGGGTTCGACATATTCTTCGACTTCGTGATACCGGACGCCTTCATGGCGCTGTCGAGGTATATAAGGTCCATACAGAGGGGGTTCCTCAGGACGTACCTGGAGATGCTACTTATTACGCTAGCCACCGCAATATTGATAATACTGATTGTCCTAGCACTACTATAATTTAAGCAATTTACCTCTTCAAAACCTGCCTAAGGTACTCACTCTTTATGTGAAGTATTAACTTAGGTAGGTCGATACCCATTGGGCATACCTCCTTGCAATTACCCGAGTGCGTGCATAGCATTGCAGCGGGTCCCGCCTCCATTATACCCCTCGTAACCGCCGTCCACGGTATACCCATCGGGCCTGTATAAGGCGGTTTACCGAATCTCGGCCCCACAGCCCAGTAGGTTGGGCAATGCATGCTGCACCTACCGCACCTTATGCAGAGCAGGATCTCCCAGAGCACTGGATCCTTCGCGGCCCTTCTCCTTCCGTTATCGATAAGGACCATGTGGAACTCCTTCGGTCCCTGGGCCGGCGAGACCCTGAACATCTCCACATCAGCCGTGCTGCTCGGGCCCGCGGTTAAGTTAACGTAGGTCGGTGGGTACAACCCGGCGTATGCCGCCTGTACGAGGGTTTCAATCATCGCATGATAGAGCGTGGGCACGATCTTCTCAATACCGTCATAGACAATGTGCACTGCGGGCAGTATGCTCGTCATCCTTATATTGCCTTCATTCTCCACGAGCAGTACTGCGCCCGTGTCCGCGGCTATCGCGTTGGCGCCCGTAATGCCAACATGCGCCCTTAGGAACTTATCCCTTAGGAACTCCCTGGCCCGCTGTGCAATGGCGACGGGATCGGGCGGCACATCAATACCCAGCCTCTCCTTCATTACCTGTGCGATCCTCTCCTTGGTCATGTGTAGGGCTGGCGCGAGTATGTGGCTTGGCTCCTCATTGGCTATTTGTATCAGGAACTCGCCAAGGTCGGTCTCCCAAACCTCGTTACCCAAACTCTGCAGGTACTGTCTTAACCCCGTCTCGGTCGCCACGTTGTTTTTGCTCATGACGACGATCTTACCCGTACCCACAATCTTACCCACAATCTCCCTGGCATCCTCAGGCCTCTCCGCAAGGTAGAACCTACCTCCAATCCTCTCCACGGACTTCCTCGTCAGGTCGATGTAGTAATCAAAATTCCTGATCACCTCCTCCTTAGCCTTCCTAAGCTCCTTCGCGAGGTCTATTAGGTATGGGTGCCTCCTTAATATTTCGTAGACCGAGGGTATGTTTGAGGACTTTGCCCTCTCAATAGCTATGTTCCAATTGGGTGGTGGTGAAACCTCCATATGGCTCGTTACTTAAAATACTATTTTTTAAGTAATGTGCCAACAGTTTTATTGCCCCGCTCACCATACCTCGTCTGCCAAAGCCTCATTACCTGGTCCTCAATAAACCCTGAAACCTCACCCACGACCTTGCCGTTCCTGACAAGCTCCACCGCGGGCTCGCCCTTAACGACCTCGCCAATCACCGAGTATTTAATACCAACCTTATCCAGTCTCTCCTGGGCAATAGGCAGGAGACTTCTTGGCACAGCCGCGATGAGCATGCCTGAGCTGAGGGACCTAAGTGGGTCCAGGCCTAACGCGTCAAATATAGTCCTCGTCTCGGGCAGTATTGGCACATCATCAATACTTACCCTCAACCGAACACCGCTCGCCTCGGCAACCTCGAGGAGCCCCTGGAGTAACCCGCCCTCCGTCGCGTCATGCATCGCGTGTACTAGGTCAGCAATTGCGAGGGCCTCCTTAACAACACTTATATACCTAGTGAAGCCCCTAGCCCTCTCAATAACCTCCTTCGGCACGCCCCTGCCCTCCAACAGGTCACTAAAATCGTTTGCTAAGATTGCCGTGCCCTCCATGGCTACGTATTTCGTTACGAGGATGACGTCGCCGACTCGGGCCCCCGACGTCGTTACGTAACGCTCACCAACACCCACCGCCGTGGTTACAGCAATGACCCTGTCAATGCCCGGCGCATACTCCGTGTGCCCGCCAACCAACGAACCCCCCAACTCAAGGAGTGCCCTATTCACATCACTCATTATCCTGGCAATGCCCACCTCATCGACATCACCCGGTAACAACAGTGTGAGTAGGAACCACCTCGGCTTAATCCCTCTAACGGCTATGTCGTTGGCCACGATGTTTATTGCGAACCACCCAATGTCCTCAACGGCACCCGTTATAGGGTCGGTATGCATGACTAAGTACTTATCGCCGACCCTGACGATTGCCGCGTCTTCGCCAATCCCTGGACCAACAATTACGTCCTTATCCTCAACGCCTAAGTTACTGAAGACGACCCTCCTTAGCACCTCATTGCCAAGCTTAACCATATGTCGTTCCTTAATACGGCGGGCTTATTATTTTTCCCCGAGAATCATCAAAGGGGTTCACTTAATAAATTAGTTAAATTGATTTAGTAATTAATCATGGTAACACCACGCGATATCTATGAGAGGGCTATTGAGGCGTTGAACGTGATAAGGGACGCGCAGTCAAAGGGCTTAATACATAGGACGCCATTACTGAGGTCGGAAACCCTCAGCACGATCTCGAACGCAAACGTGTGGTTAAAACTCGAGTCCCTCCAGAAGACTGGATCCTTTAAGGTTAGGGGTGCGTACTTCGCCATAAGTAATGCCGTTAGGAAGTTGGGGGTCAGGCACGTGGTCACGGCATCCGCGGGTAACCACGCGCAGGGTGTTGCCTACGCATCAAGCTTATTCAATATTAAGGCTACCGTGGTTATGCCCCAGTACACGCCCTGGATAAAGATCGCGAGGACTAAGAGGTATGGGGCCGAGGTGATACTTCACGGTGAGTCCTACACGGAGTCCGAGGAATACGCTCTAGGGCTAGCTAAGGAATTGGGCGCCTACTACGTGCATGCTTATAATGATGCCGATGTAATAGCTGGGCAGGGCACGATAGGCCTAGAGATACTGGAGGACCTAAGGGATATTGACTACGTGATAGTCCCTGTCGGTGGCGGTGGGCTGGTTTCGGGAATAGCCTCGGTAATAAAGACCGTGAGTCCCAGGACCAAGGTAATAGGGGTCCAAAGCGAGGGCGCGCCCAGTGCATATCTAAGTCTTAGGAGTGGCCGTATAATCACCGTGGAGAGGGTGGACACGATAGCTGACGGTATTGCCGTTAAGAGGATTGGCGATTTAACCTTCAAATTAATGAGTGAGTTACTTGACGACATAGTCTTAGTGAATGACCTGGAGATTGCCAGGGCCATACTAATACTTGCAGAGAGTGCCAAGGTAATAGCAGAGGGCGCAGGCGCCGCTGCGGTTGCCGCGTTGGTGAGTGGTAAGGTTAGGGTCAGCGGTAACGTGGTTGCGATAGTGAGCGGCGGTAATATCGACATGACAATGCTATTCAGGGTCATAAGTAAGGCATTGGCCATTGAGGGCAGGATAGTCAAGATAAGCGGGTTATTGCCCGATAGACCTGGCATGCTTGGTAAGGTAACGACAGTCCTTGGGGAGCTCGGTGTTAATATTCTCGACGTGTTCCACGAGAGGTACGACCCAACAATAACGCCGGGCTATGCCGAGGTATCATTCATAGTTGAGCTACCGCCGGAGGAGGGGGCTGCGGATAAGGTAATGAAGAGGCTTAGTGAGCTTGGGTTCAACTTCACCATTAGCAAGCCATAATGCTTTAAAGTGGTTCTCAGCCCTGGATAAATGTGACGAGGATAGCCGTATTCACCGATAAGGCCCCAAAACCAATAGGGCCTTACTCGCAGGCAATTAAGGTCAACAATATGCTATTCGTAAGTGGCCAAATACCCATTGACCCAGCGACAGGTAAATTAGTCGAGGGAGGCATCAGGGAGCAGACACGTAGGGTTCTCGAGAACATAAAGGCAATACTGGAGAGCGCCGGGTTCTCACTTAGCGATGTTGCCTGGGTTTTTGTCGCATTAAGGGACCTAAGCAAGTTCCCGGAGTTCAACGAGGTTTATTCAGAATACTTCAGGGAATCCCCGCCCGCCAGGATCACGGTTGAGGTTAGTAACTTACCTGGTGGTGCATTGATCGAGATCTCGGTAATAGCGGTTAAGGGTTAATTCGTCATTGTTAAATATGAGGTTTATAACAAGTTAAATTATCTATAACTACACCGTGAGTTCTAATGATCAGGTTTGGTAGGTCCTACGTGACCGTCTCCGAAATAGCGCAGCAATTCTTCTGCGAATACAAACTCCACATAGCCATTACTGAGGGTAGGGTTGAGACACCGCAGATGGAGATGGGCGTGTTAATCCATGACGAAGTTTTTAGGGGCAGAAGCGTGAGTGCTGAGGAGTTCCTAGGCATTGTTAGGAGTAACCCGGTGGTGGTGGCCACGTTACCGTTGGTGTTCAGTATCGATGGGGTAACCATCATGGGCGTGCCCGACGCCGTAGTCTTCATGAACGGCACTGCGAGGGCGATTGTTGAATTGAAGACAAGCAATAAATGGTTGGATAGGGTTTTCGATAATGAGTACGTACAGGCGCAGCTATACGCATACCTAGTTCACAAACTAGGCCTTGGCAATAACCCCCTTGTGGTGATCATAAAGTCCAGGAGGGACCCTGGAATCGTGCCTGACCTACGAAGGAGGATTTACTCGACAGTTATTGAGTATGTTAGTAAGGCTGTGGAGATGCCCATTAAGGCTAGGTTCAGGGGTTTCACAATGTACGTGGATAATTTCGACCCGTCAATAGAGGCACGACTAAAGTGGGCGATTGATTACTGGTTAATGAGGAGGGAGCCACAGGCATCGCCATCACCGGGCAAGTGCCTTGCCTGCGAGTACAGGGATCGTTGCCCATTTAGGAACATTAAATAATTACTCCTCGGAAACCTCGTTGTACTTCTGCACACGCTTTAGATTCATCCTCCTCAGCATCGCCATGACTTGGTCTATGTACTTGTTAACGGCATTCTCATCCAATTTCCTCTCCTTAATGATCACGTCGATCACCTTGGCGTAGTTCTTGTATTCCTCGTTGAGCTTTCTCCAGGGTATTCCCCTGAGGGACTTCATTAACTCCTCATTGACAGGTAATAACCCCTTCATCATTAGGAACGCTATTATTGGGTAGCCAATATACCCCCTATGCACCGTGCCATTGTCCGTACTATCAACCTCACGCCTAGAGACATCGAGGTAAACCCTGTACGTCCTAGTACCATCGGAGGACCTCACGATAGCCTCCTTATCGCCCAAAACCTCAACCCTACCATCAGCAAGCGCGCCAAGCGCCTCAAGAACCTTAATCCTAGGTGGTAACCTTAAGTACTCGCTCACGGCAAACTACCTAAAGGCCCCACTTAAATTCTCAACGCCCTGGGCTCGCCAATTAGGTTAATAATGGGTGAAGTAATGAATATAGGGTATATGGGATTCAAGGAAACCAAGACCGTGGATTACGTACTCAATGAGGCCATTAAGTACGTGAGGCATAGGCCGGGGGTTACCGAGGTACCCATAAGCGAGGCCTTGTATAAATACTTAGCCGAGGATATTGTGGCGAGGTTCGACGTACCCAGTTTCAATAGGTCGGCGGTCGATGGATACGCCGTCAGGAGTATAGATACGTTCGGTGCATCGCCGACAAACCCAATAATACTGAGGGTCATTGGTTTCATGTCTGTTGGTGATGATCCGGGGAAATACGTACTCGGGCCTGGTGAGGCTGTGGAGATAAGTACGGGGGCTCCATTACCCATAAACGCCGATGCCGTGGTTATGTACGAGGATACGCGGAGGATTGGGGATTACGTGGAGATCCTCAGGCCAGTGCCGCCCATGGGCAACGTATCCAGGAGGGGCGAGGATGTGAGGGCCAACGAGGTCATGTTCAGGAGGGGGATGAGGCTCCTGCCCTGGGACCTAGGGGTGCTCGCATCAATGGGCATATACAGGGTTAAGGTTTACTCAGTGAAGGTGGCCATAGTGAGTACGGGGAATGAGTTAATAGAGGTCACGGAGACGCCGCCAGACGGCCCACCCCCAGGTAAGGTAATTAACAGCTCTAGGTTCGTTATCGAGGGTCTAGTTAAATCCCTCGGTTTCGACCCAGTATACCTAGGCATTGTTAGGGACAACGTGGATGAGATCGCGGAAGTCGTTAGGGATGCCCTTGAGAGGTACGATGCTGTGGTAACGACGGGAGGAGTATCCGTGGGCAAGGTCGACTACACCGTGAAGGCAATTATGAAGCTTAACCCCGAGTACTTAAATCACGGGCTCTCTATAAGGCCGGGTAGGCCAAACAGCATAGCCGTCGTCAATGGCAAACCCATCTTCATGCTTAGCGGGTTCCCCGTTGCAGCCGCTACGGGTTTCGACGTACTTGCAAAACCAATATTACTCCACATGGTCGGTGGTGAGGATGAGCCCAAGCCCATAATTAGGGGTATACTGACTAGGAGGGTTTCCACACCCGTCAATACCAGGTCTTTCGTGAGGGTTAGGGTTTACCTTGGTAAGGATGGTAGGGTGTATGTCGAACCACTGGCACTGACCGGTAGTGGGATACTGAGTACGCTTGTTCGTGGTAACGGAATACTCATAGTTCCGGAAAATAGGGAGGGGTTTGATGAGGGTGATGAGGTTGAGGTGGTGCTTATTAGGCCCATTTATCGTGAAGGTTGATGGAAAATTAACAGGGCAGTTATTAATCAGAAGTGCACTATGTACCTAACTATCCCCCTATATCCCTTTAACCTAAGTACATCAACCTCCACATAACCTATGTATTTAAACGCCACAATCTTTAGGAAGTTCTTGATGCCGTTGACGTGGACGTACATTGAGTAGAACACGTTACCCTTACCCTCGGTTGGCGTCCCATCAATTTCGTTACTGAGCAGGTCTGGGAGCTCAATCTCGTGGTACTTCCACGCCTCCTCATCGAGCCTTGCAGCGTAGAGCTTCTCTATCGTTTTCCTACCAAGCTTTAGCTCGTTAATTTTATTGGCGATCACCTTCTCATCAACATTTAACGCCACCGCCAGGTATATCAACTCCTCATTTACGAAAAACCTACGTGGAGGGACCTTAAATGAGTTTATCTCCACACCATCAACAACCTCCTTAACCTTGACTGACGAGCGTAGATACTCAGGTATTGAGGACGACATCCAACAAGGGCGTAAAGCAATGAGCGCCTTTTTAAAACCTAACTATCATGTACTAATTAATCCGTTAATGGCCAGGGTCAATGACGCTACTCCACATCACCCTGTAGATCACTAATCCTTGGGTTTAGATCTAGGCTAAACGCCATCCCAAACCTCCTCTTCGTCGGTATTTTCAACCTATTAACAGCGGCTATTGCGTACTCGAGGAATTGACTCTCACCGAAGTTGGCGTACTCATGAGCCAACCAGAGCAGTTTATTGTAGTGTATTGGGTCCCTATACATGCTCATCAGCATTCCTAAGTGATCGCTGAGGTCAACCCTGTCATAAAACACCTTAGGCGGTATGCTCTGGTTAAACATGGGCCAGTCATAGAATGGTGTTTCCAACGCCATCGGGGTATCATCCTCTCGGAACTTCACGTACGTCATTAATATTCTTGGGAAATCCGCCAATACTTTCCTAACCCTCTCAAGCTCCTCCTCGACATTCACCTCGCCGTAATTATCAACAACCCTTAGGCCCGCGCTGTCCTCAACCCTATCCCTAATAAACCTGAGCAGGTTATCTATCTGTGTCAGTGATTTGTAGTTAAGGTAAGCATCCATGGCCCCAATGAGCAACTTCCTCGTTAGTCCCCTCCTGACACCCTGCATCCGCGCTAACTCCTCAAGGAGCGTTACGTCGGATATTGACTGGCTAAGCGACACCCTAATACCCATTTTTATTAAGTCCCTATGCGCCCCGTTGTAGTTCTTGGCTAATGATATGAGCTTATTCCTATAGCTCCTAATCCACACGATGCTGTACCAATCAATTCCCCTATTGAGTATATCCAGAAGTTCCCTATCGACATTTACAAACGGCGCATCCTCCAGTATCAACTCTTTTATCGCCCTGAAGAGTATGTAGTCCTTGTATATCTTAAGTTTGGAGTCCTTCGATACGAAAACAACGTTGACACCCAGCTCCTTAGCCCTCCTAAGCAGGTCATAAAGAGTCTCCAGGGCCTTTATCACCTCGGGTATGTAGTAAAGGTCTAGGAAGCCCTTTGTCAATATGAGCTCGTGAATCAGCGCTGTGACCTTGGCATACAAACTACCATCCATCAATAGGAACTCATACTTACCACTCTCGACAGCCCGAATCGCGACCTCCCCCTCAATTATTGAGAGAAGTACCCACTTAATCACGGGTGTGAAAACCGGGGCCCACTCAACAGTTACGTCCTTAATCGGCTCATTCCCAGTATTACTGACAGCTATGGCCCTAGCAATAACCAAGGCGCTACCGTCCCTAAACTCAAGCTCCCTAACCCCGCCGTCAACGGCCACGACCCTGAACGTACCATGGGCATTCACCGGCATGCGTCGCCATAGATCCTTAACATCACCCGCATTGATTAATTCACCCAACATACTGTGGATGCGGTTTACCCTCTCGAAGCTATGATTACCGCTGATCTCGGTCAACCTCCTGTAGTAAATACTGTAGAATATATCAACCACTCGCAGATCAACGTGTCGATCATTATTAACATTTTGCTTACAGGGGTTCTGCTGGGGTTACTGAAAGTTTCAGTCCCGTGTTTAGTAAATACTTATTAAGGGGGGTGAGGCTGGGCCGTAACTATGAACAAAGTATACCTATTAACCACGGCGGTGGCCATAGCGGCAGTAATCGGCGCCTTAACGTGGTACGTGGTTCACGTGCCCGCGGGGCCCAGCCTCAACAAGCTCCTTAATGAGACGAGTACTAAAACGTACACGGCAAATTACGAGTACATAGTGTACTCAAACATAGCTGGTCAAGTCACGAATCAAATATACGAATTCACATACAGCCAGAGGGGACTTAGTGATAGGTATATTGCGGTTACAATGACGAGTCAACCCCAAATGAGCCTCTACATAGTCACTACGCAGTTAAGTAATGGGTCACTGATTCAATGCGTGGTTCAACCCATATATGCTGGCTGCTTTTCAACGAACCAAACATTCAATCTGGTAAACCTGGTATTACCAATCACTAACTCCTCAAAGTTCAAGTTAGTCGGCACGCAAAGGATGCTTAATTACAGCACCTATTGCTATGTTTCTAGGAACGTCACGGCCCTGGGGAATATAATGCCCGCCGCTATCCAGTCCGGCCTTGGTTCACTCCCCGTTAATGTCACGAGCGAGATATGCATGACATCTGACGGAATACCATTATTACTAAGACTCAGCGTATTCACGACACTAAGCATTGGTGGTTATTCAGCGCCACTGAACATAACCCAGGCATTGCTTGCGACCAGCGTGGAGGATGGAGTTTACCTAAGTAATAACGCTACCCTATTGCTTAGCAAGCTTGGTGTTAATGCAACAGGATAATAAACAGTGAACGCCAGCAATTACTTTAAAAGCAGTATCCATAAACGCTGTTGCGTGAGTTCGTTAAACGTGGAGGTTTTTGTACACCCGACATGCTCCACCTGCCACACACTACTTAAGTTACTAAAGCAATGGGGTTATCTTGATAAGGTTAAGGTCATTGATACGTCCGTAGACCCGTACATAGCGGTTGAGAGGGGTGTTAGGTCTGTACCGAGTGTGTTTATTAATGGGGAATTGATCTTTGCAGGTATTGTTGATTTCAAGAAGTTAAAGGCAATCCTTGATGGTGAATTCTCAAGTAATTCACTGAACCTGAGTATTGAGGAGATTGAGGAGAGGTTCTTTAGAGGCGTTCTCGACAGCGTCGCTACGGCATTATGGTTATACGTAAATGAGGATTGTGACGCATTCCTTAGAGACAAGGACTTCGTCATGGCCATAACAAACATATCCACACTTAGTAATAGAGACGAGGTTTTTGAAAACCTACGCAAGCACCTGGGCGATATTAACAGGTGTCGGGAGGCTATAATGAGGAGGGAGGATAAATTCCTCTCCGTCATAACGAAAAACTTCGCAAGAGAGATCTACTGGCTCCATGGCAAATTCCTGGATTGGAGCGAGGTCTCTAAGCTATACCCGAGGGAAGTGATTGCCCATTGGATGATTGTCAGGTCAGCCCTGGGACGTGTTGGGTTAAGGCTCCACTCAATAAGTGAGGAGAGGTTCTGGAGTAAGGTGATGAGGGTTTACGAGTATATGAGCCGCACATTCAATGATTACATGAGGCAGGTTATTGAGGAGCAGGATAATATAAGCAATGATGAGGAGTACATTGGGATACTCGATAAGGTACGGATGAGACGCCAATAAAACACATAAAATCGCTAAAAATATAGAGGGCCTGGAAGGATGGATAGAGTAGTTATACTTGATGGTTATACGGATGAACCCGCGGGTCTGGGTGTTCCACCATACTTAGATGTTTATCCTAGGTATATTGCTGGTGCTATTTGGAGCGTGGATAAGTCCGTGGATGTTAGGTATTTCACGATTGACCAGGCCAGGGACAATTGGGAAGACTTCGTGAGGATTGCCAACGGTTCAAGGCTGTTGATTGTGATTGCAGGCATAGTTACGCCAGGTAAGTACCTCGGTGGTGAACCAATCAGGCTTGAGGAGATAGAGAGGGTCGCTAATATCGTGAATGGACCAATTAAGGCGTTGGCAGGTCCTGTGGCTAAATTTGGGTATGGTGCAAGGGGTGGTTCCATAGCAATACCCAGGACCAGGTTTAGTAAGTACTACGACATCGTCATCACGGGAGACCCTGATCTCGTGATCCACGAGCTCGTTAGGAACAATTATCAATTATCCAAGGTCTCGCCAGCACTTACACACGTAGACTTTAGATTAGTTAATGAGTTCGCAGTACTTGGCGCACGCATAGTGGAGCAACACCCCAATTACGGCAAGAACTTGATAATTGAGCTGGAGACCTACAGGTCCTGCCCGAGGTATGTAACGGGTGGTTGCTCGTTCTGCGCCACGGTTAGGTACGGCCCCGTTAAGTACAGGGAGGCCGAGGCCATAGTTAGGGAGGTTGAGGCGTTGTATAGGGCCGGTGTTAGGCATTTTAGGTTGGGTAGACAGGCGGATTTCTACACGTACATGGCCCACGACACTGGCAAGCTCGAGTTCCCAAGGCCAAACCCGGAAGCCATAGAGAGGCTGCTCATCGGTATTAGGAATGCCGCGCCTGAACTCGAGACTCTGCATATAGACAATGTCAACCCAGGCACTATCTATCACTGGCCGAGGGAGAGCATTGAGGTTACGAAAATCCTCATGAAGTACCACACGCCCGGTGATGTGGCTGCCATGGGTATAGAGACGGCTGATCCCAGGGTCGTTAAGTTGAACAACCTAAAGGTTATGCCTGACGAGGCGTACTTCGCCGTGAAGCTCATAAGCGAGATTGGTAGGGCCCGGGGTTGGAATGGGCTACCCGAGTTGCTGCCAGGAATAAACTTCGTGGTGGGGCTACCCGGCGAGACCAAGGAAACCTTCAGGTTAAACATTGAGTTCCTAAGGAGGCTCCTAAACGATGATGTGTGGGTCAGGAGGGTCAATATAAGGCAGGTCCTAGTCCTACCATCAACACCCCTGTGGAACGCTGCTGATGAAGTCAAGCAACTACTCGTTAGGCATAGGAAGTACTTCCTGGCGTTTAAGTACTGGGTCAGGAGACACTTTGATCATGAGATGCTCAGGAGGGTCTTGCCGAAAGGCACCGTGCTGAGGAGAGCCTTTACAGAGACGTACTATGGAGGTGGAACATACGCGAGACAGGTCGGTTCATACCCAATACTTATATACGTACCCGCAAGGATACAGCTTAATACCTGGATGGACTTCTTGGTCGTCGGCCACGGCTTCAGATCGGTGATTGGCATACCCTACCCATTGAATATCAATGAGGCCCCGAGGAAACTACTGAGGTATGTGCCGGGGATCACGAAGAAGGCGATAAATGAAATAATTAGGTCGAGACCAATAAAGGATGTTGAGAGCTTGAGGAGAATCGTGGGTGAGGAGGCATCGAAGTACTTAACCATTTAGAACACCTTTCTCAGAGCCATGCCCATATCGTTCTCGTAAACATCAATAACAACGACATAGCACCTCAACCCATTACTATGCTTAGCCCCGTAATGTACAACACCTAACCCTGGAAAATACCTTAAACGTCACTCCTTACCAATCAGTCTCTTAAGCCCTGGGTATATCTCGAACAACTGCTCCTGTAACGCCAATGAGTAGTACTGTATGATTATCTCGATAACCAGTATCAAGCCAATACCGCCACCGAAGACCCCCGCTATATCGCCGAGCGCCGCAATAACGCCAACAATCAAGCCGCTGACTATCGTCAACATCCTAATGTACCTATCGAGGAATTTCGCAATCACCTTGGGACTAGGCCTAAAACCGGGTATCTGCATGCCGCCCTGGACTATGTACCTGGCCTGATCCTCGGCGCTAAGCCCGGCAAGGTTAACCCAAACAATGGCGAATATAACGGACAACACCGCATACATTATTATGTGCACGGCGATGTATGCCGCGTTTATGTTCGGCGGCACAACCGTGAAGTAGTAAAGTAGGGAGTTGGGGTTGGGGATTATCTGACCGTTAGGCCCTATGGTGGCGCTCGCGATCCAGTTGAGCCATGGGCTGGCATTGGCCCTATTGTACGCACTCCAAAGGAGGGTTAGGCCCTCACCTATTAGGTAAACAGTGTATGCCGTGAATATTATGGGCAGTACCGATACGTACATTAACTTCAGGGGTATGGAGAACTTATACCCCCTGTACTGCACCAGGGCCACGGGTATGGAGACCTCCATTAATTCCAGGTAAAGCACTATTAGGGCTAGGGCTATGGTAGCCACAAGCCCTGTAAGGCTCGGTAGGTTCGTCCTATACAGGATACTCATTAAGTAGGCTAGCTTGCCACCCACCGCGTAGTAGATGGCAGCCGCTAGGGCAGGTATTACACCAAGGGGTATTGTAGAGCCCGGCGGCACAAATGGTGTGAAGGCCTCGGCAAACATTTGCCTAATAATCGTGACTAGTATAAACAGTGATATCCCACTGCCCAGGCCCCACCCCTTGGATATCATGTCGTCCATGAGCACTATTATTACCGTGGCTATGAATAATTGAATCACAATGAGTGAGCCGTACAGGATGGCTGGGGAATACGGTACTAACTGCCCACTGGTTACAAGGGCCACGGCCTCGAGGAGACCAAGCACTATGGATAGCAACTTCAGTAATGCATTGAACTTTGCCTGGTCCTCCGGATCCTCCAGGTCTATGTTTATCATGTCCGAGAATACCA
This sequence comes from Vulcanisaeta sp., assembly GCA_022014875.1. Classification (GTDB taxonomy): domain Archaea; phylum Thermoproteota; class Thermoprotei; order Thermoproteales; family Thermocladiaceae; genus Vulcanisaeta. Next base: position 5,031 of record JAKMAE010000013.1, on the reverse strand, counting down.
GGATCTCCAGGATTATGCCGGCCACAACAATCGGCGTTATACCGAGCTGGGCGAGCGTGCCGAAGCTAATGCCCAGTATTGCCGCTATGGCCGGCGATGCGAAGAACGACGTTTCCCTAAGGCCGTAGAGGGGCGTTATTGACATAAGTAGGTAAACCGTTATGGCGAGGAAGGTCCAGAGGAGTCTCGACCCCATCCCAAGGGCCTCCCTCGGCCTGGGAACCGTAGGCATTAAACGCAATATTGGCTCAATCGTGTCTATAAACCTACGCTCAGCACTACGCATGTACAACACCCTTAATTAACTCCACCGAGCCGCCCGCCGCCCTTATCTTCTCCTCAGCCTTCCTAGTAACCCAGACGGTCCTTACAATTATAGGCTTCGTGACCCTGCCCCCACCCAATAACTTATTGAAGCCGAGCTTTAGGAGGTCAACCACGTACTTACCATCAACAACCTGCGCAAGGCCCCTGCTCACTAACTCGTCAAGCATCATGTCTAACTCACCCACGTTTATCCCCACCCTAGCCGCAACAATGGCATTCGGCTGCTTGAACCCGTGCTTACCAAAGAATGGGTAGCCGCTTGAATCCTCGGCGTACTTCATCACAAATGTCCACTTATGCTTATGAAGCCCCGACCTCCCCCTACCACCACTCGAGCCACTTTTTCTGTGCTGGCCAACCCTTCCCCAACCATGTGTCCTATAGCCCCTATACTTCCTAGACTTCTTCTCGAATCTCCTAACCATGATCGTAACCGATTAGCCAAAGCCCTTAATAAGCTTTAACATCCCGGTACTGCGGTGATGATCCCCGCAAAATACTAGGCAATCGTGTGAAGGCGTTCTACTCACAACATCCTTAGTAATAACTCATTAATGGCTATGCCCCTATAACCCAAGTCACCACCCTCATTGAACCCCTTCTTAATACTCCTAAGACCCCCTGACGGTGGGTGTAGCCTAAAGAATGGCTTTAGCTTCGGTATGCATAGCACCTTATTGCCCGCCCTCGGCCACGGCTCATCCTCGGGACACGCTAGTCTCTCGACCTCGCCCATTATGTATGCGAGCGCGAACTCGTTTATGCTCGACCAACCATACTTCTTAACCCAATCATCGGTCAGGGGCTTATCACCAACCAGCCTACCCCTCCTCCTCAATAGCTCGGCTAATGTGTCGGCATCAATTTCGCCCCAGGTGACCCAATCCTTAACCACACGCAGCATACCTAGGTACGATGGCCTCCCATCAATGACTACGCAGGCATACCTCCTCCTAAGCCTCAATAAATCAAGCGTCTTCTCGACATCAGGCGGGGTGTCGGCTAGGCCCCTGAGCCTTATAACGGCTATCCTCGGGTACGGCTGGTTAATTACCTGGGCGTAGCCCTGGACCTGCATGATTGGGCACGCACTTGCTCACTTATTATTAAGTTTTAGCTCTCATGACGCCTAGATCGAGAAGGCGTATGTCTTCCTTAACGCGTCGTAGGTGGCCTTGACCAGGTTATGCGTGGTCCTGGTCTCGCCCCAGGTGTATGACCAAACATCCCTAATACCCGCCAGCCTAAGCACTACCTTGGCTGCATCCGCCGCAACTAGACCAACACCCTTGGGTGCGGGTATTAGTAGGATCCTCACACTACCGCTCTTACCAATGACCTTGAAGGGCACACTGTGCGGTTCATCACAGGAGCAGTGCCAGGAACCACAACCCCTCCTCACAGGCACTATGTTCAACTTAGCCTCCCTAATCGCCTTCTCTATGGCTTGGCTAACCTGCCTACCCTTACCCATGCCCACGCCAACGTAACCATCCTCATTACCCACAACCACCGTGACCTGGAACTGACTAACCTCACCAGCATCCGTCTGCCTCTGGACAATGTTTATACTCACAACCTCGTGCTTTAGGTTTGGTAGGAAGAAGTCAATTATCTCCGGCTCCCTAATGGGCAGGTTAAGCCTAAATAAGTCATCTATGGACTTCACCTTACCCTCCTTAACCAACCTACCAACCCACGTCCTAGGCTGCCAAGCCTCAATAGTCGATTCAGTACTCATCGCCGTAGCCATAACTGGGAAACTTAAAAATATTAACTTACGTACACGACAATGAAGCCCAAAGGCCGAGGCACCTCGTGAGTGACTTATTAAGTATTGCGAGAACACTTTATTTGGCATGGCACTTGATAGATTAATTGCGGAGGCGATACTACTCATAGGCTCCCTATACCTAGGCTACGTACTCTTCACAGTAGTTAACCACATGGGCCTTGCAGCAACACTAATGAGGAATATAGACGAGATAGGTAGCACGAGTATTTACGTGCCCGACGCCGTAATAGTGAGTAATGGGACCGTGAATCAATTATACCTAGTGATTTACAACAACGGCCATACACCAGTAATTATAAGGAGTATCTACCTGGAGGGCATCAACGGTACAGCCACCATAAACTACACAGCGTACCTAGTACCTAATAGTTACGTAGTCCTAAACGAACAGGTACCCTACACCCAATGCAGGGCCTACATAACATTTTGCATAGCGAATACGACTATATGCATGGTGTATGGTGTGAACGTTACGGATTACGTACTTAGTGTGCCTTAATTATCCATTACTGACTTAAATACCAACCTGAGACTGCACTACTGATGTATTACCAGAGTAATACCAAAGTGAGTAGACGTAAAAGGGGCGACCTGAGCGGCCCGATATATACGATATTGATGATAGTCTTCGTGATAGTAGCCGCAATAATGCTGTATAACTACTTCCAATCAAGAACCTCCGTATTAACTACACAGTCGCAAATAAGCATAGTGAACCCGCAACTTGCCGGTAACGTGTACTCAATAACCGTAGAGAACATAGGAACAACGCCGGTGACGATAACCTCGGTAGAGATTTACCCACAGAACTCACAAACACCCATCGTGACGCAGACAGTGAATGCGCAGTTAAATCCGGGTCAATCAACAAGCATAGTCGGTGTGTCGCAGACGCAGTTTGTAACGGGGAGCGAGTACGTGGTGGTTGTTAAGGGGCAAACACCCACGGGGCAGGTCGTTGCTGCTGAGTCGATAGCCATAAGTCAGTAATAAACCGTTTAAACACCACTCAAACTCAAACCAGTGGTTTAAATCTCTCCCTGAGAATCATTCTTATGGCCATGCTCAGCAATTACATAGTGAATGTGAATCTAGAGGGCTTCGTGTTTAAAATACCCGTTTCAATAGTTAATAGGGATGGTGCATATTACTACTTAGTCAAGGAACCTAAATGCAACGATCAGTGCATTAACTTAAAAATGAGGATCATCGAGTTGATGAGGCAGAGGAATCAATCAATGGAGGAGGTGGTAAAGGACGTTATCGGAGGCATCAGTGATAAGCAGGTTATAGAGGCCACAATGTATTATATACTACGCGACCTGAGGGGTTACGGTCCCGTTACCGTGCCCCTCTCCGATCCCGATATTGAGGAGGTTGAGTTGAATAATTGGGCAAGTCCAATAACCGTAGTTCACAGAGAGTTGCCGGGCGTTAGATTAATCACGAACATTAGGTTTAACTCTGAGGTTGAGGCTAGGGATTTCATAATGAGTATTAGTAGGAGGGGTTTGCCTAGGTCGGTCTCGCTATTGAAGCCGTACATCGAGACTATACTGCCCGAGGGCCATAGGTTCACGGGAACCATCGGTGAGATAACCATAGGCCCAACCTTCAGTATAAGGAAGTTCCCACCAAGGCCTATGTCGCTCGAGGAATTAATCAGTAGGGGCATGCTAAGCCCAAGCGCGGCCGCGTACCTATGGTTATTGGCTGAGTTTAAGGGATTCATAGTGATTAGTGGGCCTATGAGTAGTGGGAAAACCACGCTTCTCAGCGCAATAGCGAGTAAGTTACCGATACATGCCAAGATAATCACGATAGAGGACACGCCGGAGATACGCATACCACACCCGCACTGGGTCAGGATGTTCACTAGGGATGGTGATGATGAGAGGTCAAGGATCGACATGTTTAACTTAATAAAAATAGCCGTTAGGTATAGGCCGGACTACATAATCGTTGGAGAGGTCAGGGGAGAGGAGGTACATGCAATGCTTCAGGCATCCGCGCTGGGCCATGGAATGCTAACCACATTCCACGCGTCAACACCTGAGGAGTTCGTGATTAGGATGGTAAGTCCACCGCTAGGCGTAAACATGGGCAACCTGCAGTTAATATCGGCCATAGTGTTTACGACGATAAGAAATGGAAGAAGGGTCGTGAGAGACATAGTCGAGCCGTACATGAACAATGGAAACCTAGAATTCAAAAGCATACTAACAAGCACAGGCGAGGTAGATGTAGAGAAAAGCGGTAGATTACGGACTCTCAGTAAGACGTATGGGATAGACATTACGGAAGAAATCGAGAAACGAGTAAAAATACTGAAGAACCACGCCGAAGCCAAGACTGAATATGAATATGAAATAGAGGAAGGGTAAATTAATTTTTAAATCCTTCAGCACATACGAACAAAATCGTACGGAACCAAATCCTTTCATAATACCGCAAACCTACCCGCGAAGAACCGTAAAACACAATAACTAAAAATTGAATACGTATCGACACTGGAAATCCGCTGCAAACCCTTTAACTAATACGGGACCCAACCCCGCGCACGGATCTAGGCACTAGGCCAGGGCTCACACCGGCCCGTTCTCCGACCAGCTACCCCCTAAACGTGCCCACCCCGGCTTAGGGCCGCTCCCTCCCGGGCCTAACCCGGTTCGCCGGGTTCCGCAGACGGCCAGCCCTACGGCTGGTCGGCTGCGGCGTGGGCACCCTAGGGGACTGGTCTTCATCGAGGTACCGGTGCTCCCTGGCCTAGTGCCTAGGTCCGTGCGCGGGTTTCGGCCGCCGAACCCTCGGCCTGGGTTTTACCCAGGGGAGGGCTGGGTAGACCCTCCCGGCCTGGTCCCATTCCTTGCGTTCTTGCTCCGGAAAATAAATTTTTCGAAATATAGATT
>JAKMAE010000086.1 GCA_022014875.1 Vulcanisaeta sp. | reverse complement strand
GAGGTCCCGTTGGCGAAGGCCTGCGTGGGTTCAAATCCCACCCCCCGCACCAAAACTGAAAACCATATCATAAATAATTTATGAAGTTTGTGCGTACCGTTTACGGGACTAACGCATATCACCATCACCATGTTATAGTTTTAACGTTTTCCTTATTATTGATGAGTAAAATATCCATCGCGTTAATTACTTCTTCTCATCCTCATGCGTTAGTCCTATTAACGTAATAAGTATCTGTGTAGTGGACGCGGGGACTTAACTTGCGTGAATTGGTTGTAATCTTCGTTTTTCCTGACGAAGTTTAGTTACCGTTGTGGTGGATGGATAGTATTAAGGTGAGGTTGAGGTGCTGGGGATAATGCTTAATAGGTTTCATTGATTATTTTGAACAATGGTTTTTCGAAGAATCCGGTGGGTATAGTTAGGGATAGGAAGTTAGCCGGGGTGAGGTTGTTGATGCGTTGAGACTTGCGATTATGGCTGAGCTTGACGCAATCAACCTAGATAATTGAAGATATAGGTTGATTGATGATGAGAGGGTTAGGAGGGTTTTTGAGGATATTGCTAAGGAGGAGAAGACTCACTTCGGTGAGTTTCTGACGCTGCTTAAGTCCATTGATCCTGAGCAGGTGGAGCAGTTAAAGGCTGGGTCTAAGGAGGTTGGCGAGTTGATAGGGATTAAGGTTCCTGGTGATGGTGATCCACCTCAGCAGGGTGTTGTTAGGTCATTGGCATTGTAGAAGTAATGGGCAGTCACGTAAAACATTACAGATCGACTGTTTCGAATAATGGTTTAATGTTTTTAAGCCGATTTTGTTCTGGTGTTTTGATGAGTGATGAGTGGTTGGTTAGGGATGTGAGGGGCGTGTTGGAGAGGGTCGATAGGGTGGGTCTTGGTTTTAAGGCGGTGAATCCTAGGCTACTTATTGTCCTATTTTATGATCTGCATTGCCCTGGTTGCGCAATCCTTGAGGATGAGGCTGGTGACTACTTGATGGAGCTTGTTAATGATGGTAAGGCATCACTTTACTTTGTGGATTACCCTGTGCATAGGGGTATTGAGAAGCTTCACGCAGCCTTTCGATGCATCTACAAACGCGATCCCCGCGTCTTCATTGAGTCGCTTAGGAGGCATTACGAGGCTCTCCTAATGGGCAAGCTGGGCAATGAGGAGGCATTAATAGAGGCCTCGGGTGGGTGTCTGGACGAGGAGCTTCCCAGGGTTATGGAGGCGAAGGCGCTGGCTAAGGAACTTGGTGCACCTGGTACACCAACCCTGATAATCGGAAACCTAGCTAGGAATATTGGCCAGGCAATATTCGGCTACCCTGGACTCACGAAGTTGATGAAGAAGGTGGAGGAATTCTACCTATGAATTAACCTACGCGTTGGCGTGTACCTCCTCCTAATACTTACAACGGCGATGGCCATCAGGGCATTACCCACGGCGTTGACCGCAACCCCAATCTCCATGATGCTCGGTATCAATGCCAACCACATGATTACGGCGATGATTGATATTGCCGAGCCTGTAACGCCTAGTTTATTCCTGAATTGCCTACTGATCATTAGAACGCCGATATATCCCGACACGGATAAGCCAAGCAACAAACTTGTTGCTACTAGGAACAATATGGTGGCTGCATCGTTGTTGTGGTACATGTAGGATATGTAGGAGATTGCTAATAATGTCGGCGCCATGAACATTACGTACCTATAAATAGTGGATAACCTACAGCCGCCCCTGTTGATGATGCATACACCATCCCAACCAAACATGCCAATGCTCATCCAAAGAATCGATGTTATTAATTGAAGAAGGTCGTAAATTACGTCCATAAAACCAAAGAGCAACAGGGCCTTCATTATGACATCGAGCATGAGTGAATACATTATCGCTGTCAACCCTTCGTAAACACCCCTTACAATGCTCATAATGAAGTGGGCAGGTTGTTTCTTATTTTAAAGTCATAACCTCAGGGTTAAGTAATTCACGAGGTTCATTATTGGGTGTATTAACCATGTTGGTGGTATTGTCGTTGAAAGCACGATTATTGTAAAAGCTATTATTAAGCCCTCAGCCACCCCCCTCTTCCAGCCCGTACCCAAGTCCCTAGCAAGCCTTATGTAGTACGGCACGGATATGACGGAATTTATTACTAATAAAACCGCTAACCACGTGAGGTTCGCGTATATGAGGGCCAGTACTATATATAGCTTTGACCAAAAGCCGAGGAGGGGTGGCGTGCCTATGAAGGCCAGCGATATCAACCAGGTACTAACGGCATTATTACCCCCTGAGTACACCGAGTTAAAGAACCCCATCTTACCCACGGCATTCATGAATAATTGAGTTAACAAACCAACCAACGCGAGGCCCATTATGAATTGGGAATTCATGGCATAACCCATCAATACCGCCGCGAAGGCCGCCATTACATAGCCCATATTGGCTATTGACGAGTACGCCAAAACCCTCGAGTTCTCCCTGCTCGTCAGTGCACCTATATTACCGAGGAACATGGATATTACTGCGAAGGCGCTTGCTATGTATGTTGGGTAGTACGGCGGTACCGAGCCCATGGTGGTTAACACGATCTTAACGGCAACTATGAAGGGCGCTATCTTCGCTATCGAGGCTATTATCGAGACCGGTATTGGGTTACCGGCCGTGAACACGTCAGGGACCCATACATGCATTGGGGCGACACCAACCTCTAGGGAAAGCCCCAGGAGTAGTAGTGAGAACCCGATTATGTACGTTATTAGTGATGGGTTGGAGCTAATTATTACGGCACCCATGAAGAATAGGACCGTGGCTATGATCATGTTTACCACGTACTTAATACCAACCTCAATACTCACTCCGGGGTCGCCCATTAGGATTAATAGGTACGTGGGGGCCGATGCGAGCACCAGCGATAATAGGGCCAGGGCTAGGTTGTTCGTGTATAGTGCGAGTACTGTGGCTATGACCATTATGGCGATTAGCATGTAATCAACGCCCTTAATTGGTGAGTTAAGCCTCATCAACGTAACAAGGCCTAATATTCCAATCATAACGATGAAGGATACGTAGGCGAGTAGGTACGTGTCGGGTGTGATTAATAATAGAAGCATGGATACCAGGGGCACTACCCATGAGTACCTCCTAGCGCCCTCGCTTAGTAATGTTGGGGCTGTTCCGACGGTGTTTATTATCGTTGAGGTGAGGAGGACGTATTCGTAGGGGATCATCACTGGGCATCACCCAAAGTCGCTGTTTTAGGCATTACTCCTAACCTCCCCATAAACCTCACCACCCGCCCTGACCTCCTCAACCCTCACGGACTTTCTAACCCTATCCAGCGCCATTATGGCTATTATCAGGGTCATGAATTCCGTAGACGATGTGAGTATGGTCACGACTAGGACTCCCAGGGCGGTCACGGGATCCACCGCAAACAACGGTATAAGCGTCAGGAATATTGCGTTGAACATGAGCTCCAGCGATATCAATACCCTAATTAGGTCATTAGCCCTCAACGCGCTGTAGTAACCAATCATTAGTAAGGTCGCTGCAAAGCCGTAAATCAACGCCGCATTCACCTCCATCTACCGACCACCCCTAGGTAATACATTACTAGGCCAATCATTATCGCCATAAGTAGCGATGATAATAGGGCAATCAGTAGTAAGTCACCCGGTGTGGATACGAAGCCTGCTAGGGACTGGCCAGTGACTGGCGCAACACTGTACGTAGTCCTGAGGGAGGCCAGTATTATAACCGCTATAAAGAGTACCATGGGTATTGCCCATGACTTACCAGCACCACCCCTAAACTCCACCCGCCTATAGGTGGCCGCCAGCACTATCGTAATGGTTATCGTCGCGCCAACGAATATTAGGTATATAAGGACGAAACCGTAGGCTACACCAAACAACCCATACACGGCCCCAACAAGCCCTGTGGTTATTGCCAGGTAAATGGCGGCGTAGAGGTTGTCCCTGGATGCCGCAACACCTACGGCTGTCAATACCGAGGCGATGCCGAGCGCGATCAATGCACCCTGGTATGCATTAATCATCGCGCGGACCAATTACCTGTTGTTTTTAAGTCTTAACTATTATCAACGATTGTGATTACTGAGGGACGGAGATTGTTAAAACTAACCCGGGCTATGAGGTGTGTGGGTCTCGTACTTGTTTATACGGGGTATGGAAAGGGTAAAACAACGGCTGCCCTAGGCCTTATGCTTAGGGCGGTTGGTCATGGGTATAGGGTCATCATTGCCCACCTAATGAAGACGCTCATTTACAGGGGTGAGTACGTCGGCGAGTACGTGGCAATCAGGAGATTCCTGGGCGAATACGTCGAGGTGTATTCGCTGGACCCCAACCAGCATTTGACGCCGAGGGACGTGCTTAGGAAGGCAATTGATAGGGCCAGGGAGGTCAGGCCATTCCTGCTCATCCTCGACGAGGTGAATAATGCCGTCGCGGCTAATTACCTAAGGGCTGAGGAAGTAATCGAGGCCATAAGGTCATTACCGCCAGAGGTCAACGTAGTATTGACCGGTAGGGATGCGCCAAGGGAGTTCCTGGAATTGGCCGACCTGGTCACGGTTATGGAGCCCGTGAAGCATTACTTCAATAGGGGCATCGTGGGTGTGCGGGGGCTGGAGTGGTAGGTAGTAATTATTAATTACCTCAGCAATAAAATGCCTTAATGCCAACGCTTAGGTTTAGGGATGATAGGCCGACGCTGATAGGTGTTGTTCATTTACCGCCGCTACCAGGCTCTATAAGGTATGGCGGCTTGGATATAAGCACGATAGTGGATTTCGCAGTTAGGAATGCGAGGGTTCTTGATGAGGCCGGGTTTGACGCAGTGATTCTCGAGAACTTCAATGATTACCCGTTTAGGGCCAGGGTTAGGGAGCCGGAGACCATAGCCTCGATGGCCGTGATTGCCAGGGAGGTAGTCAAGGCAGTGAATATACCAGTCGGTATAAACCTGCTCAGGAACTCGGGGCCCGAGGCCGCGGCCATAGCCATAGTGGTCGGCGCCTCATTCATAAGGAGCAACGCCTATTGCGAGGCTGTGGCTAGCGTGGAGGGTATCCTCGAGCCTGTTGCTAGGGAGGTCATGGAGGTCATGACCAGGCTCAACTCAAAGATAACGGTGCTGGCGGACATATTCGTCAAGCACGGCAGCCCACTGCACAGGATGACCATCGAGGATGTGGCCAGGGACTGCGTGGAAAGGGGCTTAGCCGACGCATTGATCGTCACGGGACCAAGGACAGGCGAGCCCCCAGACCCCCTGTTGGTTAGGCGTGTCATTAAGGCCGTGAACGCAAAGGTCCTCGTCGGCAGCGGCATTACGCCAAACAACATAAATGACTATAGGGATGCGCACGGCTTCATAGTCGGCACGTACCTAAAGGATGAGGAGGGACAGATAGATTTGGCGAAGGCTAGGCAATTAGTAAGTGCTGTGAAGCAGTTAAGTAGGTGAGGAATAGATCTAGGTCTATCGAGGAGAGTGGAATTGATTTTTAATTGGAATCCATTAATACCAACTGCATAATTCCTCTCATGATCATGATTGTGAAAAAGAGATTTTTACACCACCCATAACTTAACTCAAGGTAATAATGAGCAGCGAATCACCACCTTATGATAGGGAGTTACCCATTTGGG
>JAKMAE010000085.1 GCA_022014875.1 Vulcanisaeta sp. | reverse complement strand
ACGCCGTGCTCGAACTCGAGGATTTCCACGGGTATCCCCATTACAGTATCTCTACGCACTCTCATTAAATCACGGTAGTGATTGCATCAGGGATTTTAAACATTATAAGTACTGGGTTTTTAGGTACTACAATGATTAATGATGTAATTAATGAATACCGGAGCTTCTACGGTAACCCACCTACCGTGGTAACCTCGGCGCCGGGGCGCCTCGACTTTCTAAACACGCACCAGGACTACAAGGGCTTGCCCGTAATAGCGGTGGGTATAAACCTGAGGACGTACATAGCGGCCTCCACATCAAGTGACTACTTCGTAATAGCATCGGGAAACCTAAGGGATGAGGGGTTGGAATACGTCGATAAATTCCAACTTAGTGACTTAGGTTTACGCGGTGGTAAGTGGTTCGGTGATTACGTTAGGGCACTCATAATAGTATTTAGGAGGCATGGTCTCAGCATTAAGCCGTTTAGGGCCTGGATACGTAGTTCGGTACCAATCGCCTCAGGGCTTGGGAGTAGCGGTACACTGCTTGTCGCGGTGGCCGCGGCCATAAACGCCCTACACAACCTTGGGCTGGGCAGAAAGGACCTGGCCGAGCTGGCGTACGAGGCGGAGCATGACGTAATGGGGATACCCTGCGGTAGGCTTGACCAATACGCAGCGGCTTTTGGGAACATCGTCTATATAGAGACTAGGCCTCCGTACAACGTAGAGGTGCTGCCGAGACTGGGCGGTGTCTTCCTAGTCCTTGACACGGGCATTAGGCATAGCACCGCGGACATTCACCCAAGGCTTCAGGCCGAGATTGACGAGGGACTCAACCAACTGCTTAGGATGGACCTACCCAGTGGGTTACGCAGTAGATTAGGTAGTCATTACTGGGAGGTTAGGTGGGATGAGTTGAGTGAGGATGAGTTGAGGCCGTACCTCGAGGGGGTAACCGAGACCTCTAGGAATAGGATACTGTATACATTGAGGGCGCATGAGAGCACAAAGCTGGCTCTTAAGGTGCTTAGGGGCGAGGCTGTTGATGTGGAGCTGATAGGGCGTATACTCGGTATGAGCAGGGCCGAGGTGGAGGGTGTTTTATCGAGCTATGACTGGAGAGAGAGGTTGATAGGCAAGGTCATGACGTACCAGCACTCACTACTTAGTAAGTACTACGACGTTAGCTTACCCGTGATTGATGAATTGGTCGATTTCTTAATCAATGAGGGGGCATACGGGGCTAAGTTATCGGGTGCTGGTTTAGGCGGTTCCGTCATCGCATTGGTGAGGGATGCGGATTTGGCTGAGAAGGTTATGGGTAGGGCGATTAGGAGGGGCTTGGCCGTGAGGGGCTGGGTTGTCAATGTTGATGAGGGGGTGTTGGTACATGGCGGATAAGCAGGTTATGGAGCTTAGGTGGGATCCAATACTTAGGGAGTGGGTTCTCGTGTCCAACATTAGGCGGTTTAGGCCGTGGCAACCAACTAATTACTGCCCCTTCTGCCCCGGGGGCCCAGAGACGGGCTATGGCTGGAGGGCTTTGATACTTGAGAATAAGTACCCAATGCTTATGGAAAACCCGCCTGAGCCCAGTAATCATTGGTTCTATTTAACCGCGAAATCCGTGGGTAAGTGTTATGTAGTTGTTGAAACACCCGAGCACAACATTGATGACTTGAGCGACTTACCCACGGATCAGATAGAGTACGTGTTGAGGATGATAATTAATAAGGCTAGGGAGGAGTCGGGTAAGGATTATGCGTATTACTTCCTATGGTTTAGGAATAAGGGTAGGGAGATAGGCGTATCCCTAACCCACCCACACAGCCAGATCTACGTATTACCGTTCATACCGAGTAGGGTTGAGAGGGAGATTGAAAGTGCGAGGGAATACTTCGCCAAAAATGGTAAGTGCTTATTCTGTGACGTGATCAATGCCGAGGTTAGGGACGGCGTGAGGATTATCTACGAGAATGAGCACTGGGTCTCGTTTATGCCATTCTACTCCCATTGGCCATTCGAGGTCCACATATACCCTAGGAGGCATGTCCAGTTGATAATGGAGCTTACGGACGAGGAGGTACGCAGCCTAGCCCTAGCACTTAAGGTGTCCCTATGCGGCTTGACTCATCTGTTTCGTAGTAAATCAATGCCGTACATACTGGTACTGCACCAGGCGCCGCTGAAGGGCTCATATCCATTCTATCACCTCCATATTGAGATTTACGGCATACTCAGGGAAGAGGATAAAATGAAGTATGCGGCTGGCATGGAGGTGGGCGGAGGTAATTTTACATACGACGCCGTGCCCGAGGAGAACGCCCAGAGGCTTAGGGATTCCGTGCTTAGGAATTGTGTTTAAGGCTGACCCGCGATAGGTTTTTATGAGGTATAGAGGGTTTCCATAGCCCGATGAGTAGTGCGTTCAAGATATCAGTCACAAAGATGGACTTCGGTGTGGGTGAGGAATTAACACGTAAGGTATACGATGTCGTGATTATCGGTGGCGGGCCGGCCGGCATGTCGGCCGCCATATACGCGGCTAGGTATGGCTTGGACACCATAATAATTACGGAGGAGGTTGGTGGGCAGGTTGCAAAGGCTGGCTGGGTCGAGAATTACCTTGGTTATACTAGGATAATGGGTCCAGACCTTGTTTCGAAGTTCGAGGAGCACGTTAAGTACTACAACGTACCCATCGTAATAGACTCGGTCGAGAATGTGGAGTTGAATGGTGACTTATTCAGGGTATACACAGTAAACGGTGATGAGTACACGGGTAGGGCGGTTATAATAGCGGTTGGTGAGAAGAAAAGGAAATTGAACGTTCCAGGCGAGGACAAGTTCAACGGCAGGGGCGTGAGCTACTGCGCACCATGTGACGCACCATTGTTTAAGGATAAGGTTGTTGCGGTGGTTGGGGGCGGCGACTCTGCGGCATCAGCCGCATTGTTACTCACTGAGTATGCGAGGAAGGTGTACCTAATACATAGGAGGAATCAATTAAGGGCCCAGAAATACTACCAGGACTTACTACTCAGAAACCCGAAGATTGAGATTATTTGGAACACCGTGGTTAAGGAGCTACAGGGCGATAAGGTACTTAGGAAGGCAATACTACAGAGGGTCGATACTAACGAGACATTCGAACTACAAATAGATGGTTTGTTCGTGGAGATAGGGGCGGAGCCACCCGTGGAGTTGTTCAGGAGGATTGGGCTTGAGTTGTCCCAGGATGGCTATATAAAGGTTAATCACCTAATGGAGACGAGCGTGCCTGGGATCTTCGCTGCAGGTGACTGCGTCGACTTGACGCCGAGGGACTTTAGGCAAATAATAGTCGCCGCAGGGCAGGGGGCCCTAGCCGCCTACTCCGCGTATAACTACATCATTAGGAAGTTCGGCTTTAATAGGAAGTAACACTACGTTTAGGGAAACCTTATTTACCCTGGATAGCATTACTTTCTGTGGCTGATGAGCAGAGATATCCCGAGGAAGAGAGGGTCGCAGGTATTACCGAGGAGTTGCCTCTCTCGGCTAGGCTCGTCATTAATTACCTGGAGTTCGAGCACTTGATAAATAATAAGCCCTACGTGACGTTTAAGGAGATAATCGATGGCACGGGGCTCAGCATTAGGACTGCCAGGAACGCAATAAACATTCTTCGTAGAAAGGGGTTGATAGACGTCTTCCTGGACGTTAAGGAGAGGAGGAGGTACATGTATAGGCTTAATTTCAGGAACTTAACCCAGGACAGAATCGATACACCGCCCGGCCTCTACATAGTCGATGTTGGGATAGGCTCATTACCAAGCATGACATTTAGAATATACAGGGTTCTCAGAGCAGCGGCGGTGGCCTTCTACACAGACAGTGTGCCAACGAGTTACCTGGAGTTCACTAAGTGTACATGCGCAATGCAGAGGCTTGTGAATTATGAGCCTCAGGGTTTCGGAGAGATCGTCCACGACGTGGTAAGTAATGGGGGCTCCGTAGCCCTAGTCATGGACTCACTACTGGACTCCGAGGTAGTTAAACCATACCTGGACGCCATGTATGAGACTAATGAGGGGGGCAGTCGCATAATGATATACAGGGTTTTCGGGGTCTCACCAATACAGGTGGCGCTTGAGTTATTGATGTTGGGTAGGGAGGATAGGGTGTTGTATAGGAGGGATGGCATTACCATACGTATAATTACGACAAGGGGGAAATTACAACTAGTAGGTAATTACATTAAGGCATACGTATTAGTGCCCAACAATGGTAATCTAACACTTAGGGTTTACGAAGCAGATAAAGGTGATGATTTTGATGGGCTTAGGGCCTACATAATATATTCACATGAGCACTAGGTAGTGGTGGGAATACCCCTTTCCTTCAACTGCTTACCTAGGTATTTAACGGAGAGAAGTAGGAGGTTTAATCCCTTCCTCGCATCCTCATCCTTAAGTAACTCGATGAGTGATTGAATAACAGGTCTCCCATCACTGGCTACCTCATTTATGGCATTCTTTAGTGAAGCGGCGTAACTGTGTAGCCTAACATGCGTGAGAATGTCAAGTAATGCGTCTAAATTCGACAATAGATACGTCGTGCCCGTATTAATGAATGCACGCGAAATATTACCCAGTACCTCTGGGTCATTAAGTAGGTCCTTCAGTGTATCTAGCAGGCCTATATCGCTCAGGGCGTTTAATAGGTCAAGGGCCTTTTCAACACTTTCTTTGGTCCTTGGCTCGGACAACCTAGCCAATAATGCTAGGAGTTCCTCGTAGTTATTGAGGAGCCTTATGAAGTTCGTACTCATCAATGTTTTCACCAAATCCTCAATAACATCACTGCTCAGGAGATTGCTCATTGCGTCTAGGATACCGAGCTCATCCAACCTCCTTATTAATTTGAGGAATTTAATAAGCGGTTCGATGTATTCCGGGCTCATTACCTCAAGAAGTTTACGCTCAAGCTCTACCTCAGCCATAATCCTCACCCATAGAGTGGGCGTAGCTTCGCGGGCTCGGTAGCCTCGAAGAACGCCTCAAATATTGGGTCCCAAAGCTCTGGGTATAGTATCATGTCCCAGTAAGTCGCTGCGAAGGCTAACTTGAATAGATGATTCAATTTATTTATTGGGTACTTAACCGTGGGGTTGTAGTAATCGCTTATCACGAAGGTGCCTAGTCCATAACCAACATCGAATGGACAGTTGGTACGCCCCGTGTTTTTAGCCTCCTCACCCTGCAGTAACTTAGCCACTACATGGGCCTGCAGGTGGGCTGTTACGCCCGTCTTAGCCACAGGCACTGCGGAGGCGTCACCGATTACGAAGGCATCGTCAAACCCCTTAACCCTATTCGTAAATTTATCGGCAAGCACAAAGCGGTCGCTATCTAGAACGTTGTCGGGTATGTATTTAATATCGACACCGACGTGCGGCGGTATCACTATTGCTACATCGAACTTGAGCTCCTCACCCTCCATGGAGTAGGCAACCCTCTTATCAACGTCTATACGATCCAGCGTGAAGAATGTTACGTACTCGATACCCCTCTCCTTAAGCAACGGCTCTATTAGCTCATTCATCGGCTCTGCGGGATACGGCCTTGGGTAGAACGTGGCATAGACAATCCTGACCTTATCCCTTAAGCCCCTCCTCCTGAAGAACTCCTCGGCCAGGAAAACCCCCTCCAACGGGCTTG
>JAKMAE010000084.1 GCA_022014875.1 Vulcanisaeta sp. | reverse complement strand
GTCGATGTGTATATGCCGAGCCAGGGTATGGGTATGTGCGCCGCTAAACTAATTATGTTAACCACGCAGCCCCTCTCCCTGGCCAGGTCGTTTAGGAAGCCCTTGATGAGTAGTATTGGCGCTACGTAGTTCAGGTTCACTACCCTAACGATGTCCCCCTCATCAAGCTCGCTCAATGGGCCGTAGATGCCCATGCCGGCGTTATTAACAAGAACCCTAACTACGACGCCTAGGCCCCTAACCTCCTTTATGAATTCCCCTATCCCACCAACATTGGACAAGTCGTAATCCACCGCCCAGGCGTTAACGCCATACCTAGCCCTCAACTCCCTAGCCAAATCCTCGAGCACACCCCTCCTCCTACTAACCAGGACAAGGTCATAGCGCCTCGCGGCCAACTCCCTAGCCAACTCCCTACCGAGACCAGACGAAGCCCCAGTCACCAGGGCAACCCCAGCCATGCAGCCAAACCACCTAAGTTAACTTATTTAGGCATAACCCACACTCCAGGCGTTGGAGTATATACACCGAGAAAACACGTGACAGGCACTCGAGGCAGCCCTATGCATATAGCCGCGGCAATAAACTATATAGGTTACTTAACCGTGGGAGTAAGCGCGCGCCGGTGCCCCCTCACACAAAAGGGATAGAGCAGTACTGCGGTATTTACCATTACGAATACTGAGGCGAGACACCTTGCCTTTGGGTGTTATACTCATTAAGGCTCCGGTTTAGTTCTGTTCTTACGATTGTCCTAGACTGGGTTAGGCGGTTTACTGGGCCGCATCATTCCTCTAGGTTCTATGCCGTCCTCAAATACGTTATCCTTTAATGAGCTTTTGCGCCTCAGAGACCATCCTCTCTATGTGTGGTAGCCTAATCCTTATACCGTCAGGCTCGAGCTTTGCTTCGTGGAATCCCCACACGTGTAGGTAGTTCGCTGCGTCCCACGCGTCTACGAACCAACCCCCAATCTTCCTGGCTATTGCCCTGACGGCCTTCTCAAGCTCCGTGACGGTCCATCTACCCCTGCTATTAACGGTATTTAGGACTTCGCTGATGTTGAAGTGCGTGGTGAGGGCCTTAACGACTTCCTCGGCCGCTTTGTACAGCTTCTCGCTGGCTTGAACGGGGTCCCTATCGATTAGGCCCTTGCCCTCCTCAAGATACCTCAATGCGAGCTCTAGGTGCGACTCCGCATCTACCTTTTTAGGGCCTGGGTTGTTTGAAATGAGGAATCACCGATTGCGTGATCTATCCTGCCCCTTATAAGCTCTTCATAATTTAAGGCGCTTGAGGTAGCTTCAATCCCTAAATCATAGCCATCCCTATCTCGCGATTTCCCTAATCGAATTGGCTCTTCACGGTTCTCCTGTTTCAACCTTCCCTGAAAGCCTTAGTTAGTTCCTTTAGGGTATCTCTGCATTTCTCGTCTTTACATAGGTAATCCTCTATGGTCTTGTCTATGTTCCTGAAGTCTATTTTCTCTATTGTTTCCGTGGGCACTGGTATTGCCAGGTAATCCTCCTCCAGGAACCTGGTCCATTTTTCCGAGATTTTCCTGCTGAATACCTTCAGGAATAGCCTCATTAGGGTCGAATTGTACCACGCGGCTATCAGTGGGTTGTTCGTCCTCACTATGTAGAAGTTCTTTGAGGCGCATAGCGGTTTTTGGCTGTAGTTGGCGAGTACCCCATGTCTCTCCAGGTCCAGCTTATCGTGTATGAAGATGTGCCCGTAGGGCCTCTTGGACTGCAACTGCCTCCACACGTGCCTATACCAGTGCCTCCCGAACTTCAGCGCGGGCACTCCCTGCCTCTCGCCCCACTCGATGTACCTTCTCAGGTCCCCCTCTGGGTCGTCGTTTATTGCTAGGGCGTAGAATCCTGGATCGCGGATTTCGACCTCGTAGTTGTAGTACTCGGGCTTCCTTAGGCACTCGACCAGGTACTTCCTATGTATACTCAGCCTTTGGCCATCACTGTTCCTAATGATCACGTAATCCCCATCCCTACCCACGATACTCCAGTGCCTGTTGGGTAGGAAGAAGAAGTCGGGTCCATACATCTCGACGCCCCTGACAATCTCATCTCTCCCCAGGTAGCGCAGTAACCCGGTCTCGAGACCGTACTCGATAATCTCAATCAACTTATTCGCGATGTCTATGTTGAATAGGGAGAGCCAATTCCTGTCCGCAAACCTTGGGAGCGCGTGTATGTTTACACTGCCTATACTGCTCAGTTTCCCATCCCATCGGTAAATCACGGTCCTCTCATTAACCACGGAATCTCCAGCACCCCTCTTCCTTAAGAATAAGATTAACTCCTTGAACCCACTCCCCACGGAGAATGATGGGCCTCGTTTATTCTCCACAATACCCAATACCTGGTATCTAGCCTTAAGGAGCCTCCTCAAGCCCTCGCCCTGGCTTGTGTAGAGGGCGGAGGCCGGCATCACGGTTATCACGTAACCACCATCCCTCAACATGCCGTCGATTAGGAAGAACGAGAGTATGTGGAGCCCTGGGTCCCTCCTCGAGATGAGGCTGCCATAGCCCATCTCCTCCATTATCCTCAACAGCTCCTCCCTGTACCCCTTATTGAGTAGGCTCCACCTAACGAAGGGTGGGTTCGTTATGACTAAATCAGCCCTGTACCTCCAGGCAACCTTAAACGCATCCCCGCAGACAACCTCCACGTTGGTGTATAGTGAGGAGAGGATCCTACGCCCCAGCTCGCAGGGTTCCCTATTAATCTCAATACCAATGACCTTACTAGGCCTAACCAAGTCGTTGACTGAGGATAACGTGACCCCCGAGCCCATGAATGGGTCCGCCAATACTATGCCCTCCCTATCATCTATCAACTTCACGAACTCCCTAATCACGGCTATACCATCCTTACTAGTGTAGTACGACGACGTCGCCCTCCTATCCACTAGTTCCTGGACCGCGTACTGCTCATCACTTAGGTACAGCAGTACCACCCTCCTGAAGCACCCCATTATAAGCACCTTAATTCACTATTTCTCAATAAACCAGCCAAAGCACTGTCAGCCTTCCGCCATCACGTCACCCATCCGCGCCCTTAAACATCATCACTAATCCCTAATTGCCCCCTTTTGGATTTAAATCCCTGCTCCTCCATAGACAACCCGGGGAGGATTAATACTTGATCCACGTAAACGACGAGTAAGATGATGATTAAATGAGTATGACAGGCATTACAGCGGTTATGAACGCACAGATCTAACCCGCTCTTAAGGCCTCTTTCGTATAAAGATTATCACGTAAAATTATGAACCCATGATGAAGAATGAGGGAGTTCTAGCATCAGCAGTTCCGCCGTTACGTCACTCATCCGCGCCCGTAAGCCTCATCACTACGGACCCCTCAGTTTTATAACGCTAGCACTGCCTCATTATTAAACCTCAAGGTGATGAGGCCTAGCCAGTGTGATCCGTGATCGGGATGTCCCGGCTCTGAGTTTTGTTAATTATTTATGCCACGTAATGTTTATAAATAAACACTATTCCACCAACATAGGGTGGTTCTATTGCCAGGTACGCAATAATCGGGCTTGGTAAGATAGGGATCGCAATAGCTAAGGCACTCATAAAGTCTGGCGTTGATCCTGGCGATATCTCGGGCAGTGTTAGGAGGGTTGAAAGCGTTGAGCGTGTTAGGAGGGAGTTGCCCGGGGTCTTGGTTAGGACGGATAATGCCGATATTGTTAAGGACGCTGACGTAGTGATCCTGGCCGTTAAGCCCTACCAGGTCGTTGATGCGTTGATGCCCATCCGCAACGTGTTGGGTGGGGATAAGTTGTTGATTTCTGTAGTTGCCGGTGTTACGACTAGGATTTTGGAGGGCCTTGTTGGGGCTAGGGTTGTTAGGGCCATGCCTAACATCGGCATTGTTATTGAGAGGGGTGTGACGGCTGTGTCGCCTGGTTCCAGGGCTTCCGAGGCCGATGTTAAGGTTGCCTGCGGCATATTCAGTTCCATGGGTAGGTGCTTCATAGTTGATGAGAGGTACATGGATGCCATAACAGCCATTAGTGGCTCAGGCCCTGCCTTCATATCCGTGATACTCGAGGCCCTTTGGGAGGCTGGTTTGCTCCTTGGCATACCAACCGACATATCCTGGGAGCTGGCCATAGGGACGCTGGAGAGTAGTGCTGAGTTGCTTAGGGTTAAGAGGCCGTGGGATGTGATCGAGGAGGTCACTACGCCAGGCGGCGTTACAATTAGGGGCCTCAGGGTTGCTGAGGAGGGCGGTTTGAGGGGCTTAATCATGAGGATGATAGAGGAGGGCGCCAGGAGGGCCCGTGAAATAAGCCAGGAGGTTGAGGCGAGGGTTAGGTCGATGATTGGTGAGCAGGGACGAAATATTTAACTAATGCTGGCCGGCCATGCGCCACGTGGGTAAGGGCACCAGGGCTGTGCGTGGCGGCGTTAAGCATACTAGTGATGATGTTGGTTCCGTGATCGAGCCAATATACCAAACAGCGCTATTTGATTTCAGGGAGCCCGAAAAGAAGGTTGTACCCCACGGTACAGCACCGCTTAAGTACTCCAGGGAGGACAACCCAACCGTCCACGCCGTTGAGAGGAAAATGGCAGAGCTGGAGCATGGCGCGGATGCCGTGGGTACGTCGAGTGGGATGGCAGCCATAACGACGCTCCTTATGGCCTTGATAAGGCCGGGCATGGAGGTGCTTATACCCCTAGACGTCTATGGCTCCACGTTGGTACTCATTGAGCGGCTGGGTAAGTTTGGGGTTAAGGTGGTTATTACCGACCCGGGCAATGAGAATGTCCTAGCTTCAATAGGTAGGGGGGTCGATATCGTGTTTATAGAGTCCCTATCAAACCCACTGCTTAGGGTTTACGACATACCCCAGATAGTCAAGGCTGCCCATGAGGTTGGGGCCGTGGTAATTGTCGATAACACATTGGCGACGCCAATAGGCATGAACCCCCTCCTCCACGGCGCAGATTACGTGATACACAGCGCAACTAAGTACCTAGGCGGGCACAACGATGCCGTGGGTGGCTTCGTGATTGGAGCTGACGCCGAGGCAATGAAGGGTGTCTGGGAGTGGAGGAGGGTTCTAGGCACGATAATGGAGCCATTCACGGCATTCCTAATCGATAGAGGGCTGAAAACGCTCCACATTAGGATGAGGAGGCATGAGGAGAGTGCGAGGGCCGTGGCCGAGTACTTAATGGAGCATCCAAAGGTCGAGAGGGTTTACTACCCATGCATGCCTAATCATGAGTCCTACGAACTAGCCAGGAAGCTCCTAAGTAACTGCGGTGGTATTGTGAGCTTTGAGGTTAAGGGCGGGCTAGATGCCGCGATGGCTGTTTATAAGAACGTTAGGTTAATCATACCGAGCGTGAGCTTCGGCGGTACCGAAAGCATAATAACACACCCGGCAAGTACAACGCATGCGCATTGGAGCCCCGAGGATAGGGCTAGGGCCGGGATTAGGGATAACCTACTGAGACTTAGTGTTGGTCTTGAGGATGTCGAGGACATAATCGAGGACCTAGACCAAGCGTTGAGGCGGGTTCCTTAAAATCATGATTTTAAATTAATTTTGGTTATTATCCTCCATGCCCGCGCAGAGGCTTACCGATAGGGTTTACGTGATTCCAGGGAGGACGAACACCGGAGTCCTCGTG
>JAKMAE010000012.1 GCA_022014875.1 Vulcanisaeta sp. | reverse complement strand
TTGATTGGCAAAAGATCATTGTGCAGGAAAAACCGGAGGAGTTACCGCCGGGCCAGTTGCCAAGAAGCATAGAGGCCATACTACTCGATGATCTAGTCGATACCGTTAAGCCGGGAGACAGGGTTTACCTGGTCGGTATAATGAACCTGGACCTCGCAGGCCTGAAGAAGGGTAAGCCGCCCGTTGTCTCGAGCTTCATGGAGGTGAACTACGTCGAGAGCCAACAGAGGGAGTTCGTTGAGATAGAGATAACGCCCGAGGACGAACGTAAAATACTAGCCCTCGCAAAGCAGCCAGACATTAGGGAGAGGATCATCAGGTCAATCGCGCCTTCCATATACGGCATGGAGGACATAAAGGAGGCAATCGCATGCCTACTATTTGGCGGCGTACCCAAGGTCTACCCAGACGGGATTAGGGTCAGGGGCGACATACACATACTCCTGGTTGGAGACCCAGGTATGGCTAAGACCCAGCTACTGAGGTTCGTAACCAAGATAGCACCCAGGGCGGTGTACACAACGGGTAAGGGTAGCTCGGCTGCGGGGTTGACGGCAGCCGTAGTTCGCGAAAAGGACACGGGGGAGTTCTACCTGGAGGCCGGCGCCCTTGTTCTAGCCGATACCGGCGTTGCGGTGATTGACGAGATAGATAAGATGGATGCTAAGGATAGGGTCGCTATCCATGAGGCGCTTGAGCAGCAGACGGTCTCCATAGCCAAGGCCGGCATTGTGGCGACGCTAAACGCTAGGTGTAGCGTGTTGGCAGCTGCAAACCCGGCGTTTGGCCGATACCTACCCAATAGGACCGTGGCCGAGAACGTCGATTTGCCCGTGACCCTGTTGTCCAGGTTCGACTTAATATTCATTATTAGGGATGAGCCGAACCTCGATAGGGATAAGGCGATTGCCGAGCACATAACCACACTACATGCAGGTGAGCTGCCTGAGAGCTTCACGGATATCATACCCCCAGACCTCCTCAGAAAGTACATAGCCTACGCACGCAAGCACGTGAAGCCCGTGCTCAGCCCGGAGGCTCGCGAACGAATTGTCCAGTTCTACGTCCAGATGAGGGCTAAGTCCAGGGAGCCGGATTCACCAATAGCTATAACGGCCAGGCAGCTCGAGGCCCTGATAAGGCTGGCCGAGGCTGAGGCTAAGATGAGGCTGAGCCCGGTTGTTGAGGCTGAGGATGCGGAGAGGGCGATTAGGTTGTTCATGAAGTACCTAAGCAGCGTTGGTATTGATGTTGAGTCTGGCAAGATAGACATCGACATAATAATGACTGGTAAACCGAAGTCCCTCCAGGAGAGGCTGGCCCTAGTAATGAATATACTGGCACGGCTTGAGGAGGCCAATGGAGGAAAGCCAGTGAAGATTGAGGACCTATACCGAGAGGCGGAGGCCGCAGGATTAGATAGGCAGAGCGTGGATAAGGCAATAAATGCACTGCTGAAGAGCGGCGACGTCTATACCCCACGCCCAGGCTTCATCAAGAGAGTTGTTGTTTAGGTTGTATGGGTAAAAATACTTAATACACGCTATCCAGCGCCATCCTCTAATGATTGATAAGTTAAACATGATACTAAACGGGCTTAGGAATGCTATCATGTCCACCGTAGAGAAGCCATTGGGTAGGTTGAGGTCGATGGGTGTTGAGGTTGGTGAGGAGGGCACAATGGGTGATTGGGGCTGGGCAGTCATAAGCAGGGCTGTGGAGGTTGGGATACTAAACCTCAGCGATCCCGACCTCGACGCCATATACCACGTATTCAGGAGGTGCGCCACGCTTGAGGAAATGGTCAAGGACGCGTTGGCCAGGCCTAACGAGGTTGATGAGAACTTCGTGAATAACCTACTTGAGGAGTACAGGGAAGACGTGGAGGCTCTCGCTAGGGTTAGGGAGAGGCTTGAGGCGTTGCTTGTCTAGGATCTATATAGATTATGTATTAATGCTTATAAACCGGAGTGCTCGTGAAGTACGTATCGAACGCGTTATTTTCAATAGAGATCGGGTGGTATTGCTTATAAATGTTTGATAATAATTGCTGATCGATTAGAATGAGTGTTCAAGAGACTAACATATACACCCTGGAGATTATCTATAGAGGTGTACACCAGAGGCATTTGGCAAGGAATCTTGCGAGGGGTATTGTGTACGCAGCTAGGATGGAGGGTAGTGTCGCCCTGTCTTATCAAAGGTATGGCGATGATCCGGAGAGGGATGGAGTACCTGCCAAGTACTTCGTAGTCATTGCGAAGGGCGCTAGCGAGGAAGTACTAGACGCGGAGGCCGCTAGGGTGGAGCCTGACTATGTCGACATATCCATAGTACTTGACGACTCCATATTGAAGGGCATTGAGTCATGGGCCTGGCAGGGGATACAACCCGTGCACCTGAAGCTCAGGGCCAATGGATTATTAATAGTGGTTTCCAGGAGGAGCCCCGAGGAGCTCCTGAAGTACATACCTGCCAGGGATACGCCGTACACCCTCGTTGTTGTTCAGGGCGATAGGAGCATAGGTGATTTCTGGACGTTCCCGGATGATGGCACGTTGGAGAGGGTCATGGGCGCCATAGCCAGAGTCGCACCTAACGTGCTTAGCCTTGAGGGTGTTAAGAAGTACCTATCCAGCCTCGACAAGCCCGAGGTCAGGGTTAATAGGGCTCTCGAGGCCTATCAATCACTAATCAAAATGAGGGATGTAAAGCCGGGCGAGGGCTTGCCGTATAAGTACGAACCACCGCACCTACCTGGCTGGAAGGACATGATGATTGGGGGTGCAATACCAGGCCTAAGGCCCAACCAGAGGAACCCGTACTTCACAGGCGGCACTGCGAAGCATTACAGGCCCGTGATCAACTTCGACAAGTGCATAAAGTGCTCGCTTTGTTGGGTGTACTGCCCAGACTCCGTCTTTGAGATAACGCCGGATGGGTACTTCAACCCAGTCCTCGCGTACTGTAAGGGCTGCGGCATATGTGCCGAGGTCTGCCCTGTCCCTGACACAATAATCATGGTCGACGAGATGGAGTTTGAGGATGGGTATGGCAAATACATCGATGAGTACAGGTACTGGAAGGAGAATAGGGAGGCGTATAGGAGGTGGTTTGAGTCATTATTACCAAAGGCGCAGGTTATAAGTGTTAGGAAGAGGTGATGGGCATGGCAGTCTCCGCGCTCGAGGCTAAACGTCTTGAGGCGGTGCTTAAGGGTGATGAGGAGGTCGAGGTCGTAGGCACCGGGACAGACGCGGTAGCGTACGCGTTAATGCTCGTTGACATAGACGTCACGGCAGCGTACCCAATAAGGCCGTACAGTGGTGTTATGGAGAGGGTTGCTAGGCTAATTGCCGATGGTTACCTGAAGGCCGAGTACATAGTGGCTGCGCATGAGCATGACCAATTCGAAATAGTCAAGCACGCCTCGGCGGTTGGTGCTAGGACCTTCGTTGGTAGTAGTGGGGTTGGTTGGTTACTCGCTATTGAGGCCATAGTGCCGATAAGTATGGACAGATACCCGGTAGTCGCCCTCATAGGCAATAGGGCCCTTGACGACCCTGGGGCATACGGTGTCGAGCACAATGATGCATTGATGGTTAGGGACGTGGGTTGGCTACTCGTCTGGGTCGACACAGCCCAGGAGGCCCTGGACACAACCCTGATAGCCTATAGGGTCGCCGAGGATCCCAGGGTCATGCTCCCAGTGGGCATATCAATGGATGGCGCCTTTCTCACGCACAGCGAGCACGTGTTCAAGATACCGCCCAAGTCCAAGGTTCAGAAATTCCTACCACCGTACGACCTAGGCAATAGAAGGCTCCACCCAAGCAACGTGATAAGCGTTGCGCCCCAGGTAAATGAGGATTGGGTTATGGAGCTTAGGAAGCAGGTTGATGAGGCTATGAAAAATGCTAGGAAGGTGATTGAGGAGGCGTATAGGGACTTCGCCAAGATATTCGGTAGGGACTACGGCAACCCATTCGTTGAGCCCTACATGGTCGAGGATGCTGACGTAATCATGGTAGGCATGGGCACCGTATCCAAGCCAATTAAGGAGGCCGTCAGGAGGTTAAGGGCGAGGGGTGAGAGGGTGGGCTTCCTAAGGATTAGGTGGTTCAGGCCATTCCCAACCGAGGATGTAATACGGTACCTGAGCGGCGCCAGGGTTGTGGCCGTGGTGGATAGGGACTACTCATTCGGCTCCCCATTCGACGGTGGCGTGCTATACACGGAAATTAGGTCCGCGCTCTACGAGGCCGAGCACAGACCCCTCATGATTAATTTCATAGGCGGTCTCGGTGGTAGGGAGATTACGTACAACGACGCTATAAATATGTTCAATATTGCACTGGATGCTGCAAGAAAAGGTAGGGTTGAGCAGAGGGTGATATGGTATGGAGTTAGGGAGTAAAATGAACATGGTAGAAGAATTTATTAATGTAGGCGGGGTGGTGAACCCATGACGGTCCAGGTTAGGTTGGCTAGGACGGTTAAGGACCTACTACAGATGGCACAGACGGAGTACTATAATTCCGGCCACAGGACTTGCCAGGGCTGTGAATCGGCGATGGTTCTTAGGTGGATCGCTAAGGCCGCTGGGCCGAACACAATCGTTATAGGGGCCACGGGCTGCATGTACGTTGCCAACACCACGTACTACACAACATCATGGGCACTACCCTGGATACACACCCAGCTCTCGAGCACGGGCTCTGCGGTTGTCGGCACGGCGGCCGCCATAAAGGCATTGAT
This sequence comes from Vulcanisaeta sp., assembly GCA_022014875.1. Lineage (GTDB taxonomy): Archaea > Thermoproteota > Thermoprotei > Thermoproteales > Thermocladiaceae > Vulcanisaeta. Next base: position 18,355 of record JAKMAE010000012.1, on the reverse strand, counting down.
TGAGAAGGGCAAGTTACCGAATGAGAGGATAAACGTTATCGGAATCTGCGGAGACCTGGGCTGCGCAGATGCAGGTCTTTCAGAGGTGTCCAACGCAATGACCCACACAAAGTACAACTTCCTAATCATAATGTATGATAACGAATCAAGCGCCAACACCGATATTCAGGAAACAACGATGACGCCGTATGGGGCACTCACAAGCTTCAGCCCAAGCGGTAGGCAGATCAGGGTGATGAAGTATAGGTGGAAGAAGAACATGGCCGCAATGATAGCGGTGGGACACCCGGAGGTTAAGTACGTAGCCACCGCAATAGCCACCGACCCAATAGACCTATACAACAAGGTCAAGAAGGCCCTCGAGATCGGCGGACCAACATTCATACACACCCTAGACCCATGCCCTAAGGGCTGGGGCTTCGACCCGAAGTACAGCCACGAAATAGGTAAACTAGCGGTGGAGACGGGCATATGGCCACTCTTCGAGATAGAGAACGGAAAATTCAGACTAACAAGCACGAGCGCTAGGATAGCCAGTGGGGAACTGAAGAGGAAGCCCGTTAAGGAGTACATAAGGAGACAGAGCAGGTTTAAGCACTTGACCGATGAAGACATAGAGTACATACAGAGGAAGGTTGATGAAATGTGGGAAAAGTGGCTAATACCAGGACTAATACCACTAACAAAGGAACTACCCTACCCTGAGACCACAAAGAGCGGCTAATTCCCTTCCGCCGAGCTTGGGAAACCCATTGCATCACAAACCGTTAGTGTCGGTGTTTCAACATCTCCTTACGTCAGGAAAGAGGGCATAATAATTAGGAAGAACTTACCGTGGGCAATAATGTACGTGTTCCATTTAATATTTGTCATGTTATTATTTGCCTTTGTCTTCCCATGGGCTATACCTAAGGCATAAATTATACGGTTTAATAAAATATTAATGGGTTAATGATTATAAATAGTTGATATATTGGGTCTCGATGCAGGTTTGTGTTAGGAGCTATGCCTCTATAGCCAATTTAGGGCCTGGATTTGATGTTCTAGCCCTAGCCCTTAGTAATCCCTATGATGATGTGTTGGTTCGGTTACTGCCCAGTGGCCCTGATAGGGTCAGGTTCATCGGTGAGTATGGTAGGTATTTACCAAGCAACTTCACTGAGACGACTATATATCCAGTGGTTGAGGAGTTTAGGAAATTGACTGGGCAATCATTTTATGTGGATGTGGTTGTTAAGAAGGGTATTAAGCCGGCGAGTGGGTTGGGTAGTAGTGGCGCTGATGCGGTGGCTGTGGCGTACGCGTTGAATAAGTTACTAAACACGGGCCTAACAGAGACTGAACTTATTAGGGTCGCCGCGTTGGGCGAGGTTGTTGCCGCTGGGTCTCCCCACATGGATAATGTTGCTGCCTCGCTACTTGGTGGCTTGGTTATAATAAACCCAGTGACTGGCGATGTTGTTAGGATCGAGGTACCTGGGAATTACTGGTTCGTAATCGTTACCGTGGGGAGTAAGGCCAGTACTGGTGAGATGAGGAGGGTCATCCCCAGGAGTGTCGACCTCGACTCACTCAGGAACAACATGTCCTATGTATCAATGCTTGTTTACTCATTGATAACGGGGGATGTGGGTACGCTCCGTAAGGCGATTATGGGCGATGCAATCATTGAGCCGATACGGTCCAAGTTCTACCCACACTACAACGCTGTTAAGGAGGCATTGCTTAAGGCTGGCGCGGTTGCGGCGGCATTGTCTGGGGCCGGCCCATCACTCTTCGGGGTATTTACTGAGGAGCCTCGGGAGGAGTTATTGAGGAAGTTGCTTCATGAGTATGGCATTAGGGATTACGTGTTAATAATATCGAAGCCGCGGAACGCCGGTGTGCATGAAATACCCTGCGATGCATTGGGTTAACATAGTCGGAGGACCTTAACGATGGTTAAGTCGCCTAAACCTTAATAATGGTTTGCCCCATTTTTCGTCCGTGAATGTCGTAATCGTGGGCGGCGGCCTCATCGGCACCGTACTAGCCCAACTACTGAGCCTTAGGGGAGTTAATACTACGTTAGTGGACTCGGGGGTCCAGAGACCCAGGTACCCACTTATACACTCTAAGCTTCTTAAGTTTAGGGAGGATGTCGAGTTGGCAGGGATAAGCGAGGGCGTGTATAGGGAGTTATCGAGGGAGTTAGGGGTTGATTTAATTCATGACTTACCATCAATAACCATAGTCCCTGGCTGGTGCTACCGTGAGTTAGTGCGTGACCTGGTTAATAAGTGGAGGGAGGTCGGCGTTGAGGTCTCCATCCTCAATGACGTCGGTGACTATGGCCTGAGGAGGGTTAGTAATGATGAGGTTTATATAATGAGTATAGGCGGTGATCACCTGGTCGATATTCCAGGGCTCATAAGGTTAACCATGGATAGTGAACGTATTAGGTACGTCCATGGCGAGGCCCACGTTAGGCTTGATGGGCGTAATGTCGAGGTTGTGGTTAATAACCATACATATACTGGTGACTACGTGGTTATTACGGCGGGTGCCTGGAATTCGGAGGTTGTTGGTAAGCTCGGTATTAAGGTTCCTCTATTACCCTATAAGTGCCAGGCAGCGGCGTTCCTAGGCAGGTCCGTGAATGCCATCGTCTATGATTACGTGCTCGGCGTCTACGCGAGGCCCCTAACACCTAGATTAAACAAGCTGGTGGGTAGGTTTGGCTTATCAATAATCGTTGGTGGTGATGGTAACGTAGAGATTGAAAGGCCAGGCTCAAGCAAGGGGGTTAATGAGGAGGTGATGAGAGACGTAACCAATAGATTGAGGCTTAGGTTCGGCTGGTTGGTCCGTATCGGCTCTGGCTTTGGGTATTGTGAGGGTACGCCCGACATGAGGCCCCTGGTTGGGTCGTTGATCGAGGATAAACTCTACATAATAGGTGGGTTTAATGGCTACGGCGCCGAGGTGGGGCCCGCGCTGGCGCTGGCATTGGTAGAGTATATACTCGGTGGGTCATGGCCCAACTATGCAAAACCATACTTAATAAATAGGTTTAGCGGTGGTTGGCCAAGTACCTGGGATGTGAGTAGGGAAGCTCACGAGCTCTGCAACGAGCGTTAATTCCTTATAACCTAATTAATACTGGGTTAATTGGTTGATTGATTTGAGGGTTAGTGACTTACCACTGCCTGACGTACTTAAGGAGTTCATAATTAAGGAGAGGGGCATTACCGAGCTTTACCCACCACAGGAGGAGGCGGTACGTAAGGGCATATTCGACGGTAAGAACATACTAATGTGCACAACGACCGCCACGGGCAAGACCCTCATGGCAGAGTTGGCAATGGTCAACGCCGTCTTAACGAGGGGCGTTAAGGCCGTCATGGCCGTACCACTTAGGGCCTTGGCCTATGAGAAGGCCAGGGATTTGAGGATCTACGAGAAGCTTGGTGTGAGGGTTGCGGTGACGACTGGGGAGTACGATAAGGAGGATGCGTGGTTGACGAATTACGATATCGTAGTCACAACGTATGAGAAGCTCGATAGCCTGCTTAGGCACAGGGCCGACTGGCTTAGGCAAGTCGGTGTCCTCGTTATTGATGAGGTGCACTACATAAACGATGATAAGAGGGGGCCGATAATAGAGTCCATAATAGCCAAGGTCAGGGCCCTGGGCCTAAACACCCAGATAATAGCCTTATCCGCAACGGTCGGCAATGCCGAGGATATAGCGAAGTACCTAGAGGCCGAGGTTGTTGAGTCTCGGTGGAGGCCTGTGCCGCTTAGGGAGGGCGTTTATTACGATGGCGTTATTTACTACTCAGATGGCGATAGAGCCGTAATTAAGGACTTGGGAAACCCTGTCCTGTCGTTGGTAATCGACACACTACTTAATGGTGGACAGGCCCTTGTATTTACGAATTCCCGACCAAATACCGTTAAGTTGGCTCAGCAAATTGCCCAGTACATATGTAATTACGGCGTTAAAGTAATCGAGCCAAGGGAGTTAAGTAGGGTATCAAGCGCTGTACTTGAGGCGTCCCAATCAAGGCTTCTTGGTGAGGAGTTGGCTAAAGTCGTTAAGTGCGGGGTTGCGTTTCACCACGCTGGCCTAGACATGGACGTTAGGTCGATAATAGAGAACTCCTTCAGGGATAGGTTGCTGAAAGTCGTCGTGGCCACAACAACCCTGGCGGCAGGCGTTAACCTACCTGCGAGGAGGGTCATCATACATGAGTACAGGAGGTACGAGCCGGGGGTTGGCATGGAGGAGTTGCCAGTGATGGAGTATAAGCAGATGGCTGGTAGGGCTGGCAGGCCTGGCCTAGATCCTTACGGCGAGGCAATACTCATCGCGAGGGGCGAGGATGAGGTTGATTATTTAATGAGGAATTACATAAATGCCGAGGTTGAGGAGGTTAGGTCCAAGTTCCTCACGGACAGGAACCTCTCAACGCACCTACTCTCAGCCATAGCCAGTGGGTACGCGTCGGACATGGAGGGAGTCTTTAGGTTCGTATCCTCAACACTAGGTTACCTACAGGGTGGTTTTGATAAGAACGTTATCCTCAGGGATTTACTGAGGAGGAGGATTGAGGACGTAATCAACTTCCTCGTGGAATCCGGATTCCTAGAGAGGGTTGATGACCGAGTCGCAGCGACCGCCTTGGGCTCATTATTAAACAACATGTACCTGGACCCATACACCGCCAATATATACATAAGGGGTTTGAGGGCTAGGGAGGAAACGAGCGACTTGGGTTACACGCACTTGATAGTTCAATCACCGGAGGTCCCAAGGTTGAGAGTTAGGAGGGGCGAGTTCGACGATTACCTAGAGCTCGTCCTAGATAATTGGGACTACCTATTGATAAAGCCCCCATTGACTAAGGACGAGATTGAGAATGGCGAGTATGAGGAGAGAGAGCTCGAGGATTACCTATCGACGATAAAGACCTCGGTAATGCTCCTTGAGTGGGCTGACGAGGTATCCGAGGACGAGTTGTATAGGAAATACGACGTGGGGCCGGGGGACTTGAGAGTGTATAGCGATTTAATGAATTGGCTTGCAAGCGCCGTGGCCAGGTTAGCCAGCACGCTCGGTATGAAGAAACACGCAGAGAGACTTGAAGTGCTTAGGTGGAGGTTGACGTACGGCGTTAGGGAGGAGCTCATAGAGCTTGTCGTTAATCTAGAGGGCGTCGGTAGGGCCAGGGCCAGGGCCCTCTACAATGCCGGCTTTAGGAGTATTGCCGACATAGCCAATGCAGACCCGAGGGCAATAAGTAGTATTAGGGGGTTCGGCGATAAGCTAGCCCGCTCAATAATTGAGCAGGCTAGGAAATTAATAAACGAGGGTAGGGTCATAAGGTACGAGCCAACTAGAAAGAGGGAGGGTGGGACGGATAAACAAGTATTTAAGAAACGAGGGACACTGCTCGATTACCTGTAGAAAATACGTATTGTGACGAAAATACTTATATTTATTTGTCACTATTAAACGGCATAGCTATGATACGTAAAGCAGTGATAACGGCTGCAGGGTTAGGCACTAGGATGAGGAATATGACCCTGATAATACCGAAGGCATTACTACCATTAATACGTAGGGGTGAAACCCCCATGCTTATACCAATCATTGACTTAATAATCTCGAGGCTTCAGGAGGTCGGTGTTTCGAAGTTCTTAATTGTCGTGGGTAGGAACGGTAAGCCATTGATAGATTACCTAATGGACAAACTATTCAATGAGTCACTCGGGGTGAGCTTATCATTTACATTCCAGGAAAAACCCCTGGGATTTGGCGATGCCGTGCTAAGGGCTAAGGACTTCATAAATTCTGAGCCATTCTTTGTACATGCCGATGATGGCTTACTAACAGAGGGCTATGCGGAGGGTGTTAAGTTATTCGATGAGTTAAGACCCGACGCACTGCTATTCCTCCGGGAGGTCAGCAATCCAAGTAGGTATGGCGTCGCAATAGTTAGGGATGAGGGCTACATCAATAACTATAGATTGGTTAGGGTTTTGGATGTTGAGGAAAAACCCCGTAATCCTAGGTCAAACATCGCCATATCCGCCGTCTACATATTTAACGATAAAATATTTAGGGGGCTTGAGACCGTCAAAACAGAGGGCGAGCTTGAGTTGACGTATGGCATTAAAAACGTCATTGATAGTGGCGGCGAGGTTTACGGCATAGTCCTCAACCACAACTCCTGGTTGAGCGTCGGAGATCCCGAGAGCTATATTAATACTATAAATAGAGTGTTCAATCAGGACGTTAAGAAATAACGCTTATATTTAAGCCAGGATATACACGGCAAGGTCCGAATAAATGATTGTTAACATTATCGTAAGTAGGGATAGGATATCTGGTGAGGTAAGGACCGGTGTTAGGTTGAGGATTGAGAATCCACCACCAGGTGTTAGCTATAGGGTCATTGAGGACCCCGTCCGATTACCACCATCGAGCAACGACTTCTACATCACGGGAAGTACAACGTTTAAGTGGTTCCTCAAGGCACTCGTTGAACCACCATACTCACTGAGGCTCAGAAGGCTTACCCACGCCTTCTTCCTAAACCTCTACATACCCCTCTCTCCCTGGGTTCAAGAAATTGACCAACCAATCTATAACCTCTTCGAGAAGTACCTGAGGAAGCCTAGGGGTACCGCCCTGTACCGATTAGCTATTAGGACGTTCAAATACCTATTTAATAGGGATAACGTAGTATTGATAACCTGGACGGAGTGGAGCAGGAGAGGGCTTGAGGAGGAGGGGTTTAGGGATGTTAGAGTAATACCACCACCGATGAGGACCCAGCCCAGGAAAATTGATAACATAATAACCGTGGGCTTCATCGGCGTGGAGTACCACCGAAAGGGTGGTGACATCGCTGAGGAGGTTATGGCAAGGCTTCCGAGGTGGGTTAGGAAGGTTTACGTTGGTAAAAGCCCCAGGAGAATCGATGGTATTGCCTACTACGAACCAATGAGGAGGGATGAGTTACTTAAGTTGATGGCCGAGTTCGACGTACTGCTCTTCCCAACGAGGGGGGAGGCATTTGGCTTTACTGCGCTTGAGGCGATGAGCTTCGGCATACCCGTGGTGGCCTCCAACGTTGATTCAGTACCTGAGGTTGTCGGTGATGGCGGTGTCATATGCGAGGTTGATGATGTCAAGTGCTTCCTCGAAAGTACCAAGGAGTTAATTAACTCGCCGGAGTACGCCATGGAATTGGGGGCTAGGGCTAAAGCCATTGTAGCCAGTAGGAACTCGCCGAGTGTTGTTGGTGAGGAGTTGTTGGCTGTGTACAGGGAGTTGAGTGAGTGAACCATTACCGTGCTTAATCAATAACTGCCTAGAACTCGATGGGCAAAATACTTTTATACACATGCCTATCTGCGGTTGTGGGTATGGCAAGGATTGACTGGAGCGTCACCGCCGAGGATATAATAAGGCGTGTTAAGAGCATTTACGGTGCTACAATAACCGAGGACCAGGTCGTGAAGGCCCTTGGTTATGAGTATAGGATTAGTTGGAAGAAGGCCGTTGAGGTTGCCAGGTTCATTAGGGGCTTCACGATTAAGCAGGCCGAGGAGTACCTGAGCAATGTAGTGGCGCTGAAAATGCCAATACCAATAAGGAGGTTTACTAAGAAGCAGGCCCACCACACAACGCCCTGGGAGGGGTGGCCAGTTGCTAAGTGGCCTGTTCGGGTTGCCAAGGCATACCTAGAAGTCCTTAAGAACCTGGAGAATAATGCTGTTTATAAGGGATTGAACGTAGATAACGTAGTCATAATACATGCAGCCGTGCATAAGGGTCGTAAGATCAGGAACTACATGCCGAGGGCTTTCGGTAGGTCGACCCCGTGGTTCCAGGACACGGTGACGATAGAGTTGGCAGGGGCTGAGTTACCGCCCGAGAATGTGCCGAAAAGGCTCAAGCTAAGGCCTAAACCGTACTAACGAGGCCTGAGAAAGACCACTGAGTACTTAATCCCCAGTTTTTTTAGGAACTTTATTAAGAGGGAGTCGTCCGTAACCACGATGGGGTCCTCATCCCTTAATTTAAGGGCGAGGATTATGAGCGATACATCGGCATCGCTCAATAGTCTCGGTAAATGATACCTCCTCCTAGCCTCGCTTATCTCCTCCTCACTTATTTCGTAGACCTCTATATTCAATACTTCGGGTATGACGGAGGCCCTAACATCCTTGAGCTCATTGATTACGTAATTCGTAGTGACTAAACGACCCATACTTGACAATACACGTAAATCCCTCGTGTGGAATACGGCCGATGCGTCGATTATGACAGCCCCCTTGGCACTCATGGTGTGAACAACCTCCTAAGTAGCTTATCGTACATCCTGTATTGGCGAGTCCTTATGAACATGACCTTTTTATCGCCGGGCACTATTCGTATCTCGGCGCCTCTCTGGGCCACAATGCCGTCGCATAGTATATGCGCCACCTCGCTAGTCATTACCTTAATCGGTATATCGAAGGGGTGTACTATTGGAACAATAGCCCTAGAAAACGGGACGAGGGGGACTATTAACTTCGCAGCTAACCTATTATCCACGGCCGGTCCACCAGCAGCCAATGCATAGGCCGTGGAGCCTGTGGGCGTGGCAATAATTACACCATCCATCCTAGCCCTCATTATTTCCTCACCATCCTCCTCAATGACCGTTACGGAGACCAGGTGGCCTGGATCAACGCCCTTAACCAAAACCTCGTTGAGCGCCATGCACTCGAAACCAGCGGTGACTGCCTTAAGCGTTAGTCTCTCTTCAATCCAATAATTACCCTTTATTATACTATCCAGAACTTGCGGTAAATCCCTAGTACCTGCATCGCTTAAGTAATTAACTCGTCCAGTCCCTATGTGAAGTATAGGTATGTTAAGCGACTCGTCTATCTCATGTATGAACCTAAGTACTGTACCATCACCGCCAATCACCATGGCAGCATCAACAGCTTGTGAAGAGTCCCACCTGGGTATACCCAGGTTCCTAGCCTCGGAGTCCCTAGCGGCGTAAACCTCCACACCATTACTACTTAGCCTATTCACGATTAATTTTGCCAATGCGTAGTCCTCGTACTTACCAACGTAAAGCAGCAACTTCATAAACCGTCATAGTCTAATGCATTGAATTGATTTAAAATAGTAACCGGTTGGCAACGTCGTTGGAAGGGATTTACATGTTATCCATGTATTAATGATATAGAAAACCTTTTATTTCCTGCCTAGCCCCGATTTTGTATGTCGACGAAGCCTGCGGAGGCTGGTTCAATTAAGGAGGGCAGTTATGTGATGATTGATGGAGAACCATGCAAGGTGGTCGAGGTTGAGAAGAGCAAGACGGGTAAGCATGGCTCGGCCAAGGTTAGGATAGTCGGTATAGGAGTGTTTGATAACGTCAAGAGGACGCTTATAGTGCCGGCCGACGCCCAGGTCGAGATTCCAATAATAGAGAAGTTCGTTGCGCAGGTTGTCGCTAAGGTGGGTGATTCATGGCAATTAATGGATCTTAGGAACTACACAACCTTTGAGGTATCACCAAACCAGATCGAGGAGGATGTTAGGAACAAGCTGGAGCCTGGGGTTGAGGTTGAGGTTTGGGAGATAGCTGGCCGTAGGAGGATTGTGAGGATTAGGTAGTCTGAGGTTAACCAACGAAGATCCTGTATTGATCCGCGCCCTGCAGCTCCCTTAGTATCCTATCTACAATTAACTTCTCTGGGTCGATGCCAACCCTACTCCTTATATCCTCAAACGATTGGAACGGCTTCTTCTTCCTCTCCTCAAGTATCTGCCAAAGCGTCTTCTTACCAATACCCCTCAGCAACTCAAGGGTATGCATCTTAAGTGTTATTGGCCCGGCCTTATTGAAAAAATCGACGAACCTACTCTCCTGGGACTTAACGATCTTTGCCACGATCTCGGGGAGCACGTTCTTCGCCTCACTCGTTAATTCGTCATAGCCTATCCTCCTAACTATCTTATCCACCTTATCCCTAGGTCCATTGCCTATGTAAACCCTCTCACCAACCTCGACGGTTACGTTGGGCTTGAGCGTTAATTCGAGTAACGTGAAGTACTGCTCGCCAATTGCTTGAACATATTGCTCATTCCTTGGGAAGCCCTTCCTTATTAATGATGGATCCCTAGCCAACATCTGCTCCGGCGGTATTATGTCCAGTACGTATGCGTAGTCCTCCCTCTTGACCATAACAGGCACCCTCAGGACTTAACAGCACTCCTTAATAGGTTGAGCATCTCCTCAATATCCTTATCGCTGAATTCCCTCTTTTCGGAGCCAAGGAGCATCCTCAACTCCTCGCCCGTTCTAGGGAGTATATTGACTATCTGTATTGCCGTTAACCTGGCCAGGCCAAACCTCTTCATCAACTCCGAAACCAACTCCCTAGCCTTGTCGGGGTCTACCTTAGAGAACTTCCTTAGGTAATCCAACGTGTTATTTACGATCTCCTCATTAACACCACTCCTGACTACCTTCTCCTCGAGAATTCGTAGGGCCTCGGCCATTGTAATATCCTCGGAATTAATGATGCGCTTAACCACAGAACACTCCCTGCGATTTTATTTAAAAGCCTAATTTAAGAATTTTCTACCTACGGAAAAAACACTTAAATATGGGGCTTTTGAGGGTCACGTTGGGATTTGACGTGCATCGAACACACGGTCTACGGTATAAATCGAGGAAGTTGCTCAGTAAGAGCCCGAGGGAGAGGGGTAGGCCCGGGCTTTCCAGGTGGCTTTATGAGTATAAAATCGGCGATAAGGTGGTTATCGATATAGACCCAACGTACGTATCCACGGCACCGCACAGGAGATATCAAGGTAAGGTCGGTACAATAATCGGCAAGAGAGGTAAGGCATATGAGATAGAGGTGTATTTGGGCGATAAGAGGAAGATTATAATAACGACGCCGGACCACATCAAACCATTCAATCCACAGCCAACCGCTGAGACGAAGGCGCAGGCCTCGTGATTAATCACTTATGTTCAAGATATCCACCTCGACCGGCCTAACCTCAACCGCTAAAACACCGGCTATACTGGGTTCTACATCGCCGAAGTAGCCATGCACGAAACCCCTAATGTTTAGATTACCCTGACACCTAATTAGGAACTCCACCAACCCGTTGCTTATTATTTTACCATCCAGCTCATAAACAATGCTAACCCTCTTCTTAACCCTGCCCCTAACCCTCAACCTCTGAACAACCTGCCTGTTCCTGAAGTACTCATGAAGAGACCTTAGGGCCTCGTCCGTTACCTGCCCCCCAGTTACTGCCAAGACCCTGTAGGTAATCACGTAATTCCTACTCTCGGCCTTCACCTTCCTAACCGTGGAAGCCCTAACGTAGGACAATACGTTGAGCGCTATGCCGTAACTATCATCCCTAAGGGGTTGATTAAGCTCGTTAATCAGCGGCCTCTTACCCGGCTCTATCACTTGTATAACCATGGGCCTCCCATTGCCGAGAACCCTTACATCGCTGGCCTCCCCACCACCGCTGTGTAGTATTGCGCCACGGGCATCGTATATCTTGAGCACATCGTCTATGGGCCACTTAACCTTACCGGTTAACCTACGCTCCCTCCTATACCTAGTGAGTATGTATAGTGGCATTATCTGTATCGTGACCGCGCCCGTGGATACATCGAGGACAACCTCTATGTCCGGCTCCTCCCTACTGAAGGGAATACCCAGTGTTGATGAAACCCTCTTACCCAATTCTCTATTCAATTCCCGCTTTATGGACTCGGCACTCGTTATCCCGAACTCCGTAGTTATCTCGAGCTCCTTCCTCAACACATCGCTTGGTACCCTCGTTCCCAATTTAAACGTCCTAAACTCAGCCCTTAAGGAAGCCATTGCGTTAATTATCTTATTCGCCCACTCATCGAGCCTGTTAAATATTGCGTTGCCGCATACGTAGCACGGCACCGGCGAGACGTCCATGCCCATGCTTTTTAATAGTGATATGCTCGGTTCGTGACCGCTTATGGCGAGTGCCTTTAGGTCATTAAGGAGCTCATCACTTAATCCCTCGTTTATAATCCTCTCGTGAATCCTCATCAATAAGTAGTCCTTAATTGCCCTACCTCTTTCGTAATTACTAAGGCCAAAACCTAACCTCGCAAATAACCTACCTAGACAATGATCACAGAGTGGGTATTTCCTCAGGATAGCCATTGCCTTATCAATACTCATTCAGGATTCATGGTTAGGTAGGTATTAAAAGCATACAATCCTAAACAATTACGTGAACCCCTACATCATTGGTGCATTCCTCAATGAGTGTAAAATAAGGTGGAGGAGCATTGAGGGTTTTTCAGACGCTGTTGATTACATAAGGTCCATAGAGCCTGGCGTGCTCATTGAAAATAACGTAATCAGCGCACCCGCCAATGTTTGCGACGAGATACGAAGACTACTGCAAAGACCTGGTAGGTTATTGACATTATTTAACGTGAGTGATTGGTTATCATTAATGAGGGGTTTATATGACTTCAACGGCGAGTTGATAGACCCCGAACCTAGGCTTGACATGCCGAATCTAGTGCTGAGCATTAGAGCGCCGAGTAAGTCCGTAGGGCTGGTGTTAAAAATCGTGCTTAAGTTCTTAGGCATCAACAGCAACGTATTCGTCGGTGAAGGGGGCATCACGTATGTGGTAATACACGACAGGGACTCCATAGCCAGGTTCATAAATACCATAAAGCCAAACCTAGATCCCAAGCTAAACATTGCATTAAGGGATAAGTGGGCCAGGCATTACGCACCCTATGGACGCCCAATAATCCAGGTAGTGAGTCAGCCGGTTTAGGCATCGTCACCGCGGTCTGCGTGGGTTCAACTCATCACTTTAGCACTACTTTATTTAAGGGGTTGGGCTTTATAAAAATAGCCGTGATGAGGAGCCGTGACTGAGGGATTGATGATGCGTGTGAGGGCTGACGTCAATAAATGCGCGGGCTTCATATTGGGTAGTCAAAGTTGGTCTCTGCCTGCCTAAGCGGTGGGCATTTACTGTCCTTCTCGCTCAATATTACATTCTCCCTTATCGGCCATGGAATGCCGATCTCGGGGTCATTCCAGGCAATGCACCTCTCATGCTGCGGACTATACTCCTTGGTTTGTAGATAGAGGAATAATGTATCGTCCTCCAGGGCCTGGAAACCATGGGCAAAGCCCGGAGGTATCCAGAGGAGCCTCGGCTCGTCGGCCGACAGCTCAACCATGACGTACCTGCCAAACCAGGGAGACCCCCTCCTAATATCAACCGCCACATCGACAACGCGCCCCCTGATAACCGTGACCAACTTACCCTGTTCCATAGGCTTTAATTGATAATGCAGCCCCCTAACAACACCACGCCTAGACTTACTAATGCTCACCTGCACAAAGTCGTAAGCCACGCCGCCAGCTAGGAAATCAGTCCTCTTATACAACTCCGCAAAGAAGCCTCTGTGGTCCGGGAAAACCACGGGTTCGATAAGTATGACATCCGGTATTTCCAACCTTACGAACCTCCTAAACGGCATACCCCACCATAGTAGTAACGACTTTAATAAGTTATTCGGTAGACCTAGCGGAATTAGTTAAAATGAACACAGCATGCTTAATAAGTAACATAGGCTGGTTACAGCCGTGAACCTCATCACCAAACCAGGGATTATAGTGTCGATAAGTAAAGAGGGTAAGCAAGTTCCAAGCATTAACGAGGATTACGTATTGATGAGGGAGGCGGATTTCAACGCCGTATTGGATAATACCAATTTATCCATACTACTTGCAATAATGCAAGGCCACACCCGCTTCGTCGAGATAATGAGGAGAACAGGGATTAATAAGGGCAAATTGGCAAGACGGCTTAAACGATTGCTGGACAGTGGCTGGGTCGTTAAGGATGGTGATAAGTATATGGTTGGTGGCCGTGTATTCGTGGTCTACGACATTGGGGAGTTGGACGGTAACGTGGTGATTCGCATATCTACTGACAAGGGCGCATTCGTAGACCCTGTACACGGGCTTGTAGTGATAAATGGGGAGCCCCTTCGGGATTACTGCTCATCATGCCCGTTAAGGCAGGTCTGCGTTGATAACGTGAAGTACCTAGCCCGTAGATACGGCATTAAGGTAAGGGGAGTCGAACCTAGCGAGGCCTATGTTGAGTTATTTAGGGAATTGGTTAGGAAAGACCTGATTAGAAAGTTGAGAGGTGGGTATAGGCTTATGATTAGGAGGTGAGTTCGTCGAAGATATGTTTATATTACTCCTGGAATTGAGTACAGATGTGGCGGAGGAGAGTGTTAAGAAGTTGAATAACCTAATCAACAACTTCCTAAGCAGTGCTGAGTATATCACGGGAATCTACGTAGCCTCGCTCGACGGCTTATTGATAACCTACGCCTCAAAGAAGGATATCGATCCTGACAAGGTTGCGGCAATGATAGCATCGATAAGCGCGGTCGGTGATAGAGTTAGTAGGGAATTATTGAGCGACCCTTCGACCCACGTCATCGTCCAGTCACGCAGTGGGTATGTCATAATTAGGAGGGAGGGGGACCTAGTCTTCGGTGTTTTAGTTCAGGGCGTGGACGACTCGACAATGGGTCTCGTGATGCTGGAGTTCGAGAAATTACTTGAAAGTGCCAGGAATATTAAGTAATTCATTATTGCGAGCCATCATCACCACCTCAGCACTCGAGATCTAAATCACCAGTACCTACACGATACCACTCATAAAAAGCTTTACTAAGTTAGGGCGCATCAAATCTTTGTGAAGGTATTCACGAGGGAGTTCACGGTAACTAGTAGAGGGCGTAGGGAGGTTATAAACATCACCGATTACGTGGAAGCCGCGGTTAGGGAGTCAGGGGTTAGGAATGGCCTGGTTCTCGTATTTCTACCCCACGCAACCGCGGGCTTGTTTGCTAATGAGGATGAGCCAAGGATAAGGAAGGATTACGAGGGATTATTTGAACGCTTGGTGCCGGAGAACGGAGATTACGAACACAACAAGATTGATAATAACGCTGACGCCCACCTACTAGCCTCACTATTTAAGCAATTCTTCGTGTTGCCCATAATCGATGGGAGGATTGTGCGTGGTACGTGGCAGGAAATTTTACTGGCGGACTTCGACGGCCCCCGAACAAGGAGGGTTGTCGTGTTGGTGCTTGGTGAGTAGGGGTTCCTAAAAATTAAATACTCTTCTCAAAACTGAAACCGTACCTTGCCCTCAACTCCCTATACCTATCAATTGGCTCCGTGTAGGCGATTAGGTGATCGGCGATGTATATCGGCGCCCCCAACCTAACGGCTATCGCCGTTGCATCGCTTGGCCTAGCATCTAGTTGGAACGATTCATTTGTTCTATTGTCCTTCACGAATATCGTCGCTAAGTAGACCCCATCTATCATGGCGTCTATGGTCACCTTTTCCACGGTTACGTCAAGCCGATTCATTAACTCCACGAGCAGGTCGTGAGTAAGTGGCCTATGGAATGCCACTAGGCCTAGCGCCTTCTTTATCGAGAATGATGCCGATAGGTCAATCCTAATGGGTAGGACCCTATCCTCCCACTCCTCCGTTGTGAATAGCATTATGGCGATACCCTCCTCGGGTATTTCAATTACATCTAGGAGATCCGCCTTAAGGTACTTTGACCCACCCGAGTTCTCCTCCTTAACCATTAAAACAATTTACACTAACCCCTTTATTTACTTATTTTTAGCCGTGTCACGTAAGGCCTAGCTCTGACAATGGGACTTCCCTCTCGCTCCACGCAGCCATATCCCTAACCCTAACAACGCCCTGCGACACCTCCCTGGGGCCTATTATCACGAAATACCTAACATTCACCTTCGAGGCATACTCAAGGGCACTCCTCAAGCTCTTCTCGCCTGTGTCGATGATGACCTTATTACCCTGAGCCCTTAATTTACTGGCCAATTTATAGCCAAGGGCTATGTGGTTCCTATCGTTACCAACAACGTAGATGTAGTAATCAATTTGTGGATAACCACGCTTGATCAAACCCCTCTGCTCGAGGACCTCCATCAACCTTTCAATACCCATCGCAAAGCCCGAGGCAGGCATGGGCTTACCGCTATAGATCTCGACCAAGTTGTCGTACCTGCCACCGCCGCCAACGGCAAGTTTATACTCAGGTACGTACATCTCAAATATCAAGCCCGTGTAGTAATCGAGCCCCCTCACTATGCCCATGTCCATAACCATGAAGTCCAGGATACCGTAGATACTGAGTATGTCTACTAAATTGTTGTAGTACGTGATGAAGTCCTCACCTAACCCCCACTCCCTAAGTAGGTCAGGTACCCTATCCAGCTTCTCCGTGGTGTTCGCCAACCTGAGGACCTCCTGCGCAGTCTCCCTACTCAACCCCAAACCAACAAGCATCCTCTCCAGGTCCTCGTCAGGAACCTTACCCCTCTTATCCATAACCCTAAGCACGCCCTGCCTAACATCATTAGGTACGCCTAGCCTCGTCAATAATTGATCAATAACCCTCCTATCATTGACCCTGACCTTGGAATCGCCGAGCCCCAAAGCCCTCAACGCCTCAACACCCACTGCCAAAACCTCGGCATCCGCCCTAACACTTGATGAGCCGAGGAACTCAATACCGAATTGGTGGAACTCCCTATACCTACCATGCTGTGGCTCATCATACCTCCAAACCTTCGTTATGTAATACCACCTTATGGGCTTCGGCAAGTCAACCCTATACGATACCACCCTGGCGATGGGGACGGTCATGTCGAACCTAAGGCCAACCTCCCTACCGGCCTTGTCCCTGAAGTAGTAGATCTCGTTTATTACGTCCTCACCAGCCTTAGCCTTAAGGATCTCGTAGTACTCAAGGGCCGGCGTCTCAACCCTCATATAGCCAAAGGACTCTGCGACCCTGGCCAACCTATCAAAAACCTGCAGCATGGGGTAATACTCCTCCGGGGTTAGGTCCCTCATTCCACGCACGGGCCTGAGGTCCTTGTCGTCAAATACCACAGTGAGGTCTTGCTTTATTTTAATAAAAACTTAATTGTCTTCTTAACCACTCACGGGGCATCAATAACGAACCTCATGGAGAGGTTGGAATAATCCTTAAAAATACTCGTTTCATGAGCCCTGTTTGTATGGTTAATGTCCCATGCATTAAGTGGGAGAAGCTGATTGAGCATGCGGAGAAGAACAACAACAGGGAGAAGGCGCTCGAGTTTAAGGAGAAACTGGTCGAGTGCATTGTGTATACGGCCCAGGAATTAATAGCCAGAGGTAGATCTAGGGATCTAGAGCGTGCCGAGGAGATCCTTAAGTATGGGGAGGATGTTGGTAATAGGCTCGGCATAAAAGAATTGAGCTTCCACATTAACCTACTGAGGAAGAAGATCGAGGAAAAGAGGGAAAGGAGGAGGCCCAAAGAGGAGGAGGCAGTATCCAAGTAATCAATCCACACTACCATCAACACCATCGTAATGTCATGTATACCTTAACCATTCAAGCCCTGCCGTAAACAGTATCGAAATCCTTTACGTTAACGGCAATAATAATGATTACCGTAGTGACGGCGGTCGCGCCAATATGCGGTGGAAGTGGGGTAAAAGCTTTGAGGAACTTTCAACTCTATAAGTAGGCAGGCCTTACCGAGAACTACTTTTAAATAAGCAAATCTCATCATTATCAATGTCAATACTAGGTCTTGAGTTTACGGTCAAGCAAACCTTTCGTAATGAACTAGGGGATAAGGTGTGGAAGATCTTGAGTAAGGTGGAGGATATGCCCAAGTACTGGAGAGGTCATCGGGAGATCGTCGTGGTCGGTGATGATGGAAGTAATTACATAGTCAAGATAAGATTCGCATTCCCAGGGCCCAATAACACAGGCATGGCTAGGATATTCGTGGATAACGAGAATAAACGCGTCACAATAAACTACATAAAAGGTCCAATAAGGGGTTACGTAATTAATTACATAAGTAATAACACCATAATCAGCCAATGGAGTGTCAACATTAACCCATTATTTGTATTAATGAAGTCATGGATCAAGAGGCACTTCATGGAGGGCGCCAACAATGCATTATTAAGGATTGTGAATGAGGCCGAAACCACAACATGAATAATCAATGAAGCCTCGGTCCACACAATGAAGTAAAAGATTAAAAAGGACTGGACCAACAAAATTATCGGCCCCGTAGCTCAGCCAGGATA
The DNA here is from genome assembly GCA_022014875.1 of Vulcanisaeta sp. Lineage (GTDB taxonomy): Archaea > Thermoproteota > Thermoprotei > Thermoproteales > Thermocladiaceae > Vulcanisaeta. The sequence continues at coordinate 68 of JAKMAE010000012.1, read as the reverse complement.
GAGCGGCGGCCTCCTAAGCCGTAGGTCGTGGGTTCAAATCCCACCGGGGCCGCCAACCCCCTGTTCAA
>JAKMAE010000083.1 GCA_022014875.1 Vulcanisaeta sp. | reverse complement strand
GTCCTTTGCGAATATTTCGAATACGTCCATACCTATCGTCAATGGGTTGAATACTGGGAGCACTATTATGCTCATGGGGCCCTTAACGTCTAGCTCGGTCCCATACATATTCCTGCCGAGTATAGCCTTATCTATCCGTACCTTAACGATTACCGGCGCCCTCATTACGTAACCCGTGATGTCCTGGATCAAGATCGCTGGGTGTGTATGGCCCATGATTATCACGTCGGATTTCACGAAGTCCTCAACCCTCGGCTTGGAGTTACCGTGCAGTAACAATAGGTTTTTGCCGTCCCTGCTCCTAAGTATGAACCCCCTTGAATCCACGAGGTAGACGTTGGGCTTAACATCGCTACTTAGTATTAGGTCTATGTTACCATCGTGATTCCCCCTGACCAGGACGACCTTGTTGAATTTAGCGCTAACCCTGTCTATGAATTCCCTAACCTCCCTGGCGCTCTCGGCTATACTCGCTATCTCATGCTTCACATCCCCAAGTATGGCTAGAGACGTTGCGCCCAGCCTCTCTGCCGCATCTATTATTAACTGTGCAATCCTAGCCGATTGACTAGGTATTCTAACGCCCCTCCTGCCAAGCTCAACCTCAAGGCCTACGTGGGTATCCGCTACCAACAACCACCTCTCGCCATCGTCAGCCTCCACAACAATGCCGCGGAAATCCTCAGACACGGCATTTACGTATTAGTTAAGGCACAACTTAAGCATTTTTGCCATGCGAATTACTCCAGGACATGTTTTAGAATGTACGTAAGCGCCTCCTTCACGCCGACCCCATAGTAACCAGCGCCATCATGAACCCACCTAATGACCCATGGGTCATAATGAACGATGCTGGGCTCGGTACCAATTAACTTACCGAAAGCATCAACCCACTGCCTCCCAAGGGCCTCCCTGAACATGTTAATGAGGGGCTTGCCGAGCTTAAGCGAGGACCTTCTAACAAACGTAACTAGATTCCTCATGGCAATTAATGAGCCGGGGTCCTGGGTACAGATTGGGTAGATAACGTCGCAAACCCTCAATGCATTGCTGAATAACTCATCAACCTCCGGTTCGAATGCTGGGAAGTCAATTAATACATAGTCAACGCCAACCCTATTCACTAGATAATCAACAACCTCTGAGAGGCCCTCGGCTAGGCCGCCGTAGGTATTTATTAACGCCAAGTCGCCTCGACCCGACGGTACCAGGTATATAGGTCCGTGCTCCGTGGCTACTACATGCACGGCCTCGCTTAACCTGGATGCCCCAATTACGTACGTCGCCAGGGTGTGCCTAGGTACTTCCCCCAGAAGCACGAGTGATGTGCTTGGGTTGCCCAAGGCCAAGTCAACAACCCCAATTCTAATACCCAGCGCGGCCGATGCCCTAGCCGTGAGTACTGTTATGGTGCTCTTACCAACACCACCCTTACCACCACTCGCAACGCACTTAACAATCCCCACGTTTACTACTTTATCAAGTCAATTAATAAGGAACTGCATAATCACATGCACAGGGTTTAAAAACGAGGGGCGTGTAAGGATTACGTGGAGGGCGAGTTGGTTTCTCCGAAAATCAATAGGGCAGCTTACGTTAGGGCTAGGTTGCTGGAGGTACTCAGTGATTTAAGTATTGGTATAAACATGTGGCTGGCTGGTAGCACTAGAAACGCTGCTGGTAAGGTTTTTAGCGCAGTTAAGGCCCTTGCCTCAGCCCTAGTGACGAAGAATCTCGATAAGTTGTCCACGAATGAGTGGTACCTCAAGCGTGGTTATGCCGCGCCAACGCATGCACTCAAGGGGATATCAATAGACCTGGCTAAACTGGGCTACGCAGATATTGAGGGCTTGGTCGACAAAGCATTACTACTCCATGGCTATCAATACAATGGTTTTGACCCAGACCTCTCTGTGTATAAAACAAAGGATGAGGTCTTACACGACATCATTATCGTGATCGAGACCATACTACGTAATGTTAAGGACTGGTTTAGGGATGAGTGGGGGCCGGACCTGGACAGGCTTTACGCAATGGTTGAGTCTGAGCTCAAGAAATTATCACCATTGTCGACCTATTAGATCGGCATTACTCAATTAACCGCTAGGGACAATGGAGCTAAAAGTAATATTCTCAGCAACTCATTTACTAACAATGCGGTTTAATAATAATGTAAGGGTTAGGGTTAGGGGCAAATACGCAACGGCGGTCACCAAGGCGATCCTCGACCTTGGATTTAGCATTGTACAAGCCTCTGACGTGATAATGAGCAGGTTCAACCTAGGTACCGACAATTCGGCTCCTAACGTCACGATAAAGGACTCCGAGAGGGTACCTGGCGGTTTGGTGTTTATGGGTGATTGCGATGCGGTTAATGAGGTGTTGAATGGTTTCCTTAGGGTCATTGAGTATAGGGCCCTTGTCTGGAGGTCGGTTGTGCCGCTTCATAGGGTCGTTATGGGGATAATCAAGGGTGAGACCGACAATGGCTATGTCGTGGATATAGGCGGTGTTGATGCGGAGTTGAGGGGCTTCTCCGGCTACTACAGGGCTGGCGATGTTGTGCCCGTGTTCGTAGTAAGGACTAGGGTTTTCCCGAACGACCAAGTAATTGTAATGCCGGGCGTTAGGGTTGATACGCACTACGTCAGTTTAATCCCCGGCAGTAATAATGTGCTCTTCAGTAGGCACATTAAGGATGCGGGGGTTAGGTCGATGCTACTTGAGGTTGGGTTGAAATACATCGGTGGATTGAAAGGCTATAGCATTAAGTGGAGGAGCAGTGCTCAATTCCTGAGTAGGGAAGAGGCTGTTAGGGAGGTCGAGGCCGCAATAAAGACGCTGAATGAGGTGGAGGCCAGGAGTAGGACTTCCCAACCGCACACCGTACTACAGGATGGTGAATGCATCACCGAGGTAATGCTAGGTGGTGATGCAAAGCTCATACTGGATAACGTTAGGAACAATGTGATGCCAACGATAATAGGGCACCACTCATACAAGACATTGAGGAGGAACACGGCATTGCTCGACCTTGTGGAGTCACTACTTGGTCATTGCAATGATAGGGTTGGGTTTAGTGAGGAGTTCATTAGGCAGTTAATGAGTAGGAGGTATAGGGTCGGTATAATACATATACGGCCTAACGGTGAGGTGATTAGGCTCGGTACTGCGGAGGTGCTGAGGTTGGATCCCAGGGATATAGTGCTCATGCGTAGGTTGAGGGGTGGTGGCTACCTAGATGGGCTTGGGATACCGAAGTCGGAGGGCGACTTAGCAATAACGTGCACGTCACTGGGCAGTGAGTACTTAATCCACGTATATACTGACAGCGCACTGAAACCGAAGGGGATATACATAAATATAAACACGCCCGTTGAGTTCACGGGGAGTAACATACTCTACATAGACCTAGCGGTGGACATAGTCAAGAGGTGGGACTCGGGCGAGGCCTCCGTTGTGGATTACGAGGAGTACGAGGGATACGTGAGGATGGGAGTCATACCGCAGAAGATCCGGGAGGGCGTCGATGATTTAGTGAGGAAGTTATTGGCGAATGCGCATACCCTGGGCGAGGATTGCCTCAACAGGGCTAGGGAAATGATGGGTTAACCGAAGACCTGCATTATCCTTACTATCTCGAAACCAGTCGTATCGCTACCAACCAGACCACCCCTATCATTAATGACGAGTCCACCCCTGATAAAGCTCCTGCCCCTATTTACGGTACCCACGTCGACCGTCGCATTGAAGAATTCCCTGACCTTCCTCACGTCGTCCTCCTTAGCGTCGGGACTTAACAGGACGCCTTTGCTGTTGGCCACGGCTATTGAACCCACGAGGTATGTTCCGCAGATCTCGTCGACAATCACCTCCGTACCCAGGACATCCCTTATTAAGTCCACGTACTCCCTCTCTATTATTGGTGAAACCACGGTCTTCTTATTATTCGTCAATATAAGGTTCGCTATCGCCGTATACCTAGTCCTAATAACAGCCACGTTCAGGCCAAACCTTCTCAACTCCTTAATTTCATCCTCAGTCACTATGCTGGGAACTAGGACCCCATTGTCATTACCAACCATGAAAACCCCTATCAGGGGTGATTTGGCGAGGGTCACCCTGACGACCTCGGTACCCAGGGTATCCCTTATAGTGTTTATGACCTTCTCCGGCGTATCCATGGGTATGACCGTCACCGAGTTATTAGTGAATATGTACACTCCTATCGTTGATGATCCATACATACTCATTGGCGCAACCTCAAACCTATGCTTACCACTCATTCCGTAAAACAACAACTAATTGCTTAATAAGCAATATTATTGATCCAGGGTCCGAGACCCAACGGCATTCGTAGGTTTCAATTTATCAAGGACCGAGTTAGTTTTATGGGTTGTAGGGTACGGCTCCCATGCCTGGTAACCCAGATATGTATATTCCCGCAATCAACAGAGCTATTAAAATTGCCAGCACCACGTAATCGATCCTAGTCATTCTAATGTCTCTATAGTACGTCCTCTTCCTAAATGCCCTAAAGGCCCTTAGGTCAGCCGCAATGGCTATCTGCCTGGCATCCCTAAGCGTTAGTATGACAATGCCCATGAGGGCCATTACGACGACCTTGATTATAAACAGCAACTCCCTAATGAACACTATGGGGTTCCTACTCCTCGGTCTGAAGTCGACGCCCCTAGCCCTTAGGGAGTTAAGAACAGTCATTGAATTCTCGAGAACCTTGGGTACCGAACTCACAGCAAGTAGTAATGTGAAACCAAGCTCAATGGGTAAACCGCTCTTCTCGAGGGACCTAAGTATGTCTGAGGGTGGTGTACTGAATATTAACAATAAACCAGAGGCTATGGCCGCCACCGCCCTGAAGGTTATCTGGAGACCATAGATCATGCCCTCCCAGGTAATACCCACCGGGTTACTTACGTAGCCCAGGTATGGAACGTAGAAGGAGCCACTACCCTGGGTAACGCCGAGGATTGCTAGAGATTGCGGAAGCACGTAGAGGAAGGTTACATGGTGGAATATGGCCTGTAAATATGAGTACGGCGCGAACAAGGACTCTGTCCATGCCGTCCCTATGAACGATGACAAGATGAGTGGTACAGCTACTCTGAGCTTCTCCCTGACATTACTTAGTAATGAGTATAGCGCCATCACGGCGATAAACATTATCGCCGAAATCCACCAAATCGTTATTGCCGCAACCGTGGTTACCACAATCGATAATAGAATCTTGACCCTAGGATCTAACCTATATATTACCGATTTACCCTCTATGAACCTAAACAACGACATATAGCCCTGGAAACCTATTAACCTGAATATTAGGTAGATAACGAGGACAGGCCCGTAAAGCAGCATTACTAGGGTTATCGTCCAATTAACGATGGGGTTATAGAGCACCTGCCCAATTATTGGGCTAGGCTGCATGAACCCTCACCCTCCTAATACTTGCTGTGGGCTTATTAATCCTACGTGTAACCTCAAAAACCTGTGGTGGCGATATTCCCCACTCAGGATGCCTATGTGACTCCTCAAAAACAATCTCCGGCGTCCCACTAAATACCACATTGCCATCATACATTACAAAGACCCTATCGCTATACTCACCAACCTGCCTCATGTTGTGCGTAACCATGATGAGTGTCATACCCCTCTCCTCCTTAATGGTCAGGAGTAAGTCCATTAATGATGTACTGGTCTCATTATCGAGACCTCTCGTCGGCTCATCAAGGATTAATATGCGTGGCTCAGCCACAAGGACCGAGGCAACACTCACCA
>JAKMAE010000082.1 GCA_022014875.1 Vulcanisaeta sp. | reverse complement strand
ACGCCAGGTACGCCCTACCTAACGCCATGGCTAGCAGGGTCTGGGTTCAGATGAATGCTAGGGAGTTCTTCCTGAACTTCATACCGCTGAGAACCGGCCTGGGCGCGTTCCACGAGATAAGGCTCATCGCGTGGTTAATGTTCAACACCGTGCTCGATAAATTCCCAATAATCAGCAGGTGGGTCTGGGACAACCTACCGAAACTACACCCGGACTACTGCAGAGGCGCCGATAAGCTAAAGCCAATCTACAACACCGAGGACTGCAGGGTCCTGAGCATCCTGGACGCATTCAATAAGTGGGCTATAGAAATACCAGAGAGTCTGATGAAACTCATGAGCAACGGTTCAGTTCAAACTTAGGTGCAGGGTTTAGTTAAATACGTCATTGATGCGCCATGGTACTTACCTAGGTGGTGATAGACGGATTTAGAGACGAAAAACGTTACGCCAGGGAGAACCTTCGTCCCCTACTTTTCCTCACCGACTCCTCAGTTTAGGTATTAAACTCAGCAATCGACGCCGCCCTCACTACGATATCTATTAACGCCTGGGCTTGCACCTGCAGTAGGTAAATAGCCGAGTAGTACTTATACACGTCATCCAGGTCGTTGATGTTGAGCCCATCAAGTAGGGTTGTATATTGCAGTAACAATTTAAGTAATCTCTCTATTGCCCCATCTCCCCATCGCCGACTTAACCTGCGTTTTTAACAGCTCGAGCTTCTCGGAGTCTAGCATGAAGTCGAAGCATGGGAATAACAACCTAGTCCTCAGCTCTAGGTACGTGCCCAGATCCCTGTAATAAACCGCCTTGCCCCCACCGAGGGCGCTTATTATCAATGTACATGGTAAATACTCGTAGTTGTTAAGTACTACCAGGTCCACATCCCACTCATGCACGTGTAGGTACTTCGCCAATGCGTATTGTAGGTCCAGGGCCTTATCCGCGTCGTCGAGCCAAACAGCCAGGTCCCAATCGCCCTTTACTACCCTACCGCCCAGCCTTGACCCGAAGAGTACTGCAAGTACTACCCCGTACTCGCCCCATTGGAATTTCCTCAACCTATCTATGTAATCCTCGCCCATGGCCGTTAATACTTTAATAATTGGCCTTGATACACTATTTAATGGTTTTGGTCGGCGTGGTGCTCGTGGCTGGTGAGGGTACGAGGCTTAGGCCCCTGACGTACACATTGCCGAAGCCACTAATCCCAATAATGGGTAAGCCCCTCGTCATTAGGGCCGTAGAGGGCCTCAGGGATAATGGAATCCACGACTTCTACGTCGTAATTGGGCACCTGGGCTTCCTATTCAAGCAAGCCCTGGGTGATGGCTCGAACCTAGGGGTTAGGGTTAGGTATGTGGAGCAACGCGAGAGGTTGGGCATAGCCCACGCAATACATAGGGCAATTGAGGAAGGTGCCAATGGCGAGCTCGTGGTTTACCTCGGCGATAATTACTTCGGCGAGGGCGTGGGTAGATTCATTAGGGAGTTCGAGGAGGGTGATTACGACGTATACATAGTACTCACGAAGCACAGGGACCCGACCAGGTTCGGCAATGCCGTGATTAATGAGGGTAGGGTGGTTAGGTTGATTGAGAAGCCCAGGGAACCGCCGCCGAACAGTTACGTTGTCACCGGCATATACATGTTCAGGGATCCCGACGACGTAAAGAGAGCGTTCAAGACGCTGAAGCCCTCGGCTAGGGGTGAGTACGAGATAACGGAGTTGATACAGTGGTTCATTGATAATGGCCGCAGGGTCGGCTATACAATAACCAATAGTTGGTGGAAGGACACGGGCACACCGCAGGACATCCTAGACCTAGTCTACCTAATGCTCGACGCCGTGGAGCCCAGGGTGGAGGGTGAGGTTAGGGGCGTGGTTAATGGTAGGGTAATCATTGAGAGGGGCGCCGTGGTCGAGGGCGTCGTACATGGACCAGCCTACGTGGGGCCAGGCTCAATAATAAGTAAGGACACCGTGATTGAGCACTACGTTGATGTGGAGAGCAACGTGGTGATTAGTGGTGGTGCGTTGAGCAGGAGCCTCGTGCTTAACGACGCCAGGCTTGAACTTGGTAGGGCTAGGGTTGTCGATAGCATAATCGGGCCGAGATCGACCATAAGGCTTGAGAGGGGCAGGCACACGCTAATTATTGGTGAGGGAAACCTAATAATGAGTATGGACTGGGCGTGAAGGGGGTACTTTCTATTTCACAATACTACAGCAAATTTAATAATCCTAATTAGTAGCAGAGTCTTGATGGGGCATGTATTGGTTAATGTGAAGTTGATCAACCCCCTCACCGGCAGAGAAATTGAGACTAAGGCATTGGTGGATACCGGCACAACATTCACTGTGATACCTAGGCATATCTATGAGGAGTTAGGACTAAGGACTGTTGGTAAAAGGAGGGTTAAGACCGCCAGCGGTTACGTGGATATGGATGAAAGCTTCGCATTGGTGGAGGTTGGGAATAGGCGTGGGGTATCCCCAGTGCTTGTTTCCAGTGGGTTAAATGAGGTTTTGATAGGCGTCATAACCCTTGAAGCCCTGGGCTTAACCGTAGATCCAACAACCGGAGGGTTGAAAGAGACCGAAATACTAATGCTTTAGCAACCTGAAAAATAAGAAAATAAGCGCCGCATTAGGTGCAATGGCTTATTTATTTTTTCAGTTTTGAAAAGGATGGTTATAGACGTAATTACTGGCTCGAGGACAGGTTGAATAGGTTTGGGTCTTTGGCTAACAAGGTCTTGTACCACTTCACCGTGAACCACCTATCCTCCGGCTTGAGGTGCCCAGTCAGTAATTCGTGGTATATCTGCTTAATCCCATCATCAACGTTGTAGATCGCGTTGAAGCCCAGGGTCTCCCTAATCTTCCTAAAGCTCACCCTATAGCTCCTCCTATCAACAACACCTCTAAACCTTATCTCACCACCCACGATACTCTGCACGATACGTGCCATGTCAATAACCCTATAGTTCTGCTCGTCAGAGCCCACGTTAAATACTTGCCCATTAACCCTATCGCTTGGCGCCTCTAGAACAAGGTTCACGGCCCTGACCACGTCCATTATATGCACCAGGGGTCTTTCCTGCATGCCATCACCCTCGACATAGATTACGCCCTCAGTGAACGCCGAGAGGGTCATCGCATTTATGACTAGGTCGAACCTCATCCTGACCGATGGGCCATACACAGTGGCGAACCTCAACGCCGTGACCGTGAAGCGGTCGCTGGCAAGCGGGAGTATGTCCTTCTCAGCGAGTAGGTTGGCCTTGGCGTACGTCGTCAATGGGTTTGGCTCCGTGCTTTCATCGGCCATGACCTCCTGTCTACCGTACACACTACAGCTGGAGGCAAGTATGTACCTGGAAACACCGACCTCCTTAGCAAGCCTGGCCGTTCTTGATCTAGCCCTGTAGTTGATGTCCATGGTCCACTCGGGATTGAGCTCCCCCGCAGGGTCATTAGACAATGCTGCGAGATCGACCACAGCGTCGACATCGCGAAGCACGTCCTTACTTATTGCCCTCGTGTCCATCTCCACGAGCTCGAAGCCCTTCTCGCCAATTACGTGGTTAAGCAGGTCTTTCCCGAAAAATAGCCTATCCACGCACTTAACCTGGTAACCCTTCCGGAGCAGGTATGGCGTTAATAACGTGCCTATGTAACCGCCGCACCCCGTAACGAGAACCCTCATCGGTGGTTAATCACCGCGCTTTATTTCAATATTTCGGATGGAAATACTTAAATAAGTAATAATCGAGACCACAGCAATGAATAGGGATAGGGTCGTTGGTTTAGCCCTACTCGTGATATCAATAGCCATAATAATAGCCTATACCTACATAATGTTCGCAGCACCATATGCAATTGCAATATTCCTACTGAAGTTGACCGACGTCGTCGCAGTGGCGGTGGTTTTCGGAATACTTGCATGGGTCGGCTACGCCTTAGCAACCACACCGCCGCCAAAGCCCATAGAGGAGATTGAAAAAGAAATAGAGGAAGAATTGAAAAAACTAGAGCAGGAGACAAAGCAGCAGGGACAGGCCCAAACAGGGCAGTGAAGCAGTCATACATGGTAAGGGCGTTAATTGTAAAGGCCAGGGAATTTCATTACGGGATCGTTGATTGTAATGAAGTTGAAAGTAGGACCACCCGCGCCTTCATACCATGTAATAATTTTAGATTTGATTTAAAGGCTGGAGGTGGGGAAATACTAAGTGGGTTCTACGGACTCGACCAACCTAAGGGAGGAGATACTGAAGCTCCTGGAGGAGGATAGGGAGTTTCGCTACGCAGTGGCTGGTTTGCTGGGTTATAGGGAGGTTCTCGAGAGGTTGGATAGGCATGAGGAGGAGTTGAGGAGGTTGAGGGAGGACTTCCTGGCCTTTGTTAAGGAAAACGAAAGAAGATGGGAGGAGAATGAGAAAAGATGGGTTGAAAACGAAAGGAGGTGGGAGGAGGCCTTTAAGAGGTTTGAAACCATCGAGAAAATCCTAGCGGAATACGCAAAGATACTGAAGGAGCATACCGACAGTATCATGAAGATCGAGGCCACCTTGGGGCGCCTGGGCGGTAGGTGGGGCAGGAATATGGAGAGGATGGTTCTCGAGATATTTAGGGAGGTACTCGAGAAGAGGGGTATTGAGCCCGGTAGGGTTGAGAAGTTCGAGTACATCGACTATGATGGGAAGTTCTACAAGAGGAAGGCTAGGATAGAGGTAGGCGTGTACGTGCATGATGAGAAACTATACCTAATAGAGGTTAAGTCGCTGGCGGAGTACGAGGATGTGGAGCGCTTTCACGATAAGGCACAGATAGTCGAGAAAATACTGGGTAGGAAGGCGGATAAGTTGATACTCACTGCGGTAAACATCTACGAGGACGCGCTAGAGAGGGCGGGGGAGCTCGGGATAGACGTCATATACGGAGCCGTTATACCACCGGAACAATAACTAAACATAGCCCGAAACCCCTACGGCATTTACGACCAAAACATCGCCACACCCACCCATTACGAAGCTTATGGAAAAATAAGCCATAAAGTATCATCGACCCCCTGCAAGATACGAGGTTGGGCCATCATTTACCGTTCACGACCAAGATAATCACCCACATAGTCCTACGAAGCCCTCGGACACAACACGGCCCGAAGCAGTTAACCTAAACCCTCGACCCAGACAACCACGAATCATGCCCAGGCCTAATTAGGGCATTAACCAGTTCCAGTTAAAGGCGTAATTCACCACGCCATAAACGCCGCCGATGCTACCCATTTCCCTCTTACAGGGTACCCATTTGCGTTACCAATTACTGGTAACGCAAAACCACTCGCTACGCACAAATACATGACGAACCAACCACAAGGTCCAGGGAACTAAGACCCAGGCTAACCCACGGCCTACCAACCCCGCGGGCCATGTTGAGTAAGGTTTATATATGCGTTACCAGTAATTGGTAACGCAAATGGGCCACGAAGAATTGATACCTGGCAACCTGCGGGCCCTCGCGAGGTTGCTGAGTGTAATCGAGGATTTTTCGCAATCCCATGGCCGTGACCCATATACTAGGGAGTTGCTCGGTATCCTTCGTTCGTGGGGCTATGGCGAGAGTATCCTCCTACTGGCCTGGGATTTGGGGCTTGTCGAGAGGTACGATGATTATTGCGATGAGCAAAGCAAGAGGGTTTGTAGGTTCAACAGGTTGAGCAAGCGCGGCCGCGAATTCCTTAGGCATTACAACGAATTACTGAAATTGCTCAGCCAATGATTATCGTATACCACCCAACGCACGTTCACTAACACCGCCTAAAACCCAACCATCAATGCACGACACCGTGCAATGAGTTTATCATCCAATGCACGACCTCGTGAATGCTCACGTTGCGTTTTCGTTGCCGAGGCTTTTCGT
>JAKMAE010000081.1 GCA_022014875.1 Vulcanisaeta sp. | reverse complement strand
ATCGAGGACTTCGACAGAGACGTACCAGGTAGACAGAGTGATATACCGAAGCTCATGAGGGGGAACGTGAGGATCGTGTTTGGAGCAGTATTCCCAATGCAGGAAACATACAATCCAATGATCAATGAGAGGGTCATGTCGATGTATGGCTTACAGTCGAAATCGGTAAGGGCCTACGTACCGAGCGGCTCAAAGCTTCTCGCCCTCGAGATGATAAAGGCATACTCGATATTGGTAAGGAGGTTCTCCAATCAATTAATGCTCATTGAGAGTGGTGCGGATGCGGAGAGGGCCCTTAGGGGTAATTCAGTGGGTGTGTTAATATCCATGGAGGGCGCGGACGCGCTCGACGACCCATACGACCTACTACTCTTTCATAAGCTCGGCATTAGGGCGTTGGGGATTACGTGGCTGGACAATAAGTATGGGGCCTCGTGCATGGCTAGGAAGGATTACGGACTAACGGCTGAGGGTGAAGAACTCGTCAAACTCGCCAATGAGCTAGGCGTAATAATTGACCTTGCCCATGCAAGTAGGAATACGATGATTGATGTGCTTAAGATTTCGAGGAAGCCCGTCATAATAAGCCACGCGAACGTGCGTAGTGTCCACGATCACGTTAGGAACGTGGATGATGAGGTCCTAGAACTACTGCACAGCAACCATGGCGTTATTGGGATAACAATGATAACGTCAACAATCGGCCCAAGGCCCAACCTAGACTCATTGGTGAGGCACATTCTCTATATTCACGAGAGGTTTGGGCCTGACATAATAGCGATCGGTACGGACTTCCTAGGCATTGATGAAACGCCCGAGGACTTAACGAACATTGGTGAGATCGGTAAGTTATTGAGCAAGTTGGTTGAGTATGGGTTAAGCGAGAATGACGTTAAGAAGATAGCCTATGAAAACGCCCTCAGGGTAATCACCAGCAATATTTGACTTGTTTTAAACGGTTTTAAAAATCAATCATGACCCGCGCCAGTACTCGCATACCCAGCCTTTGCGATTGATGATTGCAGGTACTGCAACCTATTCTTCTCATACTCATCAAGGGGTATCGGCTTCAGTCTTGAGAGGATCTGCGGTAGTGTTGTGTACTCCATCTCCTCGGGAGGCAACCTGTGAGGCATTATGGGTCCCATCCTCCTGATGTAGTCGGTTATTTGCGCAGCCAATTGCCTACTATAGTCAAAGGCTGGGTCATCAAACAGGTCGACGGGGCCCTCGAGATAACCATCATGTAGCTGGAACCCCAGCGCTATGACCTTTGGTGGACCATCAAACCTTGTCATCTTCGGCCCAAGGGCCATCTTCCTCTCGAAATCAATACTAACCATCTTGGCAGGCATTAACGGACCCACGTGGCTACCCCTCATCCAACCCTCAACGAGATGCGGGTATGCGAAGGCCTCCAGTATTTCGCCGACTGCTGGTAATCCGTGCTGTGCCCTTACCATGGCCACGGGGTCGTCCTTACCAACATAACGCCCAGCTATTAAATTGAGCCTCTCGACGCTCGTTACCGATGCCTGTATTAGATCGACCCTCCTGTATATCCTCCTGATTATGTACCTACCTGGCGTACCTATTAAACCAAGTATATCATAGCTGTCCTCGGGCGCGTCGAGTAGGTAAACCTTGCCCTCGTACACATCCAGAATCTCAAATCTGAATCCCTGGTGCATTGAAGGGTCTATGACCAGGCCGGCGGTGTTGAAGGGGTCGGCGAATATTCTATAGAAGGGTAGGTTAAATGCGCCGGGCTCCGTCTTATCTGCGGCAAAAACTACGATAGGCTCGCTAGGTCTCTCATCAAACTCCATCTCCGCGACCTGCGGGCCCAAGCCCCTAATATTACCACTGAATGTGTCCTTAAGCAGGTCTTGACCAGCCCCGTAAAGCTTCACCTTCTTCGCTATGTTTTCTGTAGCCTCCTTAAATATCGACCAGGCCAGGCCGTGAATGTCGGGATTATTCTCACCCTTCGTATGCGTCATCAATAGTGACATGTCATCACCAACGTTGAACACGAAGTAGTCAATTATCAAACCCCTCTTCTGCTCCTCCCTAAGCCTATCGCTGGCGAATTCGAGGATCTTAGGGTGTACCCAGGCATGGCCGGGCAGGCCGCCGATGTCTGCCTTTATTATCGATACTGTTACCTTCATTACCTATTGATTCATTAAAGTATTATTAATGCTTTTCTGGCTAGGTCAAACAATGCCGCTGTCGAGGTACCTGGCCACGACCTTTGCTATGGCGCGGGCAAGCGGTGGTGGGACCGCCTCACCGACTTGGTTGAACTGTGAGTCCTTTGGGCCGAAGAACACGTGATTGTCTGGAAAACCCATCAACCTCGCCTGTTCCCTAACGGTTAATAACCTATCCTCAAATGGGTGGACAAAACGTACACTCCCCATAACCGTAGGGGCCGGCTTCCACGGGTTAAGCCTCACGAAATTCCTAAACGAACCAGTGGCGCCCCTGAACCTGTATAAAGCCTCGTCCCACCGAAGCCTCGAAATCCCCCTGAGCTTCTTCTCACTAATTGTTACATACTCATGGTTCGGCACCGATGGGTCGCCAGGGCTTGGTAAATCGCCTATTGCGTCCCACACAGTCACTACCCTACCCTCCTTTTCGGGCCTTATCGGTATATTACTAATGAACACCCTACGCCTAATACTTGGCGTTCCGTAATCCTCGGCATGGAGGACGTTGAAGAAGACCTTCTCATAACCAACCCTGGCGAATTCACTACGTAAGGCATCCTTCAGTGGCCCATCCATTATATGCACGACATTTTCAAGCACGAAAACCCTGGGCCTTAATTCACCAACCAACCTAATGAACTCGAGGGTTAACCTCCCGAGTTCGTCCACGTACAATCTATCGAGCGGATCCTTCGCCCTCCTTGGATTGGTTTCGGTAAAGGCTTCACAGGGACTGCCGCCGATAACAACGTCCGGCCTATCCCCTATGTACTTAATTATATCGGTACCACTGACCTCCCTAATGTCACTAACGAGTACTACCGCCCCTGGAAAGTTGTAGCTATATGTCCTGGCTGCATTTACGTCCAGTTCGACGCCGAGGGCTACGTCAAAGCCTACGTCTAGAAATCCCCTACTGAATCCTCCAGCCCCTGCGAATAGATCAACGACTAGGTAACGCATCGTATTGTGTGTTACGCACTCCTTATTAATCCTCCTGCTCCTTCTCTTCCTCGTATAGGTTATCGAGGAGTTGCTTCACGTAATCCTCCTTAAGCTCCTTCTCCTCCTCACTCGGCCCCTTTTCCTCGTAACTTTCGACAATTACCGCACCCTTCTTCTCAACTTTCTTCTTATCAATGTATGACTTGGCATCGTTGCTCTTCAACTCCTCCTCATAACCACACCTTTGGCACTTGAGGTACGTCTTACCCTCCCTCTTGACAGGCACCATCAAGCCTCCACATCTTGGACAAAACTTCATGCGAAGTATTAGCCGCAATGTGCTTATTTATAAACCCTATGGCTAACGCAACTAAAGGTATTGCATTGCTTCGATTATGAATATCGCGATTAGGCATATAAGCAAATTAGGGCCCCTAATTACGTGAGCGAGCACTGGGTCAGGGTCAACAATAGGTTGGTTAGGTACGTAGTCAAGGGTGATGGGAAACCAATAGTCATGGTTCATGGATTCAGCTTCAACGCTGATGATTGGATAAACTGCTGCGGCGATAAACTGCCTGGATTTAGGATATACGCCATAGATATGCCGTACGGCCCAAAATCAAGAAGTGACCACTTCACGCCGAGAGAACCCAATGACTACGCGCATCACCTACATGACGTAATAAGGGCATTGAGTATAGAGGAGCCAATACTCGTGGGGGCAAGCCTAGGCGGCGAGACCGTACTTAGGTACCTAGCCCTCGGCTACCCGGCCAGGGCCGGCATCGTGGTTGGCCCAGTGAGGGTTGGCAGAATCGACCTAGGTAGGATTAGGGTCCCAGTACTGGGTATTTGGGGTAGCCGTGATAACGTGTCCGGCAGGGAGAATATGGATGCCATGAGGAGGGCGGGCTTTAGGGTGGAGGTCATAGAGGGCGCCGGCCACCCGGCCTATTTAGATAGGCCCGACATCTTCGTGAAGCTCGTCCTCGATTTCCTGCACTCAGTTGGTATAGATTGAGGTATTCGCAACACATTACTTTTTATTATAATGCATACCGTAATTTAAACCTGCAACTCATCAACTGCGTGGATAGGGTGGACGTGGCCTACTTAATCGGTGCCATACTCGGGAAGGAGGATGTTAATGGTATTAGGGTGGCGTACACGACATATACAACCACATTGGGCAAGTGGGTTAGGGATCCTGAAGGTGTTGTGCAGTACCTAGTGAGTATTGGTAAGGCCGAGATCGTCAAAAGCGGCCTAGGGAGGAGCGTTGTGCTTATTGATAGGGAGTTGATCAATAAGGTTAATAAATTATTAACACCTAGGGAGGATATCGACCCATTGGCGGTGGTTATTGAAGGCATTAGGAAACTCGCAAACCCGTTGTCAGGTTATGCCGATATTGGGGACGTCATTAAGTACATAGAGGACAGGCTTGAGGTATCCGCTAAGGAGGCGGAGGAATTACTAATAAGGGTTATAAAAACGCACAGGGCAAGGTTCGTATTCGCGCACGGCGGTTCACGCAGGTTAAAAATCGGCTCGACGTACTACGGCCTCATAAAGGTGGTGAACCATGCAGAGGGTGCTCGTCCCTAACAGGGGCTCCAGGGTTAGGCTACTCGGCCCTTCATGGAGGGCCGCTAGGGATAAGTTGCTCAGTATGATTAGTGAGGATTACCAATTAATTGCGATAGTGGGTAGGGCAGGCACTGGAAAAACAACGCTACTCCTAAGTCTCGAAGGTTCGATCAATGGCGTATTCATGTACGCGGACATGACGGAGGTGAACGGTAGGGACTTATCGGCAATCCTATCAACCGCATTCGCCGATAACATAGACGTCATTAGGGATATACAGGAAAAATTGAGGAAGAGTGGTGCGAAGGGGTTACTGAGGGCGTTCGCAAGGGCTGGCCTTGACGAGGTTGTGGAGAGCGCGAGATTAAAGCCCATGGAGACGTTAGCATTGCTTAACAATGCCGTTGAGTACCTAGGGATTGGGCCGCTGGTGATTGGTGTTGATGAGGGATTACTAAGCCAGGACGACCCCAGGGCCGTGGAATTCATAAACGCACTCCACGCATTTAGAAACAATATGCAGGTCCTGAAATCGACGAAATTGATAATTACGTTACTCCCCGACGTCGTTAATTTAATATCCAAGATCGACACACCACTGTTTGACATATTAAGACTAGGTGCATTAACCCTACCCGACTACGTGAGTGGTGAGGACCTCAGAGAGGTGGCACGGGAGTACGGGCTTGGACCTACCGAGATAAGTAAGATAGAGGCATTGGGGCCATTAACCATGAGGCAACTCATATGTCTAGTGAGCACGAAGATGGACACCATGAAATGCGGAGTAGACACGGTGGGGGAAATAATGATTGAGTAAATAATTAAAAACGCCCTATCCACACGCACAATTGCTCAGAATTTCTCGAAGCTTACGGGATAAGCCAGGGACGTAAACCCACATTCACGAGGGACGGCATCAATAGGGAGCTATGGCTTGGAAGCCCTTATACGGCAGTCTCAAATAATGATGTATAAAGCAACGCCCTGGAGCCCCGGCCGGGATTTGAACCCGGGACCTGCCGCTTACAAGGCGGCCGCTCTGACCGGGCTGAGCTACCGGGGCGATTGCTAATTGCGAACCCCGTTTTTTAGGTTTTCTTCCATGCTAGGTCGGCTAGTAGCGAAGCCTCATGTACATGTAATTTTCAACATTGACCTTTAACCAAGAACATAGCGGCTTTATGATTCATTCTACTGCTAGTGCGCCACGCTAGGTTTAATGATGAATCGCCAAAATTTACCGTCAGACATTAGGTGAGCTAGTAAAGACCACAGCCGCCTATTGTTTTTGTGCGGTTGCTTGTTTTATCAGTACTTCGTATATTTTTCCCATTAGTTCGTAGAGTGTGTCGATTCTTTTGTTTGTTTCG
>JAKMAE010000011.1 GCA_022014875.1 Vulcanisaeta sp. | reverse complement strand
GCATTGCCGAGTGGCTTGGAATACCCGTGGTAACTTACGTGTCCCAAGTCGTGGATGTCACGGAGGACTCAATAATAGTTAGGAGAACGATTAAGGGAGGCTATGAGGTCGTAAAGGTCAAAATGCCTGCCGTTATCTCCGTAGAGTTAGGCGCTAATACGCCTAGGTTTCCAGACTTCGAGAGGCTTCAATGGGCTCAAAGCGAATTTAAGCTCACGGTATGGGGAATAAGGGACCTGGGGCTTACGGAGGATGAGGTCGGCTTTAAGGGCTCATCAACGTCAGTCACGGAGTTGATGGAATTAAGGCCTCGTGAACGCTTACGTCAATTCATCGAGGGGAGTCCTGAGGAAATAGCTAAGGAGCTCATTAAGAGGCTTGGACTCAGGTGACAACAGTTGCTCATTCATTAAAATACGCGGGATTACCCCGCTAACTCGTCTAGCTGGTTGAGTATTTCCGCGTACCCGCTCTGCCTTAACTCGTTCACCTCATTCTTCTCGTACTTATAAACAAGATCTGCCCTGTCTGGTTTAAAGTCCCAGGGCGCAATTATTACGTAATCGCCAACCCTCAACCACATCTTCTTCCTATACTTGCCCGGTATCCTAACGAGCCTAATCTTACCGTCCTGACAAACAGCCCTAGCCCTATCATCCCCAACAAGCTCGATTATCTTCGCAAGCATCTCGCCCTCCCCAGGCAGTCTCACCTTACTGCCCTGCTGGTTCTCCTTCGACATCCATACATGTAACGTATATTACCTATATAAACCCAACCCTCCCGCTCAGCACGCATTATTAACAATGTACCTCTTATCGTTAATAACGATCTCCAGAGCCCTGGCACCTCCCGCCTCGACACAGGATGCCTCGTACTCAGGGACGGTAATGCCGTTCCTGATTAAATCATTGATTTTTACATTAAGTACGTTATTGCTTGATAAGTCCAGCATCCTGAAATTGCCCTGGGAGTATCCAAGTACGAGGTGTGGCCTATTCGCGTACATGACCACCGAACCCCGCCCAATTGGTACAACGGTAACGCTTATCGTCAACTTCGTAATCACCTTATCACCACGACCCCTAACCACGCTTTGGCTTTCCAAAACCCTACTGGGTATTGTCCTGTGTATCTTATACGCTATTGCCCTAGCTAGGCCTTGGTCCGACAATTTAACGTCAAACCCCTCCCGCAACTCCTCAACCTTTAGAAAACCACTCCTCTCCGTATCCTTCACCGTCTCCCTCTTGATAATATCCATTATTAATTTCCTTACCTGGTCGCTCATTGGTACGGCACTCCTTATCTGCACTATTGCTCTCTCCCTCTCGATGATTAAGTCCCTACACCTGGGGCATAACTCCTCGGTGTACCTAACCCTAACCAACACCTCCTCCTCATACTCGCTTATGAGTTCGTGAACCGTGCCCCTAACCTTAACCACCGCAGTTGTAAATCCAGGCTTTAGTTCCAAGCCCTCTATCCTGCTGCTCGAGACCTTACCTAGGTATTGCAGGGATTCAAGTACTAATTTCTCAATCACTCCGTAATCCCTCACCCACCTACCTTTGTAAAGCACGGCGCCGCAACTTGGGCATCTGACTATCCCAACGTAATCCCTCTTAACCCTAGCCAATGGATGGGTCTTCCTATAGCAATCTGGGCATAATCCCTCGATCAATATGTCGGTCTCCCTACCGCACAACGCGCAGAACTTACGCATCCTACTACATGGACTCTTTACGGCTATTTTTTATTATTTTCCCCGCTCAAAATGGATTCTGGAATAATGCTTATTTAATACACCTCGTCGCTTCCATGATGGGTAGGGACTTGGGTATTGAGGAGAGGATTGTAAGTATTATTGAGGGCATTAAATCCTCCGTGGTCAGTGTTGTTACAACGCGGTTGATGATTGATGAGTGGTTGAATGTGATGCCGATGAAGGGTGTGGGTACGGGGTTCTTCATAGACGACAAGCACGTGGTGACGGCCAACCACGTTATCCAGGGCGCATCCGAGTTTACATTAGTGACGCCCGATGGTGACGAGTACGAAGCAGAGTTGCTGGGTACAGACCCTGAATTTGACGTCGCATTGCTCAGGGCCAAGGGCGTTAGTTTAGTGAAACCTGTTAAACTTGGTGATTCCGACAAGCTCAGGGTAGGCCAAATAGTGCTTGCGATTGGTTATCCACTCGGTCTTTTAGGCCAACCCACGGTAACTCTAGGCGTGGTCTCTGCAATAGGTAGAAGCATTAGGACCCCGTTTGGTGTTCTCGAGGGCCTAATACAGACGGATGCCGCAATAAACCCTGGTAATTCCGGCGGACCGCTGCTTAACCTAGATGGTGAAGTTATTGGCATAAACACTGCAATAATAGCCGGTGCGCAGGGTATAGGGTTTGCAGTACCCATAAACCTGGTGAAGCTCTCTATAGAGGAGATACTAAGGTTCGGCAGGGTGGTTAGGCCTAGGCTCGGTATTTACGGTGTCGATCTAAACAAATCCATGGCTAGGTACTTCAGGTTATCTGTGGATAAGGGGGTACTGGTTGTGGACGTAGTGCCCGACTCCCCAGCTGATTATGCTGGTATTAGGCGGGGTGACGTCATAACGGCCATAGATGATGAGGAATTATCAAGCATTACCCAGTTAAAGGTTTATTTAACGAGGAGGTTCATCGAGGGCCAGAGGCAGTTTAATGTGACTATTGTTAGGGGTAGGACGAGGTATAGGGTGAGGGTTGAGATTTAATCCTTAAAGAGAGGTAATTCCCCGCTGTGTCAAATGGCTAAAATATCAACACCCGATTACACAGGCCTTGGGATATACAACCTAGCCAATACATTGCTCTCACACTTCGGTATTGCGCCAAGGGGCCCTAAACTACGGCTTGACATAGACCTGGGTAGGCAGGTCGTTCTGATACTGATTGATGGAGTTAGTTACAGGGACCTGGTCGATGTTTTCGGCAACTCGTTAAGTGTAGATAGGGTGTATGAATTATCATCCGTTTTCCCAACGACAACGTCTACCGTATTGACGACGTTATTTACTGGGTTGAGCCCGGGCCAGCACGGTGTTCTAGGGCCTAATATTTACATCAAGGAGTTGGGTACCATAGTTAATACGCTTAACCTGGGGCCTGTGATGGGTGAGAGGGATGGCTTGCATAAACTCGGTTTTGACCTGAAGCAGTTATTTCCTATAAAATCCACAATATTCGAGGAATTACAATCACTCGGCATAAGGAGTAGGGTTTACGTACCAAAGGGTCTCTCTGGTGGTTTATCGAGGATAACGTACTCAGGCGCGGAGGTTGTGGAGTACGCTACGTACTATGACGCCATAGTGAATGCCGCGAAGTTCCTGAGTGAGCAGGACACGGCCTTTGTTCACATATACGTAACCACCGTGGACTCGGCAGCCCATAAGTACGGACCTAATGCTGAGGAGACGAGGGTTGTTTTGAGGGAGACTGTGGATTCGATAATTAGGTTGTCGAAAATATACCTAGGAAGGTTTAGCGTACTCATAACCTCGGATCACGGACATGATGAGGTTGCGAGGAATGTGAAAGCCAACGATGTGCAGGGCTTGATGCGCATATTGAGTGTGCCGCCATACGGTGATGCAAGGGCTGTATACTTCAGACTTGTCGATAATGCCTATGTCAATGAGTTAATGGAAGTACTTAGGCGAAGCGGTATCGACGGCGTCTTCATAACTAAGGATGAGGCCTTGAGCATGAACCTATTTGGGGAAATCAATGAGGGTGTTTTCGATAGGGTGGGCGACGTAATTTTCATACCAAGTAGTGGTTCGTCGTTTATATACCTATACAAACCTGGCAATGAGGAGGTGTTGGCATTAAAGGGGCAGCATGGAGGGTTGACGGAGAGGGAGTTGTACGTGCCGTTGATACAGCTATGACCTTACTCACCAACTAATCTGCCCAGCTTCTTCCTTGACTTCTTTATCTGATTGATCATCCTCTTCATTAATTGATAATAATTAAGCAATTCCTTAACATCCTTAGGGGTCACACCAGCCCCCTTCGCAATCCTCCTTATCCTAGATGCATTTATTATTTCAGGATTAAGCAACTCCTCCTTCGTCATTGAATCGAGTATGTACCTCCACCGTCTCAGCATCTCCTGGGCATTCCTAACCTTCTCCTCATCCATCATGACCGCCCTGAATTGTATCGGTAGCATGCTGGCGGGTAGTAATTCAAGTATTTTACTTAATGGGCCGAGCTTGAGTATTGAGTCCAACTGCTTCTTTATTGTTAATAGGTTCAATTTACCCTCCTCTATCTCCTCCATAATCTCCCTTTCCTCCTCAATAGCCCTTATCTTCTCTATCAAGGTCTCGAGATCCCCCATACCCAGTAGTCTTGACACGAACCTACGTGGGTCGAATACCTCGATATCGTCTATATCCTCACCGACGCCTATGAACTTAATCCTGGCACCGCTCTTTATTACTGAGGTCAGGGCACCACCCGCCTTTGCAGTGCTATCCATTTTCGTTAAGAACACGCTGTTTATCGGTACATACTTCATGAAGGTCTCTGCCTGGGCCGCCGCTTGTTTACCGATTGTTGCGTCGATAACGAGCATTACCTCATCGGGCTTGGCCTCCTCATATATGGCCTTAGCCTCCTTCAGCAGTTCCTCCTCATTTTTATGCCTACCTGCTGTGTCAATTATTATTAAATCAACCTTGTTCCTAAACATGAAATCGAGCCCACGCCGTAGAATACCCAGCGGATCCTTTGAATCTTCCTCTCCATAAAACAACGCATTCACCTTCTCAGCCAATTGCTTAAGTTGATGGTAAGCACCTGGCCTGTATACGTCAGTCTCGATAAGCCCCACCCTCAGATTCCTCCTTATGTAAAACCTAGCTAACTTGGCCGCGGTGGTGGTCTTACCACTACCCTCAACACCAATGAGCATTAACTTGTACGGCCTCTTAGTAATATTAATATCGGGTATTCCCTCACCACCAAGTGCCTTAATGAGCTCCTGATAAAGCAGGTATATCAGGAATTCCTTAGACGTCACACCCTCAGGTGGTTTCTCCCGCCTGAACCTCTCCTCAATAGCCTTCGTTATTGATGATACGACGTCAGCGCTCACGTCAGCCCTTAGCAATATCCTCTGTATCTCCCTCAAAACCTCCCTCAACGTGGCCTCATCCACGTAGTTCAAACCCCTAATCCTAGCGACTAAGTTAGTAAAGGCGTCGATGAGCGGCTTCACGGTACTTAACCCATCTGTGCACTGGTAAACTCCTTAATTAATTTATGGGTATTGCTGAGTGTCGTAATACTGCGACGTGTAGTATTGCTGCTGTGGGTAATAGTAATAATAGCCCTGTGAGTATTGCTGACCGCAGTAATAATTCCTGTATAAATTCAATGTATACTCATCGTTTAATGGCCCTATGACGTATATCCCACTAGGCCCTATCTCGTATATTAGCTTTATCGGCCTAATGGGCATCCACCTCATCTTCCTAATGAACATGATCCTAGCCAAACACCCAAAGTTATTAGTTATGCTTATTTCTTTAAGCGATAACATTATCACGCCACTGGCCAGGTACTCCTCAACACCGAACCTACTTAACTTATTCTCCTCACCCGTCGGTATTTCGGAGGTCATCACCGTAGTCACATCCTTAAGTCGCTTAAGTTGGAAAACCAATTCCCTGAGGTACTCCCTCACCCAAATTACGTCCTGATGACTCATTATTATTAACGGGGCTATTGGGTCAATAACCAGCCTCTTCACGTCATATTTCTTGACCTGCTCAATTATCATTTTAGCCAACTCCCTCGGGTCTACCGTCACCTTCTCATCACGCGTATAAATCCTGAAGTAGGTCCTGAAATCAGCCATTATCAACTTACCACCCCTCTCATAGGCATCTAAATCCCAACCAAGCGCGTCACGGACGCCCCTCTTAACGTCCTCAGATGGTTCATCCACGGTGACGTACATGCCGACCTCGCCTAGGTCAGCGCCAGTCTTTAGGAAGGTTAGGCTGAATATTGTCTTGCCCGTACCAGCCTCACCAGCTATTAAGTAAACCTCGCCCCTCTTGAATCCGCCACCGAGTACGTAATAATCAAGGTATGTAATTCCGGTCAATGCCTTATCTTCGTAGTAGTAATAATATGGGTATTGCGTGGTCTGCGTATTATATGCGTATTGGTAATAAACCGTGTCGTTACCGTAGTAATTAGTTGATGCGTTGTTGTAGTGATAGGTAGTGTCGTAATTATTAGTATAGTAATCCCAATTAGCATTCAATCTCCTTATCGAATCCATATTACTTGCTCAATTATGAAGAAAGTACTTATATAAGTTGTGTTTCGTCAAGGCTCGTCTCAACGAGCTTTCATTACTAATTCGCCACTTACTACTCCTTCGGCTTTATCTTAAGTTGGACATTGAACTTCCTCCTTAGATTCTCAAGTTTTGGCAGACCCTTCGAAATTGCGACCCCTATGTATGCGTCGGGTACCTGGATTATTATTGATCCATCATCGCCCCTGACTATTGTTATCTCCTCAGGAGGCACGTACTTCTTCAGAACCCTAACGATCCTATTTATCAATCTCCTATCACTAACCGTACGCTCTAACTTACGTGATTTGCCTATTGGTGTTACGAATATTTCCTCACCGAATACGTAGATTTCATACTCAACGACATCGTTTATGAAGTCCTTGACCAAAACCACCGGTCTAGCGAGGTCCTCCTCACTCATGCCCTCGGGGACCTTGACCGTTAACTCGAGACTATACACCTTCTGCACCTCACCATCCTTCATGAACAATACGGTATCTATGATCGATGGTAACATGCCCAGCTCAGTCCTACCTATGAATCTCTGTATCGCATCTATGGGGCTTGTGGCGTGGACCACGCCTACCATGCCAACCCCGGCCAGTCTCAGGTCTATGTATAATTGGAAGTCTGCTGTATCCCTCATTTCATCAAATATCGTGAAGTCGGGTCTCGTTAGTAGTAATAGGTCGTGGATCTCCTCGGAGGAGGCGTAGGTCTTAGAGAGCTGGGTTATCTCATTGGGCAGGATCATGTCTCGCGGCGACTCCACAGTCTTGACTACCTTACCAAGGCTCATGTAGTACTCAGCCAATGCCTGGGCAAAGGTTGTCTTGCCAGCGCCCGGCGGCCCTGCAATCAATATGCCCTCGGCCTGCTTAGTCAATCTATTGAGGACCTTGGGATGTAGGGAGTACTCCTCAAGTCTCTTCTTTATCAGGGGCTTCACTGCGGTTATTTCTATGCCATCGGAGACGGGGGGTAGCGCAATTACTATTCTGTACTCACCGTGTTGGATTATTAACGAGTTCTCCCTCTTAATTTCAATCCTAGTCTTACTATCAGCCTTGAGCGAGGCGGCTATCAACTCCCTAACAATTTTTTCCAGGTACTCCCTACTAAGTGGTTCGTTGCCAAGAGGTACCAAGTTCCAATTACCAGGTCTTCCCTTCTTTGCATAGGGTATTGACCCCTCCTTGAGGTGTACGGACATGGTCTCATTATCGAAGAACCTCTCGATCTCCAACCTATCCTTTCGCTGGCCTAGGAATAGCGTTTCTATACCCATAGCCCTTGATATCTCGAGAGTAACCTCGTCACTCGTGACCAGGATGGCGCCCAATTCTCTTGCTAGCTCCCTAACTATCTCATCGACAGTGTGCTGGTCAGGTTTCGGTATTGACTTGGGCAACGTGGATATGTACTCAATGCGTGTCTCCTCAAGGCCTAGCTTGTTTATTGAATCGACAATGTAATTCAACTCCCTAATACCGAGCCACCCCAGTGCACTGCCAGCCCTTGCCTCGTTCTCGAACTTCCTAATGATTTCCGTATGTATCAATATCCTACCTCTAATGTTCCCCCTCACTATTGCCTCCTTAAGACTCCCGTCCAGGAATACCGAGGTATCCGGTATGTACACACTTTGCATTTCTCCTATCGCTAAATGGCCGATCCGCACCCCTTTAATAAATACTTTTGTCCGTGTTGGCGCAAAAGCTATTCCTCACTAATTACCTTGGCGCCCTCATTGTCTAACCTAGCACTTAAGACATAGCCCCCCATGAGTTCGATGGCCCTCTTGACATCGGCCTTGTCAGACAGCGCTATCATGCAACCACCACCGCCAGCACCCGTTAATTTAGAACCCAACGCGCCGGCGTTTCTCGCGGCGTATACGATCTCGTTCAACTGCCTAGTCGACACACCCAGCGAGTCAAGTAGTCCATGGTTTATGTTCATTAGGGCGCCCATTAACTCTAAATCACCCCTCTCCAACGCCTCCCTACCTCTCCTGGTTATCAAACCTATCGTCCTAATTATAGGCTCGATTATCTCCCTCATGGTCTCATACTTCCTCCTAACCATGGCGACCAACTCCTTCGTTGTTGCGGTCCTCGGTATGTACCCTATGATTAACGGTACCTCGGCGCCTGGCTTCACAGGCTCCATGGTTACATCACTCCCCTCAGGCTTGATGTACATAACCCCGCCGAACGTCGCCATAGCCGTGTCCGTCGGGCTGGCGGCGCCCTGTACATCCTTCTCCACCTGCCACGCGAGACGGGCTAGATCCCTCTTTTCTATGTCGTAACCCAACGCCCTGATGTATGCCAATATCGTCCCTACAGACACGGCAGCCGAAGTACCTAAACCAGCACCAACAGGCATTTCAGACCGGATAACCAAGTCAACACCTTTTTTCTCCCCCACGTACTCCATAGCGAGTTCAAGGGCTCTCTTGACATAGCTTAGGGCCGAGATTACGGCGCCATAGTCTGTCTTGGCCACTATATCTCCATTCTCGAGTATTGTCACGGATACACCGACCAACCTTAGATCCATCGCTGTTATGTTTATCTTATTATCGCCCCTAACCCTGGCTGTTACGTAAACATACTTATCAATCGCCATCGCCAGGGCGGGCTCGCCATAAACAACTGCGTGCTCCCCATAGAGTATGACTTTGCCGGGCGCCCTGACAGTAACCACGGTAACCCCCGCAGATAGGGATTAATCCAATGCTCTATTTTGGTTTTATCCTCGTTTTCAGCCCAGCCACAGTAATCCCTACCTGTTACTCCTAACTACGTAAACCAACAACGATGCCGTAATGATAAGCCTGGGTAAGGAATGTAGCCGCCTGGGTTAAAGTAAATTAAAAAGCCAAAGCCCTAGCCATGGGTGTCGTTAATTGCGGAGCCGTATTAAATACTACATGTCAGGTAACGTAGGAGTTCTATTACTAACCTGGTTCCTATACGCAATAGGCAATTCAATAACAATGCCGTACTTATCAATATACATGAAAATGCTCGGTGCAAGCCCCATCGATATTGGCATAGCGTACTCCGTAGCTACGGCAGCCCAGTTGATCATGATGATGCCCGGCGGCTACCTGACGGATACGATTGGGCGTAGGAGATCGATAGTGGTTGGGACTTGGATCATGACGGTTACGTTGTTCCTAATGGCCATACCACCAAACTGGCAAGTACTGGTGATGATCTACGCGTTAAATTCTGCAGCGGCTTTTTACCAACCAGCCCTGTTAGCATTGCTCCTCGACTCACTACCGCCAAGTAGGTATGCCAGTGGTATATTGATAACGTCCGTGATTCCACAAATACCCTGGCTCATACTACCACCAGTTGGTGGGTTTTTAATAAGCAAGTACGGCCTACTCGGGATTAGGATCGCGTACCTAATATCGGCATTTATATCCCTAGTCGTAGCATTAATTAGGCAGTACCTGATTAAAGAGACGTTAAACAATGTGAAAGGTAGGGTTTCAATTAGGGAGACATTAAGGTCATACTACCTATTGCGTAGCATCACCAAGCTACCAGCGAGCCTACTTAGGGTATACATTACAATGCTCATCCTATTCATGGCATTGATGCCCATGAATACCCTATTACCAATATACGTTGTTTATAAAATGAACCTTAACACGACATACTGGGGATATTTAGTGTCGTTATCCAACGCGGCCTACGTAGTAATAAACCTAGTACTCACGTTCTATGTCGATAAGTTAAGGAATGAATTAGTGCTCTTGGGCGTGGCAATAATGGCTACGGGTAGTGCATTAGGTCTCTTCAGTAATTTACCCTCAATAGCGACCTACCTCATCCTTCTCCAGGTCGGTTCCCAATTAGTTATAACGGCACTTCAAAGCAGGGTTGGCTACCTCGTGGATACCAACAGGAGGGGCCACAGTATCGGCTTACTGATAATATTCCAACTACTGGGTCAGACAATCGGCAGCTACTTGTCTGGGGAGCTCTATAGATTGTCTACGTCCTCGCTATTCCTAATGCCCCTACTCCTCTCAATAACGATCATGATCATCAACCTACTTCCTGGGAGGTCCCGTGGAGGGTAAGATCAGCGACTCTACTTCTCATCACTTTTCAAGAGACCGTCGACTCATCACCCAATTCCAAGCCTGCATTCATTAATTTAAAACCTTCGTTGACGACCCTACCGCCTCTTTGTAATGGCCCCCCTTGTGCAAACAAGTTGGCATATTCCACAACCGACGCATTGGTCCTGGTATATCACGGGCTTCCTGGTGAGACGTATGGCTGTACAACCAATCCTTAGGCAATCACCGCAATTATCGCAGTACTCATCAATTATTGTATATACGTATTTAGTAGTCCTCCTTCTTGAAAAATCGATCACAATAACCCCGCCATCGTGGGCTCGTTCCAGATTCGCCAGGGCTGACGGGGGGTCTGCTGGGTCGTAACTGATCACGGAGTATTTAATACCATGTTTATTAAGTAATTCCATGGCTTCACCGCAAGCATCATCATGGGGGTCATTAACTATTATTAATAAATTATTGGTTTTGTTTATATGGGCTATTTCAGGCAGTAAATCTTGGTTTGAGATTAGAGTACATGGGCTTACCACGGCTATGACCCTACCGTACTCATAGTTAGAATTGGATAGTGCGATGAAGGCTGCGATGGGGTTTGTTACGATGTCGGTTATTTGGTCGAAATACGTGGGTTCGAAGTATGTCGGGATTACGTCGTAACTTGGCGAGAGCCCTTCAGTATTTATGTTATGTGCGTAGGCTACGTCAAGGATTATTATTGGTACCTCGCCAGCCCTCCTTCCCTTGGCTATGAACCACTCAATAATCATTAGTGGGTCTCCGGCCCCTCGAAAAAACAACCCCTGCACCGCCCTGCTCACTAATTCATTGTATTGCCTCGCCACCTCATCCCTCATCAAACTCTCCAAACCAAGTCTCCTGGGTAGGTAATCGTCAATGTCCACCACATACTTAATATTAGGTAGGTTCTTGGGTAATGGATTTACATAGAGCGTCCTCACCAGGGCATAGCCCGTTAATTTATCGGTAAAGTTTTTGGCGAGGGGCCATGCCGAGCCTGAGACCAGCACGCCATCGCCATTACCGAGGGTTACCACCCAATCACCTGCCCTAACAAGAACCTCGCTGGGTACTTCCCGAGCAAAGCCGCTGAGTAATCGATTTAAGCCCCACCTCATTACTTCGCCCCAATTCTTATTGAACGTTGGGTTCCTACGTATGGTGCTTACCTCCTTAATATCCCCGCTGATGTCCAGCCATGGGCCCACCCTGACTACGTACGGCACCTCAAAGGCCTCGCTGTAATCCCTGGCCTCCCTGATGGATTTAGCTAGGCTATCCTCATCCCACGGTTCTAGGCAGGGAACGCCCATTAACTCGCAGAAGGGTCTTACGTCATGTATGTCGTAGACGAACACGACCAGCGAACCCCTAATCCTAACCGTGCCTAGAGCGCCCAGTGAGTTTAGGAAGCCTAGGTCATCCATTAGCACGGCCGTATCCTTAAACGTGCTTGATAGCGCCTCAGCCATCCTAACCGCGTCCTCGGGCCTAACCTTGACAGCGAGCACCCTATTCATTATCACAGAGCCCGTAACCACAACCTCGCTAAACACGCTCCTAAGAACCTCCACAACGCGGGTAATGCTACTCTTTAAGTCCTGCATTGATCCGTAGTTTGTTCGCGACTTTAAAGTATTATTTTTATGCAAAATTGAAAATTTAAAAACAGGAATTACTAAAGGTAGTGCGCGGCACATGCTACGCGTAAAGCAGGCCGTTAGGGTTAGCCTATGGATTATCAATACGTCAATAATCCTAGCGATACTCCTGATAACGTTGACACCCACGTACACATACGCGCAAACGCCTGCGGTAAGTAGTACGCACTTCGTAATCTACGACCTAGCAGGCGCAGGCCAAACATACGACCAGGAACTAGACAACTACCTAGAGCAGGCCTACTCACTATACACGAGCCTTGGCATGAAGATGGCGCCACCCTGCAACGGCACACAGTACATCGTCTACGTCGTATCCAGCCTGCCAGGCTCCGAGGCGGGAGTTACGGAGTGGTATTACACATACAACCCAAGCAATGGCCAGATAATAAGCGCCTGCATCGGGTACATAAACATCTCCGCGGGACTATCAACGCAATGGCTCGAACACACGGCATATCACGAGTTGGTCCATGTTTCCCAAGCCGCCTATTACCAATACACGGCAATACCTCAGGATTACCCGTGGTACATAGAGGCGGATGCGGAGGGTACGGCTAGCTATTACACGAACCAATGCCCACTGGCCCAGGGGTATTTCGTGAATGATCAGTACGAGTACGACCCCTACGATTACTATGGGAAACCAGTAATAAATATGTATTACTACTCAGCCTTCATTTACTGGTTAATATCGAACGGTATCGGCCCAGCCACGATAGAGGCTAATGTATTCACCGGCGACTCAGTGGTTAATTCATGGTTGGACAACTACTATGTGCAGTACCTACTATCGATAGTGCACGGACAAGACCTCTGTGGGACAACGTACACGCCCACGTTTCAGACAATAAGCGTAAGTGGTAATACGTACACGTTCAACGTGAGCCTCCAGGGACTTAGTGCCCAGTACTACGAAATCCAACTACCGAGTACCGGGACTATTGAGGTAACGGTGGGCGGGGGCGCGGTAAGCAGTAACATACAACTGGGCTCAGCATTCACCGTGTCAAACACGACCCTGTACATGGCGATTGTGAACCCATCAACATCGAGTGAGTCAGTAACGGTAACAATTAATTACGCACCAAGCATCACGGCTAGGGTTGTTTATGGAACATACTACGTGCTGAATGAAACGCTATCCCTGGAACTATACGTGACTTATGGTACATCGCCAATCAACGGTAATGTTTACGTTAATGGTACGATGGTGACTGCGGATAATGGTTATGCCGAGGTGACATTCACGGGGATTGGATGGGGGACGTACACGATTAATGTCACGTACAATGGTTTGTCTACATTAACCTCGGTCTCACTGCAGCAACCATCGATAAGCTTGATAACGCAGCCAACGCTATACCTCACAGGCAATAGTTCTGGCTACCTAGTGCTGAGTATAGATAATCCCAATCCAAGCATTTCCATAGTGACGAGGGTGGCGGTTTCCTCACCGCCAAGCCCAACCAATACTTACGAACCAATGATCCACTTCGAGCCGGCTAACGAAACGGTACTGCTTAATCCAGGGCAGACGGTAACGGTTAAGTTCTACTTCTTCACAAACTCCACAATAAGTAGTGGCCAGGGCTATGTCTACCTCTACAATGGCCCAACCACCGCATTGTCCCTAAGCTATAGCGTAACGCCGGCGCAGGTCAATATTGTAAATGCGGAGTATTACCTAAACGGTAACCGCACAATCGTGAACGTGTACATAAACAATGTAGGGGAGGAACAATTGACGGTGAGTGGCTTGTCTGGGTTGGCCTATATTAATTATAGTACGTACACAATAACGGTACTGAGAATAAACCTGGCACCCCCAATAATAACCTTGACGCCCAAGGTCGTCTTATTGGCGCCGGGGTGGGCAATTATAAATGTGACGGTGACGCTCACGTCGCAGAAATGCCCAGGTTACCCAGTGCTTTATAGGGCGGTGTTTTCCATAAATAATACATACATAGGGGACGTGGAGGCGCCATGTGGCGCGTCGGGGTATGTACAGGGCGTATTAAACGTGACATATACCGGCCAGCTCATAACCCTAACCCTCACGGGCACTACCATAGAATCAACCGTAGTGTTGACACCGCCGAGAATAAGCGTTGTTGATTATTTATGGAACGTAACTGATACTTATGAGTACGTTTACGTAAACATAAGCGTATATGGGCCATACAGATACCTAGTACTTGGGCATGAGGTTGAGAACTCATCACTACTCGTGACCCGCGTATTACCCGCGAACTACACAGCCTTGATAATAAACACGGGCTTTACAAATGTAACACTAACAAGGCCAACACCAAGCATATCACTGCAATCTCCCGAGGTAACCATATACCCACAGGCGATCAATGTTAGCATTAGCATATCGACACCACCGACTCTGGCGTATCGAGGATCCCTGCATGTTTATTTAAATGGTTCGTTATCACAGGTAAGCACCGTAAACCTGCCCCCAAACGCCTCCGTAACCGTTAACGCAAATATAAAGCCGACAACGCCAGGCTTTTACCTACTCACTGTTGCCCTGGGCCCACTTTCTTCGAAGAACATAACAATAGCCAGCATTGAGTTGCTAAGCATTGAGGTGGAGACTACGCCATTCGTACTTGTTGGACACCAGGAATATGTGAACGTAACAATCAATGATGTACCCGCGGTGGAGCTACCCGTTAACGTGACCCTACACGGTTGCGTAAACAAAACGATCACGGTCATGGCAAATACGACCCTACCCTTCAAATTCGATTATGAATGTGCCTTAGTAATTGAGGTGTCGATCTATACCCTAACCTCACGATCAGTGAGTTATTGGGATGCGCTGAATATCTGGCTGGGCAATGTGGTTGGTTACTATGACGGCAGGCCCCTAATACTTAATGGAACAGTCACCGCCTACGCGACATTCCTGAATGGGTCAAGGGTGCCGGCACCAGTCCTTATCAACGGGTCGAGCATGTACACCCCACAATCACTGGGTCCATTAACCCTATTGCTAAGTGTTAATTACCTAGGCGTCAACAATGAGAGTGAGGTGGCTGTTTTTGTCGTACCACCAACATACATGGAGGCGGAGAGGCTCCTCAATGAGCTAGGTAATCCACGGTTTTTAAACGACACTATAGTAAATGCAATAACCAGCGGTAATTGGAGCCTGGTGAATGAGGTATTGAGTGATTACCGGGAGGCATTGTCTAGGCCCTACGACCCACTGGCGCAGTTGTCGAGGTACCTACTGGTGCAGGCATTGACTAGAGGTAGTGTTGATGAGGTCAATATGGCCTCTATCGTGCTTAAGTACGAGGTCGTGATCTACATAGTATTTATGGTCATAGTAATTACGGCGTTGGTGATGCACCGAGTAATTAAGTAATTAATTAGGCCAGCCCTAGCTTGCCCTCATACCTCAATCGCCTATCGAATATCTTAATGATGAGCGCGGTTACTACGGATAGCGTTGTTATTGTTACCAACGAGATAATTAATTGGTAGGGTATTGGCATTGGTAATTCAGGGTAGCCAAGGGCTGACTCGCGCATCAGTACGAATGGGTACGCGATTGGTGAGTACTCATTAATTAACATCACGTACTTACCTGCCTCACTTGGTATTAAGCCGCCGAGCAACGGCATTAGGAACTGCACTATATCAGTGATAACCCAGCTGGATCTAAGCCTGATAACGAGCATTGCGTATATTGACGATATGAAGAGTAATTCGAGGGATGCCAGTACTATGGAGAGTACTAGGAGCGCGGGGTTGCTTACCTTAATCACTAAGCCAAACACTAGGTAGAAACTTAGGGCGAGCGCCGCCAGGTCCAGGAGCGTGTAGATTGAGTAGGCGATGCCCCAACCAAGTATGTGATTCAGCAGGTCCCCCTTTATCGACATTAAACTCTCGAGAACGCCCTCACCGCTTTCCTCGATTATTCCATGCCCAAACCCCCATAACCAACTTGAGTATAGGGTGAAGGCGTAGGCGGACCATAGGAACAATTGAAGCACCTGGTTACTCAATGATTCTACGCCGAAGCCCCTAAGCGTTAGTATGAAGAACACTAACCAGAGCGGTGCGGTGAGGATGTTGATCAATATCGTTAGTGGCCTGGAGAATAACAGCAAAAGCCCCCTCCAAACCTCAGTTGCTAATTCGTCAAACGCCCTTTTTCCTAAAGTCCTTCTCGAGATTTGCATAAATAGTCCCACCAAGTAGTAGGTATATGACTGCTGAGAGTATTAAATTAATTACTAAGTGAACATAGGCCCTGCCTGTTATTTCCATATACATGGAATAGAACGTCTGGTACATAGGTAATATGTATACCAAATCCCTAACCCACCAGGGTAACACGTATACTGGATAAGTCGAGCCCGAGAGTATTGTCAGTATTGGCGCTATGATGTTCATCACGGCATTGGCATCGTTAAATCTCATTATTAAGCCGGCTATTATTAAACCAATACCGTAAAGTGGGAAGAGGCCTATGAATAGTAATAGGAGGGCTAGGGCTAGCTTCACCATACCCACGAAGCCATAGTTCAGATAAAGTACTGGTAGGGATGCTACGGTAAAGGCGCCGACGTTCACGAGAACCATGGTTAGGGAGGTCCCAAATAATATAACGTACATACCCACTGGGCTTATTAGCAGGAACTCCAGCCTACCACCGTTACGCTCTTCCCATAGGAACCTGGCCCCGACCTGCACCATTATTAATGATAGCATCAATACCTCGAACCCTAGGAACTGCCTCGTGAATGTGCCTACCGTAACCCTAGTGAAGAATGATGCGATAAAGGCCGTACCGCCGGCTATGAAGTACGGGAGTATTACCAGCAATGCCAAGCCGCCCGGCTCCCTGCTTATGATCCTCAGCTCATTAATCATGACTGCGTATAGAGCACCCAACTTACCTACCCTCACTCCTTACCACCCTTACGAAGACCTCCTCGAGGGATGGCTCATTGATCCTGACCCTAATCACGTTGAGGCCCCGGGCCTCGGCCTCATTTATTAACTTACGTAATGTATGGACAGGGGTTAACGTCTCCTCCCTAAGGACCTCTACGTGGCCATTAACCAACACCTCCACCTCAACCACGTACTTTAGACCGAGCATGTCCTTGATGTCCCTGGGAGATCCCTCTATAACCATGGAACCATTGTTTATTATGCCAACGCGGTCACATACCTCCTCCACCTCCCAAAGATTGTGGCTTGTGAATAACACGGCCTTGCCCTCCTTACTTAGCTTCCTCACCAATTCCCTCACCTCCCTGGCGGATAGTGGGTCCAGCCCTATTGTTGGTTCATCAAGGATTAGTATTGGTGGGTCATGCATCAACGCCCTGGCTATGGCCAACCTAGCCCTCATACCTAGTGAATACTCTTCGTAGGGCCTATCCATGGCCTCCCTGAGGCCGACAATCTCCAGCAACTCCCTGGCCCTGGCCTGCGCCGTGCGCTTATCGAGACCGTACAGCCTACCGAAGTAAACCAGGTTTTCATACCCACTCAGCCTGGAGTAGAACCCCTTGTCTGGGTAGAGAACAAGGCCTATACTCCTCCTAACCGCCTGCGGCTGCTTAACCGTATCGTAACCATTAACCAGGGCGTACCCACCATCCGGTATGAGTAATGTGGCGAGTATCTTCACGGTGGTGGTCTTCCCAGCACCGTTTGGGCCCAATAACCCATAGACCTCACCCCACCCAACCCTAAATGACACGCCCCTCAATGCCTCAATGGTAACCCTCCTCCTCTTTAGGAATCCTACGCGTTCATAGCTAATGAACCTCTTCCTAAGACCGTACGCCTCTATGGCCACGCCCACGCAATATTAATCCTAGCTAGACCTGATTAAAAGGTTTAAACAATACTGGAAACACCGTTCAACCTAAAGCCCAGTTGGCATTAAGGCAAAGGTTTATTAATCCTATGAATTCCCAGTGTATCGAATGAAAATACCGTTCTGCACATTTTGCGTTAAAACCAGGGTATTCTGCAATAAATGCCAATCACTACTAGACAGCGGAGAATATTCCATGCTTGACGTCGAAGTTACCGACGCATTGCTGAATATAGCGACGGGGAAGATGGAGGAGGTTCTGAGGAATGTTGAGTATGTGAAGTCCTACGAAATCGGCGATCTAGTAATAGTTGTGCTTAAGGGAGTAAAGGCGCTCCCGCGGGCGGTAATACAGCAAATAGAGCATGACCTGGAGAGGGCCCTAAATAAGAGGGTTAGGATTGTGGAGAGGGGCGTTAACATAAACGAACTAGCGACTCAGCTCGCCTCGCCAGCGCGTATTCTGACGATATCAACCTCCTGGCTCCCAGATGGGACTACGGAAACCATCGTTAGGATAGCCAGGAGCGAACTCAAGAGACTACCGTTTAAACCAAGCGAGCTAGCTAAAGTACTTAGTCAAATAAGTGGTACAAATATTAGGGTTGAGATAACCAAGTGATCGCAATCCTTAAATTATTAAATTATTCACAACGTACGTGGAATTTCCGCGAAAAACCCACTGGACCAAGGATATTAGGCCAGAGCTGGACGGTAAGGAGGTAGTACTTGCTGGTTGGGTTTGGGATGTGAGGGATCTCGGTAATATAAAATTCATACTCCTCAGGGACAGGGAGGGGATTGTTCAATTAACTGTGAAAAGAGGTTCCGTGACCGATAATGTGTGGTCGGTGGTGTCGACGTTGAATAGGGAGGATGCTGTGGTGGTTAGGGGTGTCGTTAAGGCCAGTAGGATAGCTAAGGCAGGTGTTGAGGTCTTTCCAAGCGAGGTGTACGTGGTGGCTAGGTCAAAGCCCCTGCCAATTGATATATGGGGCTCGGTAGCGACCGACCTGGATACGAGACTGAGGTTTAGGCCTGTGGATCTAAAGAGGCCGATTAACCTGTTAATATTCAGGGTGGAGAGTGAGGTTGCGCGTGTTATTAGGGAGACGCTGTATAGCCATGGATTTATCGAGGTTTTCACACCAAAGATCATAGTCACGAGCACCGAGGGTGGTGCTGAACTATTTGCCGTACAGTACTTCGAAAGGGTGGCTTACCTAGCCCAAAGCCCCCAGCTCTACAAGGAGGAATTGACCGCGAGTCTCGAGAGGGTTTTCGAAATAGCGCCGGCATACAGGGCTGAGAAGCACAACACGAATTATCATTTAAACGAATTCATATCTGTCGATATTGAGGAGGCCTTTGCGAACTACATGGATGTAATGAATGTGTTGGAGGACGTAATCGTCAATGTCTATAGGAGGGTGTCTGATGTGTTTAAGGACGAACTTAATAAATACGGTATTGAGGTCACGGTGCCAAAGAAGCCATTTAGGAAGATCACGTATGATGATGCGTTAGGGATACTAGAAAAGAGGGGGTTGAGGATGAACTGGGGCGAGGATATACCGAAGAGAGGCTTGGAAATACTTAGTGAGGAGTTTGGCGAGCCATTCTTCATAATACACTTCCCGACGGATATAAGGGCATTCTATACAAAACCGCTCGAGAGTGACCCGAGGATTAGTGAATCGTTTGACCTGGTCATTGATGGGTTGGAGATCGCCTCAGGGAGCAGTAGGATACACATTAAGGAGCAACTAGTCGAGGCACTTAAGAGGAGGGGGTTGAATCCGGAGAATTTCGAGAGTCACTTAATGGTTTACGACTATGGAATGCCGCCTCACGCCGGTTGGGGGATGGGCCTGTATAGGTTAATGATGGTTTTGCTTAGGAGGACCAACATCCGCGAGGTTGTGCTGTACCCAAGAGATCGCTTTAGGCTTGAGCCGTAGCTATATCACCTTCCTCTTACCTAAGGCGCTGAATGTTAATGCCCTGGCAATTTTGGTAATTGGTGTTTGGTAATCTTCATTAATGAATCGCGGCTGTACTACATGGATTACGTCAATTCCGCAATAATCAGGGCCGCCAATTTCCAGGATATGTCCATGCCTTCCCATGTTGGGAATGCGCATATCGAGACTTATTGAGAGTATTGAAATGATGAGTAATGTCCATGCAAGTGGGTTACTTGGTATCTGCTGCATTGGTATGGATGCGATGAGCGAGCTTATGGTCTCCATGGACGCGGTGAGTGAGGTCTCTACGGGGCCTAATTCTCTAATTGCTAACGTGTAGAGTGTGTAGGGTAT
This sequence comes from Vulcanisaeta sp., assembly GCA_022014875.1. Lineage (GTDB taxonomy): Archaea > Thermoproteota > Thermoprotei > Thermoproteales > Thermocladiaceae > Vulcanisaeta. Next base: position 3,561 of record JAKMAE010000011.1, on the reverse strand, counting down.
GGTATTGCCTATGAGGGCCAATACCAATGGGTAATAGATGTATTGAGGATTAAGCATAACCGCGTTGCGTAGTAGTGTTATGGATATTAATAATGTACCGATAGACTGACCAAACACGAGGCTTAGCGCATCTGCATTGTTTATGTACGAAAGGGCCAGTGCATATACTAGGTTGAGTACCATTAGCGCTACCGCCACATATATGGAATCATCATATCCCTGGAACAATAGGTACAGGCCAGCGAGCAGTGTTATAGTCGATATTATATATTTAATATTGAAATTCCTCCTAGCCAGGTAATCAATGAGTATGAGTGGGATTAAGTAACCAGTGCTTACCAATGCTGTCAACCCACCGACAGATCCTGAAAGCTCCGTGTACAGGTAAACCATTACGTAATTAATGGGTGACAGCGCAAGGCCAGTGATTACAGACCTGCCATTAAGTCCTTTGAACGCCAGGATAATCATTAATGACACGGTGGAGAATAGGTATGTCCATGCTATTAACTGACCTGCATCATAAAATCTCAGGGCTAAGTACGTGAGTGGGTACGAGACTCCCCACAGGGCCGATGCCAACATCGCCAGTGCTAGGTACCGCCTTACCATATCAATCACCTGAGAAGCCCATTGGGTTTGGGAGGGTGACGGATAAGGCGAAACTTTTGCCTTACTTGGTATTAAAAATCTTTTTCAATCATTTTTAAATACCAACACGGGATAAAACAAAAATATTTAGTACATAATCACGATTAAATCAGAACAATTATTCTATTTCTAATCATTGACCAGCCGCGCGGTCCAGCACGTCAACGGGTAAGCCCCTGGTCTCCACGCCCCATACATACCAGGCAAGTGCTGCAACTGCACCGATTACGTAGAGGATGAGGTTTGAGAGTAGGTACGTAAATACATCCGCATTAGCAAGTAAGTAATATATTAACGTTACGTAGACACCCCACGAAATCAGCCTGACAATACCAACCCAGGTAGACCTAGCCTTTGTTGGGAATAATTCAGGCTCTAGCATTATCCTTACTGCCCAACCGAACTCGCTAAACGCCATATTTAGGAATAAGAGCACGTAAAACACAGGTAAAGACGAGCTGATAGTGTTCTTTGACATGACACCGTAGATTAGGAATATGGGTATCATAGTAAGTAAACCGCCTAAGTATGACAATAAGGTGAATATCTTCCTCCCAATCTTATCAATAACAAGGCCGATTAGGCCCGCCACGGATGCGCCAACATTGGCCCAGAGAAGGACCTGGGTCGCCAGTGCTTCGTTGCTCGAGAATGGCAGTGACGGTAGGTATATTATGTAGAAGGCCATTAGTCCATAGGTCGATAATTGGGTGAAACCGAGCAGTGATAGTATCGATGCTCTAAACCACGTCGGTGGAAACCTAACATTTATTTGCCCCGGCGACTCGGACAATGCGTACGTCAACCCCTTCTCCTCGGCAACCCTCTTAGCGATGTCCACCTTCCCCCTAACCATCAACCACCTAACGGACTCAGGCGTCACCAATCTAATAACCACGGCTACGGCAACCACGAAGAGGGCTGATGCGATCATGGTCCACACAGCCGATAATTGGGTACCCCATAGCAGTGCTAGGAGAAGTATTAGAGCCGCCAGGGCGGCACCTACGTTATCGAAGTTTGTAATCAACACAAGCATGGACCCCCTCTTATTGGGTGGCATAAGCTCTGTAATTGCCGCCAACGCCGGTGGCTCCTCACCACCTACGCCAATCTCCGCAAGCGCGTATGATATTAGAAACACGATAAACGCCGCCTCGGTCGACACGGTATTGAGCAGCAACAGCGATATGGCCATACCGAGCAGACCAACTGTGTATAGGCTCATTGTGAATACGTAAATACCCCTCCTACCAACAACATCGGCTAACCTACCCATTAAGGTATTACCAACCATTAGGAACAGTGGCCCCATTGCTGCGGAGATTGGTAGTAGGAATTTGGGTATGTACCTCGAGAAATAATCAAGAGTCATGACTCCGCTTGTTGTTACGAAACCCCATATTAAGAACGTGAAGGAATAGCTGAGGAATATCACGTAGTGTATACGCGACAGCTTTACCTCGCCTCCCATTGATCAATCACCAAGTTATAATTCATTAATAACATTCTTATAAAGCTTTCACCACAGGTTAAAGTGTAGAATGGAAAGTAAAACACGCCTAGGATAAGCCGTAAATAAGGTAGTTAATGATTCTACCGTCTAGTAAAATCTGTCAAAAGGAATTGAAGATGATGCAAAAGTAGCAATTACTCCTCAGTCGCTTTCTGTGGTAGTTCTATGTTCAACTTCTTAAACCACTTCATGTAGTAATCCTCGATCCTCTTCCTAACCTCCTCGAAATGCCTCGGTAAATCCACAGGGTCTAAACCCCTTGCCAGGTACATTGAGAAACGAGCTTTGAATAACGCCTCATTCTCGCTCTTAAGCTTCTCCGCATATTCTGCAATGTGCTTACCAGTTATCCTGTCCTCGCTTGGCAGTATCTCCTCGCCGTGGGGGACCTCAAGCCCAGCATCAACGGCGCCTTTTATTACAGCGAATACGCGGGCGCCCTTGGTTGGCCTGTGAAGGCCTATGTCAGGTATGGCCTTCTTGATGCCCTTTAGTAACGCCTTGTACCCAATTATTAAACCGACCAGGTACGCGCTCGGTGTATTCTTTGTACCGCCCTTCCAACCAAACCCCAGTAATTCCTTGGAGGTTGCGCTTACGATGGTCACGTCACCGGGTACCTTGGCGATTACTACCTGGGCTATTATGTACCTATTGGTCTTCCTAATGACAAGCCTAGGCAAGCCACTCTTTATCATCTCCCTACGCTTGTAGTAATTCGTCTTCCCCTCCCTACGCCTCCTAAACTTAACCTTATAACGACCGCTCCTCGCCATGCCCGTAGAGCGGAGGATTGATGGTTAATAAGTATTTCTAAGGTAGTCCCCTACCTTTGTTGTTTAAGGAGGTTGTTGCTTATTAAGTACGCCCTCAACGCGGACACACTCTCAAACCTGCCGCCCTTGACCTGTAGGTAAAGCTCTCTCCAGGTCTTCGAATCGATCAACCCCCTCCTCTTTAGTGAGTTTAAGTACCTCCTTAACGCCCTAACCCTATTAACCCAGGCCTCCTTAGGGTCAAGCCTCGCGTATTTCGAGCCCTTCCTACTACCAACACCCCTCCTCCTGCCCTTCTTCCTCTTCTCATGATACTTACGCCATCTACCCCTACTATTGCCCTTAACAGGCTCTACGTATATCAACCCCTCCTTAATCAAAGCCCTCACGTCAGCCTTGGTCGTCACCTCGCTAAGCCTATCGAGAGCCTCAGGGCTAATCCTGACCCTGGACTCACCAACACCAAGTATCTCCGCAGCCAGCCTCTTTACGTCAACCATACAACACGCCAAAAACCAAAGCCCTATTTAAACATTGCCGCAGCGAGGTTGCTCTACGGTGTCAATAGTACCTTACCAACTCTATTCTCGTCCTTAAACATGATATCAAAGGCATCCT
>JAKMAE010000080.1 GCA_022014875.1 Vulcanisaeta sp. | reverse complement strand
AAGTTTTTATTCTATGCCTTTACTGCGTGGGTTGTATGGTGCTGCTTGACGTGTTAGCCAATGCGTTGACTATGATAAAGAATGCGGAGGCTAGGGGTCATAGGGAGGTGATTATTTGGCCGTCTTCCAAGCTTGTTGGTAATGTTCTCAGGGTTATGCAGAGGTATGGCTATGTTGGTGAGATCGAGTTCATCGAGGATGGTAGGGGTGGTAAGTTCAAGGTTCAACTCCTCGGTAAAATAAACGATGTCGGTGTGATAAAGCCCAGGTTCAGCGTTAAGGTTTCAGAACTACGCATGTGGGAGGAGAAGTACCTGCCCGCCAGGAATATTGGCATATTAATACTCAGCACTTCGAAGGGGGTCCTATCGCACTTAGAGGCTAGGCAATTACACGTGGGTGGTGTGCTCCTCGCCTACGTCTATTGATGATAAATTTAAAAAGGCGTTACCCAGGTGGTTTCGCGATGTCCGCAGAGAGCAAGCCCGAGCAATCAATTGGGGAGCAACAGCAGTCTCAACAGCCTGCTGGCCAGCAGGTTACTGAGCAGCAGGTCGTCCAGGGTGTTGGGGCTAAGCCGGCCGAGGCAAAGCCGGTCGTCATTAAGTTGCCGAGGCCCAGGGCAACTCTTAGTGATAAGCTTAGGCGCTTGTTGAAGCTTAGGATATTGATGGAGAGGAGGGAGCCGAGGTGGATGAGGATGGATGAGTGGAGGTTCCTTAGGATTGCCCATAAGGAGAGTTGGCGTAGGCCTAAGGGCAATGACAATAAGATAAGGCTTGAGATTAAGGGCTACCCAAAGAGGGTGAAGATTGGTTATGGAAAGCCAAGGCTTGTTAGGCACCTACACCCAACGGGCTTCAGGCTAGTCATTGTCCATAGGCCCGAGGATGTGGATAAAGTGGACCCGACGAGGGAGGCCATAGTCATTGGTAGGACGGTGGGCCTTAGGAAGAGGGTCGAGATTGTTAAGAGGGCGATTGAGAGGGGGGTCAGGGTTATCAACGTTACCAAGGATGTAATTGAGGAATTAAGTAGGCAATAATTAACTACCCAGCTTCTCCCTAAACCAATCAACAATAGCCCTCAACCTGGCAATCCTATGGCTCGGCTTGCCAAACCTGGATAGGTCATGGTTCTCGCCTGGGAACACCACCATCTTCACCTCCTTGCCCAGGTACTTAAGCGCCGTGTATAACTGAACCGCCTGGTCGAACCAGCATCTGTAATCCTCGAGCGAGTGTATTATTAGGAGTGGCGTCTTCACATTCCTCACGTACATTATTGGTGACTTGGCCAGGTAGATCTCCAGGGAATTCCAAAAGTCCTTGCCCTCGCCACCTCCTATTTGGTCATTTGCGAAGTAAGGACCTATGTCGCTAGTCCCGAAGAAACTGACCCAGTTGGATATTGATCTATCCGTCACAGCGGCCCTAAATCTATCCGTATGCGTCACAATCCAGTTCGTCATGAAGCCGCCGTAGGAGCCGCCGATGACGCCCAGCCTATTTGGGTCTATGAAGTCGTAGTTCCTAAGTACGTAGTCGAGGCCCTCCATAAGGTCCTCGTAATCCCTCTCGCCATAATGCCCACGTATGTCCGCAAACTCCTCGCTATACCCATCACTACCCCTTGGGTTCATGAACACCACCACGAAGCCCTCATTAGCCAATAATTGGAACTCGAACATGAAGGAGTAGCCATAAGCAGTCTTCGGACCACCGTGTATCTCCAGGACGGCTGGGTACTTAATACCTGGGTGGAAATCCACAGGCCTCATCACCCAACCCTCCACCTCAACACCATCACTCGCCCTAAACCTGAACGGCTCGGGCCTAGATAGGCTAACTAGGTTAACCCAGTCATTGAAGTTCGTCACCCTCTCCTCAACCCCACCGACCCACTTGTACAGCTCTGTTGGTAGTGTTGGTTCCATCGCTACGAAATATATCAAGTCGTGGCTCACCAAGGCGAAGTCCTCAATACTCCTATTACCTCCAATAACGACTTCGACACCACCATCGACACGGGCCCTACCCAGCCTAGCTGTTCCGCCATCCATCATTACGAAGTATACGTAATTATCCAACCACTGTAGCTTAATTGGTGGTGGTGCGCCCCTAACATCGCTATTTAGGCTATTACCAACGCTGCGGTCAACACCCCTCATTAGGTCAATCACCTCGTTGGTCTCGAGATTAACTAGGAACACATGGTCGTGGGTGGCTAAGCCCCTGTGTAGGTCATTACCGACAAATGCCAGGTACTTGCCATCTGGGGAGAACCTTACGGCCGAGACGCTGTAATTACTCAGGACACTGCGTCTCTCGCCCCTTCTTAAGTTAATTAGCCAAATCTCGTTCCTATACGGCCTAAAACGGTCAGTACTCACAACAACCGCTACCTCCTCGCCACCCGGCCTCACATCGTACGCAACAACGTCAAAATCACCGCTTGTTAACTGCCTCAACCCACCGCTTAGGTCCAGGGAAAATAGGTGAGTCCTGTACGTGTGCACAAACCCCTTACCATTGAACCACAGGGGCCACTCCTCCACAACCTTAACATCTTCCTGCACAGGGCCTACATTGCTTAGGAAAAACACCTCGTTATTAACAACGCGAACATTACTAACCCCACCCCTTACGTAAGCGAGCCTAACGGGTTCGCCGTAATCAAACCTAAGCAGCCATAGGCCAACGCCAGGTTCGTCCTTACCGAGGCCTCTCCTTGAGAGGAACACGATGCCGGACCCATCGCTCAGAAACCTAGGCGAGAAATCACTATTACCCCTTGTTAACTGCCTCGGTGATTTACCATCGTAAAGCCAGACATTCCTCTCGTAATCATCGATTGAATCCGAGATTTTAGATACGGTAAAAACCACGAGACCCCTATTAACATCCACGTCTAGGTCGTGGACCATCCTAACCAATTTTAGGTCTTCAATGGTGAGCTTCCTAACCATTAAGGCAATCCGTATTGCTTAGTATATTAAGGTTTACCAATACACACCCGTGGGTATGTATGAATTTGCGAATCAGCATTTTAGAAGGGTTGGCGGTGTTTTTACCTTATTTAACCGTTAACTTCCTAGCCTCGCGCTCGGTCTCCCTCAGCATGAGTATGTCCCCGACCCTCACGGGGCCCTTAACGTTCCTAGTGATTACCCTACCCTTATCCCTACCCTCCAGTATCCTAACCCTAACTATACTAACCTCGCCAGCTATGCCTGTCCTACCGAGTATCTGCACCACCACCGCAGCCACGGCGTCCTCATAAGGACTAAGCCTCTCGACCTTTGCCTCGCCCTCACTCACCTAGGTTCACCCCTTCCTAGCGGCCTTCTTAGCCGGAGCCTTCTCAGCGGGTGGTGCGGCCTGTGGTTGCGGTAGTTGTATTGGGTTTAGGCCAGCCTTCACTCTAACATCGTTCAATTGCTTAACCAAGTTCTCCAGCTCGGTAGCCGCCTGCCCAGGGTCTATTATCACGGCCGAGGCAGCCGACGTGTTCTGAAGCCCAGCGGCCTTGCCAAGCCTCTCCTTACTGGGTACGTAGATGTAAGGCACGCCCTTCTCCTCACATAGTATTGGTAGGTGGGCAACTATCTCAGGCGGGTCAACATCCTCCGCAATCAATACAAGCTTCGCAAGCCCCCTCTCAACAGCTTTCGTTACCTCATTGGTCCCCTTCTTTATCTTGCCAGTCTCCCTAGCTGCCGCCAGGATCTCGTAGGCCTTCTCGGCAAGTTCAGGTGGCACTACGAATCTGACGTAAAACGGCTTCCCAGGCGGTGGGTTGGCGTAGAAAGTCTTTGGATCTATACTTACCGACGCCATACTCGACTACTACCGTGAATTTAGTGTTTATAAGCATTTTTCAACACGTATTTAAACACCCCGTTCATTACCTAGGGCAGCATATTTATAAGCCGGTCCTCGATTATTCGGCTTGTGATGACCGTGTGCACCCTGATCGATGGTGAGGGGCATACTGACTGATCACGACTAAGCCAGGAGCTTAGTTTTTGGTATGCCACGGCTACATGGGTAATAAAGGGTCGTAGATACCTATGGGTAGGGAAAATGAGGTTATATGGTGATTTTCATTACTTGGACGCAATATGGAGTGTGCTCCTAGTTGCCTTTAGGCCTGGCTCGCCATGCTGGACTATCTTTGTGGTCATTGCGAACTCCCCTAGGTAGTGGCCAATGTGCCATGGACTTATCGTCACTGGTAGGTATGTTATGCCGTTGTACACGAGTATTGTTAAGCCAACCATCTCGGGCAGTATTATCATGTCCCTCGCGTGGGTCTTTATCGTGACCTTCTTACCCTCGGCCATCAACTTCTTAGCCCTCCTAATCTTCTCGAGCAACTTCCTGTGCTCAGGCTTCAACCCCCTAAGTAAGCTCCTTCTTTGCCTCGCTGGTAGTAACTTTATGAATTCCTCCATCGACATCTTGGAAATCTCCTCAAACGTGTAGCCCCTGTACCTAAACCCCTTCCACTCCTCCTGCGGTATCACGGCAGCCGTTAGCCAACCCCTCCTACCAGCCTCGGCACCCTCCTCTTCCTCCTTAACGGCGGCAGCAGGCTTTTCAGCAGCCTTCTCGGCAGCCTTACCCGCTGCCTTAGTCTCAGCCTTAGCTCCAGCCTTTCCCTCAGCCTTTTGTTCAGGCTTTTTTGACATCCACGAAGCCACTCATTGACCGCTTTAAAACTTTTTACCTAAACGGTGCGTTGTACCGCCGTTCCCTGGTTTATTTTACATAGTTAAAATAATAGCGTTGCGTGAGTAAATTTTATATAACTACAATGATTAAAACAGTTATATGTCTAAGGAGCCTAGGATACTATGGGTTCCTAGTCCGGATGTGATTAGGAACTCGAATATCCTGAGGTTCGTTAATTGGTTGCGTGAGTTCTATGGGCTGGGTTTTGAGTTATCTGTGGATAACCCGCTCGAGAACGTGAGGCACTACAACACGCTCTGGAGATGGTCCGTTGACAACCTGGAGACCTTTTGGGAGGCTGTTTGGCGCTACTTCGGTATTACTTCGCACACGCCCTACACAAAGGTCCTAGAGCCGGCCAGGATGCCGGGCGCCCGTTGGTTCATTAACTCTAGGCTTAACTACGCGGAGCACGTGTTCAAGGCTGCACGTTGGGGTGAGGAGGCGGTGATTTACGTTAGGGAGGATGGCGTGAGGAGGAGCCTGACCTGGGATCAACTGGCCAGGGAGGTTGCTGCTTTGGCCCATTGGCTTAGGAGTGTCGGTGTTGGTAAGGGTGATAGGGTTGCTGCGTACGTTAGCCAAGTCCCCGAGGCCGTGGTTGCCCTATTAGCAACCGCCAGCGTGGGGGCGGTCTGGGTTGGCGTTGGTGCAGAGTTGGCGCCTAGGGCCGTCATTGATAGACTCAGCATACTCCAACCTAAGGTGTTGATAGCGGTTGATGGCTACCCCTACAGGGGCAAGTCCTTCGATAAGTACGGCGATATAAAGCAGATAGTTGACTCGGTCCAGGGCATTGAGAGGGTCGTGGTTATACCGAACATGAGGGATTCCGTGGAGTTGAGCATCAACAAGCCCGTGCATGACTGGAGGGAGGTTACGAAGGTGAGGGGCCTGGGGCTTTCCTTCGAGCCCATGGAGTTCAACGAACCACTCTGGGTCCTGTTCACGTCAGGCACCACGGGCATACCGAAACCGGTCGTTCACAGCCATGGGGGCGTACTCCTCGAGGCGTACAAGGTGGGTCTACACATGGATTACAAACCAAGCGATAAGTTCACGTGGTACACAACCCCGTCCTGGATGATGTGGAACTTCACGGTGAACGCCCTACTCTTTGGAACAACGATACTCTTCTATGATGGCGATCCCACGTTTAGGAACTTCGAACCCTTCTGGGAAATAACGGAGAAGGAGGGCTTAACAATACTGGGGCTCAGCGCACCTTACATACACGCCGCGATGAAGTCCACGATAGAGCCGGGCAAGCAATTCAACCTGAAGACCCTCAGGGAGATTGGTTCTACAGCGGCACCGTTATCGCCGCAGGGCTTCGAGTGGGTCTACACCAAGGTTAAGGAGGATGTTTGGTTAGCACCAATAAGCGGCGGCACCGACGTGGTCTCCGCATTCGTCGGTGGTTGCCCAATACTGCCTGTTTGGGAGGGTGAGATGCAGTGTAGGTGGTTGGGCGCGG
>JAKMAE010000079.1 GCA_022014875.1 Vulcanisaeta sp. | reverse complement strand
TTCCTCGCGCCAACCACAGGGCTGAAGGGAATATCGCAGAGGCTCGAGGAGCTTGGTTATAAGGTGCTTGATTTAACGTCGACAGCGCTCGCCCTCCATAGGTACTCATACAATGGCCTGTACAGGGGCGCCAGTGATTATGCCACGAGGGAGGAGGCTATTAGGGATATTCAACACGTCGCTAAGGAATTACTTAGGTTAATCAGGGAGTACCTGTCGAAGTATTGGGACGACGAGATAGAGGAGAACTACAGAGCCGCCGAGAAGTTACTTAACGAATTGAAGCTCTAATCACCGCTTCCTACCCCTAGCCATACCCCACTCATCCTCCGCGCTCATACACTCTACGCCATATTCACGGCATAGGGCTAGTACGTCCTTAAGGACCACGCTCCACCAGGACCTGGACGGCGTATTAACGTGGCCGAGCCTATTACTCATCACCTTAATCACCAACGGTCTCGGCCTAAACCTATCGATTATTAATTGAGACCCTGTGTCCCTGGCGAGCCTTATTATTGGTTCGTAATCCTCCCTCCTATCGTTTATGCCAGGTATTATCGGGCCTAGGAATACCCAGGTCTCAATACCTAACTCACTGATCCGTCTTAATGCCGAGGCCCTGGCCAGGGGGTGCGCCGCCATGGGCTCTATCAACCTATACGTATCCCTCATCGTGGTTATTGTGAACCCAACATCAACACTGCCCGAGCACCTCCTCAGTAGGTCTAGGTCCCTAATGATTAGTGCGGACTTCGTCTGAATACTTACGTGGAAGCCCGCGTTGCATAAAACCTCGATTGAGCGCCTAGTTAATCTATACCTAGACTCCACTGGTTGGTACGGGTCTGTTATTGTGGATAGGCCGACAATGCCCGGCCTGAACCTCCTAACCTCCCTGCTCAACACTTGTACTAGGTTTGCCTTCACGTAAACGACCCCGCCCCAGTTAATGCCGGGTTCGCCCCTTGTGAACTCCATTGCGTAGCAATAAACACAGCCGTGTTGGCAACCGAGGTATGGATTTAGGGCGTAGTCATACTCCGGTAGGCCGGATCTGGTGAGGGCGTTCTTGACAGTGATCTCCTTAATTATTACGCCACCCATCGTGGCCTTAGCGCCCATCTCCAGAATCACCTATTTAACCACCTGGCTAGGCTTGGCTGTTTCGTTAACTTACGTATTACGTAGGACCTGGAGACCCACGCATCAATCGGTAACTTTAGGAACTTGGATACGTAGGCGAGCGCCTCGCCTAGATCATTGAACTTCTCGTATGGTCCATTGAGCATCGCCCTTACATTCTCCCTAACCCACCAAACACCGATGGGTAGGTTAAACCCTGGGTAGATCTCGCGCCAGAGAATTACGGCGGCTTGCCTACGCATGCTACGTAACGCCTCCAGCGCGGCTATCCTGGCGGCGTAGTAACAACCACCTATTGATGGGTACTCATCACGTCCCCAATAATCCTCGTAATCCAGCTCGAGAGCCACATCACCGCCCCATAAATTCCAGGTAGAGCCAGGCCACCAGGCCTCACCCCACTCATAGAGCCAGGTATGCGGTGCCAGTATTGCCACGAACGTGTTGTCGCGTATAGTTCTCACGTAGACCCTGTACTCATTGATCAATGGGTAGCCACGTACTTCCCTGAGTAATCTATCCGAGACCTGCTTATCCACGGCCGTTATGGCCCACCTGGTTGGTACAAGTCTCCTCCTAATGCCAACACCGAGAGCCCCAACACTGAGGAGCCTAGATATCACGTGGACGTCAATGCCCGAGTCGTACAGCCTCAGTATCGCCTCTGTAGCGTTTAGGTCTGTGTCGCTGTATACCTTCTCCACAACCCTGGGTGGGGGTGGTAATGTGGATAACCTAAGGGATCTGAGCGGTGATGAGGGACCGAACGGCGGTGCGTGTTCATCAAATACATACCTATCACCAACGGGTTTCTCGAACACTAACTCGGAATCCACCGGGCCCTCGGATAGCGCCATGACCTGCACGTCATGGAGAAGCCTAGGTGGGTCCCTGGCATCCTGGACCCTAACACTTATTGAGCCCCTTATCAGGGATAACCGACTCGATACGAAGTCCTCAAGCCTCATGTTAATCCAGGACTTGGGGTTCTCGAGATCCCTGGTGTCACCATGCATTGGAGGGGTTGCTGGGTAAACATTAACCCTGGGGTAACCAATACGGCCAATGAAGACGCTGGGTGGTGATGACCCATCAACCTCATTACGACCACTCACCCTCCTCAATGCGTACCGTGCCCTCAACTCCGCCAGTACAGGGCAGTAACTAAGTCCGCATAGGTTATACTCCCCACGGCACCTAATGCAAAGTGCTGGGTTTATCCTCACCCCCACTACTGATCAATGCCATGTGAGGGAATATATAGGTGTTTCGATTTATCTAAATGATCCACTTGCCCATTACCGTCATTAATAACTTATGTATGGCTGCACAGCACGGTAACTACTTAAAAGCTAGGCCATGGATTATCCCCGTGTGATGATCGCCGGCAAGGCAGATACGTGAAGAGGGGTCTAGTGCTGATTAATTGCCTTTATATAGAATTGATTGAGGATTGCTCATTCAGGCGGTATTTCCCGGAAGAGTAGGTTTATGTCTATGTTGTCAAATTTCAACCTATAGTATCTAACCGCGTAGTATATCGCCAGGCCTGCTATGAACAAGGCCGCGAAGAACCCCACTATGTATGCGTTAATCGTGGGTATGAATAGGTATGCCAATGGGTTTACCACCTCCTGATAAACAATCCATGCGAATAGGCCCGTGGTGTACGCGCCCAACGCCGCCGTGGTTGCGGATTTGCTCCTAACCCCCAATACCGTGGCCGTGAGCGTTATTACCATGAAGTACATGAGTATTGTGACGAGGGTGCTCACGTCCATCGTCGCCGTGAGTAGCGGCGATATGCTGAAGTCATATAGGTACATCAGTAATATCGTTACTGCAAAATCCGTGGCATGGGCAATAATTGGTGTGTGGGTGATCGGGTTTACGTAGGCTAGGGCCGAGGGTAGGACCCTATCGAATGAAAGCGCAAGTAGGTACCTGGCGATCTGTATTATCAATACCGAGACAAGACTCACATACCACGTGAATGAGCCGATCGCGATCAACCACTGGATGACTGGGTTTTTAACCGCGAGTATAAGCAGTGCCTGGGGGTACGGTGGTGGTAGCGTGCTTGGGTACGTGACCGACGGTGCGAGTCCGTAATATATGGCGAAGAGCCCATTTAAATAATCGATGTTTATTGCCGAAATCGTTAACCACACACCAATCAGTAGGAGCACGGCGCTTATGGCGTAGGCTCCGTATATAGCTATGGGCATTGTCTTACCCCTTCTCAACTCACCGCCGATCGATAGGACGAAGTTTATAAATGGGAATACATAGGCCAGGTACGGTATTAAGTAGACAGTGTCCAGCAAAGCCCCATGACTAGGCAGTGAGCCCGCAACCTCCAGTGCCTGGCTTTGTATTGCCGGTGCGGCTCTATTTATTGCCGCGGTAATCAACGGGGCGTCTAAACGTAGGAGCGCCACGGTTAGTATGAATGTGAGTAGGCCAAGTATTGAGAGGGATGAGGCCAGGTACTTACCCGCCTTTACGGATAGGGCGTTAATTATTATCAATGCGGCAAATACGATGGTACCTGCGGTGAAGATCACCGTGGGGTTATTCATTAGGGATTCACTGATGGTTATGAGGGCCTTATCGTTACTTGAGAGACCTATTGCGTAGAGCGTTGGTGCTAATCCACTGGTTAACCCAAGGCTTATCAATACCGCGTTGAAGAACATCTGGAGTATCGTGAACATGAAGATCGAGGCGAAGCCCACGGCTGGGTTTAGGTTCCTTGTTACGAATACGTAATCACTGGCCGTCCTGTAGTAGGTAACGCCAACCCTGTTCAACAACACCGTCAGTGGTATGAATAATACCGCGGACACGGCAATGGCAATTAATGGGTCTCCCCTTGGGAAGTTGAAGGTGCTGGATACGAGGAGTAGGAAGCCTGTTGGGAAGGCTATAAACGCAAGGTTCATGAGCAGGGCAGTTAATGGTCCAACCTCCCTAACGAGCCCCGTTGACTCCCTAAGGAAGAGGGCTTGCTTACCCACGTTTTCGCGTGGTTGGGTCAACCTTTCTTAATCCTTTCCCTGCCCAGTAATTCCCCGAGCACCCTTAGTAATTCACCATGACTCTTCTCATCGTCTGAAATTCCCTTAAGAAGTCTCACTATTAGTTTCGACACAGTACGACATCTGGGGTTGGCCCTCGTGCTCGTTATTGGCAGGTAACTCCTGAGCAGGAAACTATACACCTGGGTAGCGCTTGATTCGAAGCCCTCGAGCTCGCTTAATTCATTAACTATGAACGAGATTGTGGCCTCCTCATCAACCTTCCCCCTGGAATTCACGAGACCCCTAATCTCATCGATGTGTCGCAGCGACTCCTCGATCTTGCCCTGCATCGAGACTAGGTACTCCGTTTCCATAACCCGCCTCGGCGGGCACTCCCTCACGAGATGCCCAATCATTGTTAAGATATAGCTATGCGCTGCGGATTCGATGGATATCTTCCTCATAACCAGGTTAATCGCTGGGTCATGGGTTATGCCTGCTAAGTTGCTGTACAGCATCGTTAATTCAATCTCGAGCCTTTTCATTAAATCCAGCACATTGGCTAGTGCTGATTCGTTACTCATCACTACCAGTACCTAATCCAGGGGTAGTTATTTTAAATTACTGCAAACCGCAAATAACGAACTTAGGCGCACTGTTGGGTATTGATATGCGCGTAGTTATCATTGGGGGTGGCGCCGCTGGGATGAGCGCAGCATCCAGAGTTAGGAGGTTAAGGCCCGATGCCGAGGTAGTAGTTATAGAGAGGACGGGCATCGTCAGCCACGCGCCCTGCGGCATACCTTACTACCTCGCTGGGTTATTCGATAACTTCGACCTATTCATGCACTACACACCGGATTACTTCAGGAGTGTTAGGAAGATCGATGTTAGGCTTAACGAGGCAGTGGTCGAGGTTGGCGATGGTTATGTAGTGACAAGCAGTGGTTCTAGGATTGATTGGGACTACCTAGTGCTCGCCACAGGCGCATCACCATCAATACCCGACGTACCCATCGAGGGCAACCGCGTAGTCACTATACACCACCCGGCGGATGCCGCGAGGCTGAGGGAATTGTTGAATGCCGCAAGGAGGATCGGTATTGTAGGCACTGGCTACATAGCGCTTGAGGTGGCTGAGGCCGCTAGGTTTAGGGGTAAGGAGGTCATTATGATAGGTAGGTCCAGCCACCCGCTGCGGCGCTCATTGGATGAGGACATGGGTAGGTACGTGATTAATGAATTGTTGAAGCACGGCGTCGAGTTAAGACTTAGTGAGAAGCTCATTGAGGTTGGGGTGGATGGTAATTCGCAGGTAATAGTTACGGACTCCGGCAGGTACGTGGTTGACCTGGTAATACTGGCCACGGGCATAAAACCAAACACCGAACTGGCAAGGCAGCTAAAGCTTAGGATTGGCGAGACTGGGGCTGTTTGGGTCGATGAGCACATGAGGACAAGCCGCAATAACGTCTACGCGGCTGGTGACGTTGCTGAGACCAGGCACGTCCTAACCGGCAAGCCGTACTGGCACCCATTCGGTACAACGGCCAATAAGATGGGTTATGTAGCCGGCAGTAACATTGCCGGGTTTAGCATGAGGTTCCCCGGCGTTGCCGGGACGTCAATGACCAGGTTCATGAACCTATACATAGCAACCACAGGCCTAACCGAGAGGGAGGCTAGGAATTACGGCTTTAAGCCGGCGAGCACGGTAATTAGGTCCAGGATTAGGGCTAGGTACTACCCAGGCGGTGGCGACGTAATCATAAAGCTCATAATCGATGAGGACTCACATAAAATACTTGGGGCCCAGATCATGAGTGATGACGGCTCGTACGCACTTGGTAAGGTGAATACAGTAGCCGGTCTCATAATGAAGGGCGCAACGGTTGAGGACCTATTCTTCACGGATATGGCCTACCTACCCGCGGTAACCCAGGTCTGGGACCCATTAATCATAGCCGCAAGGCAGTTCCTAAAGGCATGATTTCCTGCGGGAATCGAATTAGCATTGAGTTTAGGGTTGTTATTTTAAATGATTAGAGCTATGTCTATAGCACCAAGCCGGGTAGACGCGTTATGCCCATTTTCTTAATAATTCATCAACATTATTGATGACAGACCAAACACTGGATGTACTTAGGGTGATAACAGCCACTGGTGTACTGG
>JAKMAE010000078.1 GCA_022014875.1 Vulcanisaeta sp. | reverse complement strand
GTTAATAAATACTGGCTTTACCCATGCCCGCTATGGCGGAGGTATACCTTGTGTACAGGGTTACACCGAGTAGGTCGGACGTTAATTATGACGAGCTAAAGAATACGATAAAGAAGGCGCTGGAGCCTAAGTACAGGGTTGATAAGGTGGAGGAGGAGGACATAGGCTTTGGCATAAAGGCGCTCATGATCTACGTAAGGATGCCCGAAGAATCAGGGGAGCACTCCAGCGATGAGGTGGAGAACATACTAAGCAGTATAGAGGGTGTGGGCAGCATAGAGCTTGTGTACTTCACGAGGCTAGGCTTCTAGGCCGTCACGATTCAGCCACGAATTAAAAACGCAGTAAGTTTTTAATCACGTTATTAAATTAACTGTGTGAGTGCCATGATGGAGAGCAGCCACTCTGATGAGTGGATTGAGTTGATAGTTAAAGAAGCTAAGCAAAGGGATGCGCAGAGACCAATAGTTAGGGTTGACCCTGAGGTAATGAGGAGGTACGGTATTGAGCCAGGCATGGTGCTCCTCATTGAAGGTAGGAGGAGGACGGCGGCCAAGGTCTGGTACGGATTACCTGAGGATGAGGGTAAGGGCATCATTAGGATGAACGCCATTATTAGGAAGAATGCCAATGTCGAGATTGACCAGAAGGTTAGGGTGAAGAAGGTTGAGGCAAAGAGGGCCGTTCTGGTTAAGCTGGCGCCGGTGAACATGACGATAAGCGTTGATCAAAACTTCGTACAGTATACAAAGCAGAAGCTTAGGGATTACATACTCATGGAGGGCGACCTAGTGCAAATACAGGTGCTGGGTCAACCACTCACGTTCCAGGTAGTGCAGGCCAAGCCGAACGACGCACCCGTGGTGATTGATGAGGATACGAACCTCGTGATATACGAGAAGCCCGTCGAGAACATAAACATACCAAGGGTTACCTGGGAGGACATTGGTGACCTTAAGGAGGCTAAGGAGAAGATTAGGGAACTCGTCGAGTTGCCGCTCAAGCACCCAGAAATATTTGAGTACCTCGGTATTGAGCCTCCTAAGGGTGTTTTGTTGATTGGTCCTCCTGGTGTTGGTAAGACTTTGCTTGCGAAGGCTGTTGCTACTGAGGCCAACGCCTACTTCATAGCGATAAATGGCCCCGAGATAGTGTCTAAATACTACGGTGAGTCTGAGGCGAAGCTTAGGGAGATCTTCGAGGAGGCGAAGAAGAATGCGCCCGCGATAATATTCATCGACGAGATCGACGCAATAGCACCGAAGAGGGAGGAAGTAACCGGCGAGGTAGAGAAGCGTGTCGTTGCCCAACTACTAACCCTAATGGACGGACTCCAGGAGAGAGGCCAGGTCATAGTCATAGGGGCAACAAACAGGCCAGAAGCCGTAGACCCAGCACTGAGGAGGCCAGGAAGATTCGACAGAGAGATCTGGATTAACCCGCCGGATACTGAGGGTAGGTACGAGATACTCCAGGTACACACTAGGAACATGCCGCTTGCGAAGGACGTTGACTTAAGGAAGCTTGCTGAGATAACGTACGGCTACACGGGCGCCGACCTAGCAGCGTTGGCTAGGGAAGCCGCGATGAGGGCCCTGAGAAAGGCAATACAGAGTGGTATCATAGATATCAATAAGGAGCCTGAGGAGCTAAAGAAAGACCTCGAGAAGGTCAAGGTGACCATGAATGACTTCCTAGAGGCCATGAGGGAGATAGTGCCGAGCGCATTGAGGGAGATACACGTCGAGATCCCGAAGGTTAGGTGGAGCGATATTGGTGGGCTTAAGGAGGTGAAGCAGGAATTGAGGGAGGCTATTGAGTGGCCATTGAAGTACCCCGAGAGGTTTAGGAAAATGGGGATTAAGCCTCCTAAGGGTATTTTGTTGTTTGGTCCTCCTGGTACTGGTAAGACGCTTCTTGCTAAGGCTGTTGCCACTGAGTCTAATGCGAATTTCATCGCTGTTAGGGGTCCGGAGATATTGAGTAAGTGGTTTGGCGAGAGTGAGAGGGCGATTAGGGAGATATTCAAGAAGGCCAGGATGGCGGCACCATGCGTAATATTCTTCGACGAAATAGACGCAATAGCACCAGCAAGGGGCCTCAGGGTTGATAGTGGGGCTACCGATAGGATAGTCAATCAATTACTTGCCGAGATGGACGGCATAGCCCCCCTGAAGAATGTCGTGGTGATAGCGGCAACGAACAGACCAGACATAATAGACCCAGCACTACTAAGGCCAGGAAGATTCGACAGAATCGTCTACGTACCACCACCCGACGAAAAAGCCAGATTCGAGATATTGAAAATACACACCAGAAACATGCCTTTGGCGAAGGATGTAGACCTAGAGGAATTGGCGAAAATGACCGAGGGCTACACAGGCGCTGACATAGAGTTACTAGTCAGAGAGGCTGGTTTGTTGGCCATGAGGGAAATGAATGGCGCGGGTGAGGTGTCGATGAGGCACTTCCTGGAGGCCATGAAGAAGATAAAGCCATCAGTGACGCCAGAGATGATAAAGTTCTACGAGACCTGGTACGAAAGGATTAAGCAGACGATGACCCGCGAGAGACAGAGGGCCCCCACGCTTTATGTGTGACATCATTGATAAATTTTATTAAAACCCAACCTACCAGTGACTGTCACGTAGATTCTTATGAAGAGGCCTGTACCTGTTGAGACATTAATAATGGACTTAGTTAAGGAGAAGGGCGATATTTGGTTCGACGACCTAATGCAGGCGTTAAGGGCCTGGTACCCCGATATCACCGAGACCGAGGTCCTAAAGGCATTGATGAGGCTTGAGCTGGGCAGGTTAATCATTGTCTACAGGGTTGTTAAGAAGGACGGCGCTACATACCACATCAGGGCGGTTAAGGAGTAAGGAAAAGGGATAAAGGCCTGCACTGGAGAGATTAGGTAATGGGCGTTACCGAATTGGGAAAGTTGATCCCAGACAGTGTCAGGAAGGTCCTGGATTTACCGCAATTGGCGAATAAGGTAATAGCCCTGGACGCGTATAATGCGCTCTATCAATTCCTCGCATCCATAAGGCAGCCAGACGGTACGCCACTCATGGATTCGAAGGGACGCGTAACGAGTCACCTTAGCGGTCTCCTATACAGGACCATAAACCTACTTGAGAACAGGATCTGGCCCATTTACGTATTCGACGGCAAGCCACCGGAGGAGAAGGCTATAGAGATTGCGAGGAGGAAGAAGGTTAAGGAGGAGGCATTTGACAAGTGGGTTAAGTTGCTTGAGGAGGGTAAGAGGGAGGAGGCTAGGAAGTATGCCCAAAGGGCTTTGTTCCTAACTGACGATATGGTTGAGGATGCAAAGAGGTTATTGACCCTAATGGGTGTACCCGTGGTACAGGCGGTTGCTGACGGGGAGGCCCAGGCAGCCCTCATTGCCAGGGAGGGTAAGGCATGGGCAGCAGGTAGTCAGGACTACGACTCACTACTCTTTGGCGCACCTAGGCTGGTTAGGAACTTGACGATTACAGGGCGTAGAAAGTTGCCCAATAGGGACGAGTATGTGGAGGTTAAGCCCGAGGTAATAGAGTTGAATGATGTGCTCAAGGCACTTAAGTTGAGGGATAGGGTTCAATTGATAGACCTAGCAATACTACTTGGCACGGATTTAAACCCGGACGGCGTGCCTAACATCGGCCCTCAGAGGGCATTGAGGTTGATCCATGAATTCGGTGGGCTAGAGAAGCTGCTGCAGGGGCCTTTAAAGAATGTTCAATTCCCAACAGACCCATTCAAAATACGCGAATACTTCCTAAACCCACCATATAACCCCAACTACAAGGTGCAATTTAACCAACCAGATGAAAAGGGGTTAATCGAGTTCCTGGTCCACGAGCATGATTTTAATGAGGAGAGGGTTAGGAATGCAATTGAAAGGCTTAAGAAGGCCATGAGTAAGAGGAGGGAATCAACCCTTGACTCATTCTTCGGTTAGGTTAAATTTAAATCCTAATGAGCTATCACTGCCGGGATGGTTATATGAAGGCCGCATTATCAATAATTAATTGGGCATCTAGCCTGATCTCTGGCTTAATAACATCAACGCTGCAATTAATATATTCAGTGATACAGTACATACTCACTAGGCCTGAGGTTAACATACCATTCCTAAACCCAATAATCGACTTTTTAAATAAAGTACCGGTGATAAACATAATAGTGCATTTAATACTGTGGAGGCCGATATTTGACCTCCTATTCGTACCAGGCCTAATATCTGTAACAATAGCCCTAATCTACATTATATGGTTCGAGAGGAAATTGACGGCTAAGGTTCAATGGAGAATAGGTCCCCTGGAGGTCTCTAGGTCAATAGGCGGTTTCCTACAGCCATTCGCTGACCTATTCAGGTATACGTTCCAGGAATTCGTCGTTCCAAGGCAGGTGGATAGGGGCTACTTCATACATGCGCCGGCGATAGTCTTTATACTATCAATACTACCCGTATTCTTCATACCCATTGGACCGCAGGAAACCAACGGTGTCGTCAACGGCATATACGGCGTCTACACTGGCTATGACGTACTAATCGCCATAGCCTTAGTAACACTCTTCAACATAGGCATAATACTGATTGGTTGGGCAAGTAATGATAGGTTCACGTACATAGGCACGGTTAGGGAGGCACTCCTATACACGGGTTACGAGGTCGTCCTAATACTCTCTGTAGTGTCGATATTACTGATATACGGAACAGCGGACCCATTCGAGATAGTTAAGTGGCAGGTAACCCACCTACCTGGGGCGGTAGTGAACCCACTGGCCTTCCTGGCATTCCTAATAGCCACCTTGATGGCCACATCAAGGTTCCCATTCGAGATACCCGAGGCCGACACAGAGATCGTCCTAGGCCCATACACGGAGTATAGCGGTGTTGTTTATGGCCTGGTCATGACGATGAGCTATGAAAAACTGTACGTATTAAGCATGTTAATGGTCCTACTATTCCTAAACGGTTGGGCTGGGCCATACATACCACCGCTCGGTGCATTATCATACGCCCTATGGTTCGGCATTAAGACGTATATAGTGATGATGGCCATGGTATTCACAAGGTCTGTCTACGGTAGGTACAGGCCCGATCAAGCCTTAAGGATGAGTTGGTCATCACTGCTTGGTTTGGTAATTGCCAGTTTATTGCTCTCCTTATTAATTAAGCTCTTCTAATTATTTTAAATTTAAACAATTTCCAGCACAGTAGATCGTTAATACAAAAAATACGCACTACATTAAATACCGAGTTGATAAAACATAAGTCCTAGCCACAACCCCACCGTTTGTAATTGGATTAACCAGTAAGTTAATAAATGGGTTGTACTGGCCAAACAACGATGGTCATATGCCCAGTATGTGGTAAGGAATACGCAAGTTCAAGTTCGCTGCTTAAGCATGTGAAGTTGAAGAGTAGGTACGACCCAATGCATATGGCGTTTTGGTTAGAGTTTCAGAAATTCATTAGCGTGCCTAGGGAGGAGTGGGCATCGTTGACGAAGACAGACCTATTCAGGGAATTCCTTCGCGAAAGGGGGCTCCTCTAAAACGTTGGATATTAAATGTGATCAAATAAAAGGCCCACAAACCAGGCCGTTTCCGCATCAATGAACGGCTTCACCGAAACTGTCACTGAGCACTGCAGTACTAACTTAACTAATAACTTAATTAATGATTGACGTAACTGGCAATGCGTGAAGAGGAAAGAGCTTGCTGCGGCGCAGGTGGATTACGCGCTTAATTGGCCAATAAAACTTAGGGAATTATCAATTAGGCTTCAGGAGAGGTCCCAAAGGATAGTTAGGGATGCCCTAAGGCTGTACATGGATGGGTTGATAAATGAGGAGACGCTGATAGAGATAATAAGGCTCAGTGGGGTGCCGATACATAAGTATACAAATCCAAGGAGATACGTGGTTTACGAAAACGAGAAGCCAGTAGAGAACCTGGAGGAACCTGTTATTAACGAATTCGATGAGGTAGACGAGGTTTTTACGGAGGTTAAGGAGGAGTACCTTGGCGAGAGGGTGATTAGGAGGTTGATGGTGAATGATGATTGACGAGTTAATACGTAGGTATGGTAGGTACATGGGAGGCATCGATTACGTAAAAATACTCAACCAGTTATTAACAGAGGAGGATAGGTTAAGGGAGATCGAGAAGAGACTTGCGGGTGTTGACACGGGGCAGCAGGTAAACAATGAGTTGTTGAGAAACCTTGAACTGAGGCAGTTAATTATCAGGTATGTAGAGTTGAAGAATGAGGAGAGGAGGTTGTTGGATTTGATTAAGGAGTTGAAGTTGAGGGGCTACACGAGGACGGAGATTGAAA
>JAKMAE010000077.1 GCA_022014875.1 Vulcanisaeta sp. | reverse complement strand
CCTTACGAAGGACACGTAGGTAATAGGTTTCATCCTAATGCCACCATCCTCCTTAGTGATCACGTAGAGGACTTGTGTAAAGCCCTCATCGATGGGTATAACCATTATACCGCCCTGCCCCAACTGCTCGATTAATCTTGGCGGTACCTTAGGTGCCGCAGCCGTCACGAGTATTCTATCGAATGGTGAATACTTCGGTAACCCCCTCGATCCATCGCCAATGATGACGTGGATAATATCTAAGTAACCCAACCTGGCCAGGTTTTGGACAGCGTATAGTGCAAGTCCTGGGTAGTACTCCATCGTGTAGACCTCACCCCTCCTCTCCATGGCCTCTGCGCAGACCGCCGCGTGGTACCCGGTACCTGTACCGACCTCCAATAGCCGAATACCAGGTCTTAGGTCTAATAATTCACACATAATCGCGACCATATGAGGCGCGGAGATTGTCTGCCCATACATAATCTCCAGGGGTGTATCTTCATATGCATACAGCCTTAAGTAGCTTGGCAGGAACTCCTCACGAGGAACCTTCAGCATCGCCTTCTCGACCCTATCACTCTTGATTATGCCCTCAGCCTTAAGCATACTCACTAGTCTCCTCCTTGCCGCCTCAAAGTCTATCACAGGTTAGTACGTAAAGTAACTATATAAAAATTTAATTAAAATTTAGGTTAAATAATAATGATTCATTAAGTCACGAACTAGGTGGCTCATTCATCCTCAACTCCTTCGGTATTGCAATCCTGAACTTCTTAAAACCCAGCCTTAACCTGACCCCCTCAAGCACGTCAAGGGAGAATGAATCATCAACAGCACCATTGAGGGGCTCTACCCTTAGTGTTAAGACCCAACCGTTATAGGACTCCGCGAGGTTTCGCTCAATGTAGAATGGCACATCCTCGACACGGCCAACCTCCACATAATCACTACCTACTATGAAGTCACTTGACCTATAGATTTGCGGTTCCGTTGGTGAGCAGCAGCCGTGCCCAAGTATTATTATTATGTCACCGTACTTCTCCTTCATCTTCCTAATTAATTCCTTAACGTCATCGTCATACTCAACACTTACGTTTAACACGTTCAAGCTATTTCCTTCATTATTTAAAAAGATTACTCATTGGTTACACAGATAATTATACGACTTCATTTAATCTCTTTCGGGGAAATAATGAGAATTTTTTATTTTGAGTAGGCGTGGCTTAATGAAGTTATAACTTATCGATCTTCATGACGGTCCTCCAGTGAGGCCTGTCTAGGCTCCCCGTCGTGTCGATGTATACCTGCTTGATCTCAAGGAACTCCTCAAGCCCGTAGAGGCCGAGTTCGCGACCGATACCGCTCTGCTTATAGCCGCCCCAAATACCCTCCGTTGGTTGTGTATATGCGTCATTAATCCACACAGTTCCGGCCTGTAGCTTCCTAGCTACCCTAAAGGCCCTGGCTGGGTCCTTCGTGAATATCGACGCCGTTAATCCATAAATCACGTTGTTTGCGATTTCAATAGCCTCCTGCTCCGTCTTAAATGGTATGATCGCGATGACCGGGCCAAATATTTCCTCCTGGGCCAACCTGCTCTTTGGATCGACATCATCGAATATTACCGGGCTTACGAAGTAGCCCTTGTCGTAAATACCGCCTGTTAATTTACCGCCGTCTAAGGCAACCTTAAAGCCTGCCTTTTTACCGAAGTCTATGTAACTAAGTACCTTCTCCTCCTGGGCCTTGGACACAAGCGGTCCCATGTCAGTAGCGTCATCAAGCGGTTCACCTATAACGAGGGATTTCGTCACCTCAACTAACCTCCTAACGAGCTTCTCGTGAACGCTCTCATGAACAAGCACACGACTTATTGCACCGCACGCCTGCCCCGTATTTCTCAACCCGCCAAACACTATTGCCCTAACTGCCTCCTCGATGTTCGCGTCTTCGAACACAATGCCCGGGTTCTTACCGCCGAGTTCAAGGCCTATCCTCTTAATGCCCGCCGCCGCCTGTTGCATGATTAACTTACCCGTGGTTGTCTCGCCAGTGAAACTCACGTAATCAATCTTCGGGTGTCTAACCAATTCATTGCCGACGGTTGCCCCAGGCCCATAAATAACATTAACAACACCCTTAGGCAACCCCGCCCTCGCCAAGGCCCTGTAAATCTCCATTGCACTCATCGGCGTGTAACTGGCCGGTTTCCAAACAACCGTACAACCAGCAGCCAGCGCCGGGGCTATCTTCCTAGCCGCCTGAGTCATTGGGAAGTTCCAGGGAGATATAGCAGCAACGACGCCGACAGGCTCCTTGAATATTAAAGAGACATTACCATTACTGAGCACTATCGAGTCCCCATAGATTTTATCAGCAAGGCCCGCGTAAAACTCGAATATTTCAGCGGCGGCTAGTACGTGAGCCCTAGCCTGCCTGATAGGCATGCCGTTCTCGACGGCCACGGTTACCGCGATTCTCTCAGCCTCCTCCCTAAGTATCTCAGCCGTTTTATAGAGAATCCTAATTCTCTGCCTATAATTCGTAACCCAGCCATATTTATCCTTATCAAAGACCTCCCTTGCCAGGTCCACGGCCCTATTCAAATCATCCGTAGACGCCTCCTCAATAATCGCTATCGTCTGGTCAAAATGGGCCGGGTTCTCCCTAGTGAATGTCTTACCTTTACTCGAGGGGACCTCTTCACCGTCTATGAACAACCTAACCCTAACGGGTATCTCCAGGGTGTACTTACCATAGGATATACTAGGCATTACCTATATGTATTGGGTGCGTTTATTAACTTTACCCCTCCGAGTCTAATGTTTTATATAGCTACGTAGTATATATACAACATTTTCTAATGATTTACAAAAAACAAGGATTATAATACTGTATTAATCAAAACTGCATTCAACAAAGTTTTCACTTGATGGGGATGTGTAATAATTAAATAATGTATCCGCGGGGTTCCTCGAAACAATAACCATAACTTCTTTAGAACCACCGTCAATGGTTATTACAAAGTGAATTAAGGCATCATCATTGCCTCTGTATATTCTCGCAGTAGCTTTTACGTAGCGCCCCTGCCCCAGGACATTAATTACCAGGTAATTAATGAGGGGTTTAATACCGTCACAGCCCTGACCAAGCATTGCCAATACTTGGTTTGGGTTTAACCCCTGGTCTATCCTGTACTCATTACCGTAATAAAGCCAAACATGCGACACAAGAAGCACCGGGGCTTGCCTGCTAGTGAGATTTAATGCTTAACGGGCATTAATCATGAAGCCCACCGCATTACTAATTAACGCCCTCTTAACGGCGATTGTGCGGGACCTAGCTATCAATGAGTTGTAATGAGGCCACTTGAGGAATATTAAGTAATCCAACTCGTAGGGAACTATCATGAAACCAGCATCCCTAATGAGGGGCCTGCTCAGGATTTTGTTGAATGTCTCTACGTGCATCTCATAGTAGGTATACTTATGAACAAGGATTGCGTAGTCCAGCCCATCCATTAAGTAGTGCTCTAGGGATGATAGGCCCCTGTGTACGGTACGGCTTGGGTCTATGATTTTATGGGCCATAGTTAACCTATTACTCGTTACTACAAGGACATCGATAGGGCTCCTGAGTAGTATTGGGTTTATGAAACCCAGTGATTTAACGTTCAACCCAACGTAGGCAACCTCACCACTTATGTAGTAACTAAGACCATTGACAGCATTGGCAAACGCCTTCTGTAGGTCGTCATATGCCTCCTCAATTAATTCCCTTGGTGGTGGTAATTTCATGATCATGGGGCTTGGGTATATGATCTCCCCGGTTTCGATATTCGTCTCATCAACAGTATCGCATGCCAGATCTAGATCTGCTATATCGTTCCAATTCATCATGTGGGGTATCTCGACATAACCCCTATCGTTCATTACGGCCACGCCGTTACTCACTAGGTCGTGAATCAACGAGTCAATTTCCGAGGACCAGTCCGTCAAGGTTACAGTACCCATGGGAGAAACAAGGGCATGCACACCCTCTATAAAACCAAGCTTAACCCACCGACAAAGCACTGCCTTACTACTCTCCCTAAGCCTACGTATCCTCCCAATAATCCTTAATAAATCGTTTCCTTCAGGAACATGGCTACTTTCGTGACGATCCTCCTTTATCAATTTACCTACTTTATCAAACGACATGGTCAAGCCGTAAGTAGCGAAATGATAAATAAGCCTTTCTTATCAAATAGACCATGGGAATTGCGGGGATACAACCCACGGAATACGACCTAGATGCTTAGAGGTAACGTATCAGTTAGGGTTTACTCATCACCAATCCGCTCAGAGCGGCCTCATCATTACACCGCAACATGTAGGGTTCCCCCGTATGTGCTATTTTTAATTTAAGTACTGCCATTACGGTGGATGATCAGCGACGGGGTTCATCCTCACGGTTCGGTGGCGGTCTTTCTCATCACACTACGGATAAAACCCGTAAAACTCAGTTGAGGGTAGTCTCGTCATTGGTCGGCAAGGGGATTAATCATCATAAGTAATTATTCCCAGCCGGGTTCTTAATCATATCTACATAGGTTTAATTTTATTAGTGGTGAGGCGCCACTGCTTATTGGGTGATGAGGGCTAAGGCAATGAATTAGATGATTAGTTATGAGCCAGCTGATGACTCTTTCCGCCTTTACTTAACGGGACTGAGTAGGGCCTTGGATGTTACCTCCCCTTTAACGAGGTTAAGATCGATCGCTGCCTATTTCGATGCTTTCCTCATCCTTGGATTTTAACGATTGCTGGCGCAGGTTTTCACCAGTTTGCCGGAGGAGACGCGAAAGTGGGAAAGCGACGAATTTTAGAAATCCTATTTCACGTAAGTAACGGCACTACCCAGTCACGATGTGAGTCAGTGGCGAGAAGCTCTGCTCATTCACTCACCAAAGTCCTGGCTCATCACCAGGTTATTAGTAGTAATAGTAATTAATTGGTTTCGCCAAGGCGCAACGTGTTACTGAGTGGAGCGTTAGAGGGTGTGCCAAGGAGGATTGTTAGTCTGAATCCATCGATTACCGAGTTCCTCTTCGTGCTGGGGGTTGGGGATAGGGTCGTGGCTACCGATGTGTGGAGTTACCGGCCTAGGGAGGCCATGAAGACCGTGAAGGTGGGCTCCTTTACCAATGCCGATATCGAATTGATCAATAAGTTAAAGCCGGACTTAGTAATCCTAGCATACCCAGTGCAGAAGCATTTAGTTGAGAGGTTATCAGCAATTGCGCCGGTACTCGCGGTACCCATGCCGGTTAATCTAAATGCAGTAGCCAGCATTTTCGAGATGGTTGGGAACCTGCTTGATGTGGATGAGGAGGCAATGCGGATCACAGGCATCTACATGGATATGCTCGGAAAATCTAACGTGGATATTAACGGAGTAGTAGCGGTGCTGTCGCTCGGGGATTTCGTCATACCATGCGAATCATCATACATAGCCTCAGCACTTAATAAGGTCGGTCTTAAGTACGTCAGGGGTCTCAAGTGCGTCGAGGTAATAACGAATAAGGAGGGTGTCCTTAAGGTGATGGATAGAGCAAAACCTAACCTGGTGATCTACGAGGGCAAGACTAAGGAGTATAGGCCGCAGGAGTTCAACTGGGTTGACAAACCCGTCGTATACACACCAAACGACACACTTGCGCACTACGGGCCAAGCCTACCGCTGGACCTGCAATTACTCGTAAATACGGTGGCTAATAAGGAGGCCTTCGTGAAGAACACGTCAAGCGTAGTAAAACCCAGCCTCTCCGATGCCTGGTACAAACCCTACATCGGCTAGCCCATGGCGTGAGACTTAAAAACGTCGGCCCCCGCATCTCATTGGTGATGAACTTGCGTCCCTACCGAACCCTGATGAGCAGCCTGGCGACCTGATAAATAACTAGGCACTAAAGGGTTTAACAATGAATTTGCGGTATCGGCAGGAAACCCCTCAATACTCACCGTAGAACTCCTGCCTCAATACTGTCCCTATCAGTCCTATTGCTACCCTTGCGTGTGGTATTGGGAATCCGTAGAACCCATGGGTTACACCGTTAAACCTAACAACCACCGTTGGTACACCGGCCTCGGCCAGTTTTACCGCGTAGGTTTCGGCCGAGTCCCTGAGCGGGTCGTATTCTGAAGTTATTACTAGGGCCGGCGGTAGGTTCTGTAGATCGTCCCTGAGAATTGGGGAGAACCTCCAATCAAAGGCATCGGCTGGTTTACTCAGGTATGCCTTGCTAAAAAACGTCATTGCCTCCCTCTCAAGGAAGAACCCTGTTGCATATTCCCTTATTGAATATGATGTTGGATCAACGCCTAGGAATGGGTTTATGAGGACCTGGTACCTAAGCCTTGGTC
>JAKMAE010000076.1 GCA_022014875.1 Vulcanisaeta sp. | reverse complement strand
GGGAGGAGGTAACCGGCGAGGTAGAGAAGCGTGTCGTTGCCCAACTACTAACCCTAATGGACGGACTCCAGGAGAGAGGCCAGGTCATAGTCATAGGGGCAACAAACAGGCCAGAAGCCGTAGACCCAGCACTGAGGAGGCCAGGAAGATTCGACAGAGAGATTTACATAGGGATGCCTGACAAGAATGCGAGGAAGGAGATACTGCAGGTTCATACTAGGAATGTGCCTCTCTGCACTGAGGAGGATGTTAAGGAGGGGGTGTGCGACCCCGACGATGTGGTTAACCTGGATGAACTAGCCGAGATGACGCATGGATACACAGGCGCTGACCTGGCGGCGCTAGTTAAGGAGGCCGCCATGATAAGGCTTAGGGAGGCTATTGAGGTTAAGAAGGAGATAGACCTGGACCAACCACAAATACCGCCCGAGCAGTTAGCCAAGATTAAGATTAGAAGGAGGGACTTCCTCGAGGCCATGAAGTACATACAACCAACAGTGCTTAGGGAGGTTATTGTGGAGGTCCCGGAGGTTCATTGGGACGACATTGGCGGTTACGAAAACGTGAAGCAGGAGCTTAAGGAAATGGTTGAGTGGCCCCTCAAGTACCCGAGGTACTTCGAGGAGCTCGGTATTGAGCCTCCTAAGGGTATTTTGTTGTTTGGTCCTCCTGGTACTGGTAAGACGCTTCTTGCTAAGGCTGTTGCCACTGAGTCTAATGCGAATTTCATCGCTGTTAGGGGTCCGGAGATATTGAGTAAGTGGTTTGGCGAGAGTGAGAGGGCGATTAGGGAGATATTCAAGAAGGCCAGGATGGCGGCACCATGCGTAATATTCTTCGACGAAATAGACGCAATAGCACCAGCAAGGGGCCTCAGGGTTGATAGTGGGGCTACCGATAGGATAGTCAATCAATTACTTGCCGAGATGGACGGCATAGCCCCCCTGAAGAATGTCGTGGTGATAGCGGCAACGAACAGACCAGACATAATAGACCCAGCACTACTAAGGCCAGGAAGATTCGACAGAATCGTCTACGTACCACCACCCGACGAAAAAGCCAGATTCGAGATACTCAAGGTCCACGTTAGGAACATAAAGCTAGCCGACGACGTTAAGGACGGTAATTACAAGTACTTAAGGGACTTGGCGAGGAGGACCGAGGGCTACACAGGCGCTGACTTGGCAGCGCTCGTTAGGGAGGCCGCCATGTTGGCCCTTAGGGAGACGATAAAGAGTGGGTCGGGCCAGGCGAAGCCCGTGGGTATTGAGCACTTCGAGGAGGCCCTAAAGATAGTGCCCCCATCATTAACGAGGCAGGATATTGCCAGGTACGAGGAGATAGCGAGGAACCTGAGGAGGGCCCTGAGAGGGTTATAGTCTGCTTCAAAACACCGCTATCCCACGCCCTGAGACCTCATCGATTCATACTCAGCCCTCTTCCTTATGAAGACCTCCACGTCGTAGATAGGCCTAGCCGGTACACCTGCAACTACCTTGCCCGGCGGTACATCCTTAGTAACCACTGACCCCGCCGCAACAACCGCGTTCTCGCCAACCTCGATACCCGCGATCAACGTGGCGTTTGCGCCAATGACCGCGCCTCTCCTTATTCTGACGCCATCAAGCCTACTGCTTGGTGGGTATTTATCGTTTGTTATGACTACGTTGGGCCCTAGAAACACGTTGTCCTCAATAATAGTCCCCCTGGGTATGTAGACCATGCTCTGTATACTAACGTTATTGCCTATGACCACGTCGCCATCAATTATCACGCCAGAGCCGACCCTAGTCCCTGCGCCAATCCTCGTGTTTTCCCGAATCAACACGTTATGCCCAGTTTCAACACCATCACCAATCTCTACTCTCTCGTATATCACCACGTGACTCCTAATGATGCAATTCCTACCTATAACAGCACCCTCACTTAACTGGTCGATCAACCCATCAATGCCAAGCCCATCCCTCACACTCATTAGTTTAGCCCTAATCGGGTGGCCTATCACAACGAATGGCTCGATCACCGTACCCTCACCAATTATCGACGCTCCCCAAATCACAGCATCATTACTCACACTTCTACTGAGTACCCTGGCCCTTGGGGATATGTAACCCATCGAAGGGTTATCGCAAGATAGGTATTTAAGGAATATCCAAGCAGGATTAAAAAGTGATAAAATGAGTTATTACCCCGCACCTCCACCACCGCGTGAGGACCCGATAGCCAGGATACTTAGGGAGATACTCAACCTAAGTAGCAAGATCGATCAATTATCCAGGGACTTAGCGAACATAAACGCGAGGGTTGAGGGTCTCGAGTCCCGGGTTGGCGAAATCGAGAAATCACTGTCAGGCCTAGTTAAGTCTCAGGAATTAATTGCCGGGGTTACACCGCAGAGCATCACTGAATTGGCGGGTTTGTTATCGAACACCTTGAGAACACTCACTAGGATTGAGGCTTCATTAATAGCGTATAGGGATTCATTATTGGCAATACAGGGAAAGCTGGAGAATGCCGTGGATTTATTGGCCAAGGTCTCCACGGAACTTAGGGAGTACAGAACGCTGGATGTTAATCAGGTGGTTGAGATAAGTAATAGATTGGCAAGTATTGATGCAAGGCTTAATGAGTTGCAGAAATTGCTCGAGGAGCAGGGCATTAGGTTAATCGCCGAGTATAGAAAAAGTTCTGAGATTATTGAGGGGCTTAAGTCAGTTATTTTGGATGTTTTAGGCAGGGTGTCTACTAAGTCGTGATTAATAATCGATGAGTTATAATTCAATCCCTATTGGAATAATAAAGGCAAAGCATATTAAATTCCTTATCCAAAGTATATCACGTGTTTGGTAGAGGTAGGGAGCAAGAACTCCAGCAGAGGATTAGTGAGGCAATAAATCTACTTCAATTGCTTCAACAAAACATCCAAACAATAATAGATAGTGTTAACCAGGTGCAGAGAAGCCTTCAGGTCATAGCGCTGGGTCTTGATAGGAACGATAAAACGCTGCAGGAGACCATCAAGGTGATTAGGTCATCGACGGACTACATGGCCAGCGGGGTTGCGCAGATCACCTCGATTATTAATCAATTCAACGACACGAGTAAGAAACTCACGGACTCCTTGTTCGAAGCCCTCAACAGGATTGGGGAGCTTCTTGACAAGCTCCAGGCCCTCTCAGGGAATGTCCAGCAGAACCTAGCGGGTATTTCGGCGACGCTCGAGACTATAAGCAACAATATTAAGGACTTCAATGCAAAGGTGGAGAGCGGTGTTGATAAAGTCTCCTCCCTCCTATCCGAAGTGTCGAGGTTGAGCAACCTACTGGGTGAGTTGAATAGGGTCTATAACGAAATATTAAGTAGGGAGAAGGATCTCGAGGATAAACTCCTTGAGCTGAGCAGGAGGGAGAGTGACGTCGCTGTTAAGGAGAAGAGCCTTGAGGAGTTGAGACAGAGACTAGAGAGCGATAGGAAGGCGCTTGAGGAGGAGAGGGCTAAATTGGCGGAGATGGCCAGCGTCATGGCTACGTTAACCGCATTGGCTAATCAATTATCCTCGAGACTTACCGATCTTGATAATAGGGAGAAGGCCCTTGCCGAGAGGGAGAGGGCAATTAGTGAGAAGGAGGCAAAGCTCAGGGATTGGGAAATCGAGTTGAAGGCACGTGAGCAGAGGCTCGAGATGGAGGCCGTAAAGATAGATGCGGAGAGGGCTAGGTTGAGGGAGTTGGAGAAGAAGGAGGAGGAGATTAGGGAGAGGCTCAACCAATTGGCCCAGAAGGAGGCTGAGCTCAGGGAGTTTGAGAGGAAATTGAATGAGAAGCAGGAAGCACTCAAAAAGCTAGAGGCTGAGCTCAGGGAGAGGGAGGCGAGGTTGAGTTCGCTCGAGAACCTACTTAAGGAGAGGGAGAATGAGTTAAGGAGGCTTGATGAGGAAATCAACAGGAGGAGGAAGGAGATTGTAGAGAAGCTCGAGCCATTAATGACGAAGCTGCTTGAAGAGGAGAAGAGACTTTCCGATTGGGAGAAGAGGTTGCTCGATAAGGAGAGGGAGTTGATGAATTACCAAAGGGCTTTAATTATTAGGGAGAACACATTGATAGAGCTCAGGGAGAAACTGGCCAGGGAGAGGGAGGAGTTGGAGAATAAGATGAAGGAGGTAAGTAGGATTGAGAGTGAGTGCCAGGACCTACGTAGGAAGTACGAGCAGTTATTAAAGGAGAGGGAGGAGTTGATGAAGATAATCGAGAGCAAGGACAGAGAAATAAACCAACTAAGGGCGATGATTAAGAAGTAAAAATACTTATTAAATCGCCACTATTAATATGTAGGCAAAGACAAGTATTAAATTAACAATGTTCAACCCAAGTGCAAAAAACGCCAAGATCCTCTTAAACCTACTGATAACCAACTCCCTATCTGTATATGCCATGCTTGCCTCATACCAGGTCTGCTTTACGGCTAAGAAAGACGAGAAGAAGCTGATTACGGTGAGGATGAGCACGGCTAAATCGAGCAGTAAATTGCCCCTGCTAGGTAGGTAAGTCCCGGCGAGCGAGGATAGCAATACCGTGTATGTCAGTATCGCTAGGGTTATCGCAATTGCCAACAACCTAGACGACATGGAAACATCACCTCAGGGCATCCTCCAACCTCCTCATTACGAAGTCCTTACCCAGCATTGCTAGGTAAGGCGCGATTCTTGGGCCGCTTGGTTTGCCAAAGAATATCAAATACACGGCCTCGAAGAACGCCCTCTCCACATCCTTACTTTCCCTCGGGACCCTCTTCATGGCCTCCTTAATACTGTCCTCACTCCACACATCCAATTTACTGAATTCCTGCAGTAATGCACGTAATTTCAGTCTCTGGACCTCGGTCAGCGACGCCTTAATCGAGTCCGGCAGCTCCTCGAGAACCCTTATCCTGTAAATGCTCGGCGCATACTTACTAACCCAATTACGAGCCCTCAGTAGCCTCGACTTAATCCTTTCACGTGATAGCTCGTCTGGGTCCTTACTCAGTATCTTCGTACTTTTCAACCTCCTAATGGCGGCCTCGACAAGCTCATCCTCACTCAATGATTGCGGCAATGTCTGTACCAACGCCACGGCGTGTAGGTAGGGTAATTGAAATGGCATTTCCTTAGGCAACGGCCTTAACTGGGCGTACTCGAAGGACTTTATTAATAAGTCTAGGTAGTCCTTCTCCCTGGGGCTTGGCTTATCAACGCCATAGTATAGGCGCTCGGCCTTATCGTAGAAGTCCACGTATTGGTATACGGAGTCCAGGCCAAACGTCAACCTCTTCGTTGGTTCGTGGAATATGTAGATAAACCTGAGCACCTCGGGTTCCGCAACCTCGACCCATTCCCTGGGGGTAAATCCAATGAAGTCACTACTACCCATGTCGCCCATATCCTTACCATTAACCACATAACCAACCCACTCATACCAAACACCCAACGGTGGTTCAATACCGTACACCGTCTTAGCTATCTCAACCGCGGAGTCCCTGGAGCCGCCGGGCATGGCGTGGTCCTTACCGTAAGGCTCGAAATCTACGTTTAATACGTACCAAACACCAACCCACTCAATCCTCCAGGGTAGTTTACCATTAGTCAGCTTGGTCCTGCCCACGTAGCCGCAATACGTGCATTTATACTCAACCTCGTACTTATCAAGGTCCAGCTTTATGACCTCGGCAGTACCAATCCTGCCGCAATTCTCGCATATTGGTTCGAAGGGTATCCAATCCCTTGGATACGGATTCCTACCCCTATACTTGTTGATGACCTCGATTAACTTCTCCCTATTCTTCATGGTCATTACTATGAACTCCCTCATCCTGGGGTGTTCACGGTACATCTCGCCCGTGGTTATAACCCTGACATTCCTGGCAAAATAATCTAAATAATCACCGAAGTCTCTCCAGTAATGCTCAACCCAGGACCTGTGGCAACCCTTGGGATCCGGGACACGCTCAAGAGGCCACTCAATATACCTCCTACCAACTTCGGGGTTTATGAACTGCTCAAGCTGCTTATCCTTACCCTTCCAGGGATCTACAGTGTAGAGTGTTAGATACTGCGTCACCTTAAAGCCCGCATCCCTCAGCCTCTCGGCAATGACGCTGTTCATCACTATCTCACCCCTAAGCCTACCAATGTGCTGAAGTCCAGAGACGCTCAAACCACCATTTAATACGCACTCATCCTTACCCTCACTGCGGCACCTCTCGATAACCTGATTAACTATCCTATCAATCCAATGGGTATAACTCATTACCCAATGCTCAGTGAAAACCAATTTATAAGTTATGACCCCTTCCCCGCCTCTGGACAGGGTTTGGAGTCTTAAGTGCTACTCGCCTTCTCGGCTTTTCGTAATTCTCCTGAATAGGAACTTTATTCAACGACCTTAACTTTATAAAAGCAGGACCGAAATAGTGATTGGTGTA
>JAKMAE010000075.1 GCA_022014875.1 Vulcanisaeta sp. | reverse complement strand
TCATTAATAAGATAGATAGGTTGATCAGGGAGTTGAGGCTTAGCCCCAATGAGATACAGCAGAGGATCGTCGAGATAATTAAGGACTTCAATGGCTTAATAGAAATGTACGCACCCCCCGAGTTCAAAGATAAGTGGAAGGTTGACCCAGCCAAGGGACAAGTAGCTCTTGGTGCGGCGCTTCATAAATGGGGCGTCACCATACCGCAGGCCGTGAAGGCTGGCCTTAAGTTCAGCAACATCGTTGACGCGTACGAGAAGGGCTACGTGGAGGAACTGGCGCAGGAGTTCCCGCTATACAAGGCCCTTCTAAGCATGATAGTGGAGCACGTACCACCGCCAAACGTTGCCCAGAAGTACAGGATACCGAAGTTGTGGAAGGGAGACTTGAACTCACCTTTAGGAAAGGCCCTACTTGAGGCCGACCCCGACGGGCCTACGGTGATTGCGGTCAGCAAGATGAATAAGGACCCACACGCAGGCCTCATAGCCACTGGTAGGGTGTTTAGTGGCACGATCAGGGAGGGCGATGAGGTTTACCTATTGAATGCGAAGGTGACGAAGAGGGTCCTGCAGACGTACCTATACATGGGTCCAAACAGGGTCGTGATACCCGAGGTCCCCGCGGGCAACATAGTGGCCTTGCTCGGTGTTGATGATGCGAGGGCTGGCGAGACGATAGTCTCGGTATCCATAAAGGACGTGGCAGCGCCGTTCGAGAGGATGAAGTACATAAGCGAGCCGGTGGTCACAGTAGCAATAGAGCCAAAGAACCCCAATGACCTGGCAAAACTTGTTGAGGCCCTTAAGGAATTAACAATTGAGGACCCAACGCTTAGCCTAAGGATTGATGAGGAGACCGGGCAGGTATTACTGAGCGGCGTTGGTACCCTACACCTGGAGATAGCGGCGTGGTTGTTGAAGGAAAGGACTAAGCTCGAATTCGTGGTGTCACAGC
Organism: Vulcanisaeta sp.; assembly: GCA_022014875.1. Classification (GTDB taxonomy): domain Archaea; phylum Thermoproteota; class Thermoprotei; order Thermoproteales; family Thermocladiaceae; genus Vulcanisaeta. Next base: position 5,505 of record JAKMAE010000075.1, on the reverse strand, counting down.
CGCTGGTTAGGTTTAGGGAGACCGTTAGAACGGCGTCACCCACCTTCGAGGGTAAGTCGCCGAATAAGCACAATAAGCTTTACATAAGTGTTGAGCCTCTCGATGAGGAGACGATAAGATTAATACAGCTTGGCGAGGTGACGGACGACCAAGACCCAAGGGAGAGGGCTAAGATCCTTAGGGAAAAGGCTGGATGGGATGCTGACGAGGCTAGAGGCATCTGGGCAGTGGATGAGCAATACGTAAACGTATTTGTTGACAGGACAACGGGTATACAGTACTTAAGGGAGGTTAGGGACTACATAGTGCAGGGCTTTAGGTGGGCGATGCAGGCGGGTCCCCTGGCGCAGGAGCCCGTGAGGGGCGTTAAGGTTATATTACATGACGCCGTGGTTCACGAGGACCCGGCCCACCGAGGCCCGGCCCAGATAATGCCCGCAACAAAGAATGCAATAATGGCCGGCATACTGTCAGCCAAGCCAACACTGCTTGAGCCCATACTGTCGATAGAGGCAAAGACGACGCAGGAGAACATAGGCTCGGTAATTGCCGTGCTTAATAGGCATAGGGGTAAGATAATCGATATGGTTCAGTCCGAGTACATGGTGACGATTAAGGGCGAGATACCCGTCCTCGAGTCATTCACCCTGAGCGATGAGTTGAGGAGCGCCACGGCGGGCAAGGTCTTCTGGAGCCTTCAATTCGCCAAGTGGGCGCCAGTCCCTGAGAACATGCTGATGGACATGATAATGAAGATTAGGGAGAGGAAAGGCCTGCCCAAGGAGATCCCAAGGGTTGAAGATTACGTATCCCAGTACTGATTAAGTCTCATTCACACAGGGGTTTGATTTTTAAATACTTCCACTGTAGATATGTAAAACATGTCATCGAACCAGGGCGGTAAGATAAAAGTCTCGGTTCAAAAAGCGGGGCCATTAGATACTGGCGAGATTGCTCAGGCAATGAAGAGTATTAAGACTAAGTTCGCGATAATGAGCGGTAAGGGTGGTGTTGGTAAGAGCTTCGTAACCGCCAGCCTAGCCCTGGGCTTTGCAATGAGGGGTTACAGGGTTGGTATACTCGACGCAGACGTTTACGGACCAACAATACCAAAATTACTCGGTCTAGTTGGCGCAAGCCTCTACCTAAGTGAGGATGAGAAGATAATACCCGCAGTCGGGCCACTCGGCATAAAGGTCGTATCCATGGACTTCCTACTACCTACAGATGACACGGCGGTGATTTGGAGAGGTCCACTCGTTGATAGGGCCATTAAGGACTTCCTCGGCAGCGTCCTCTGGGGTGAGTTGGACGCCTTATTTATCGATCTACCCCCCGGTACCGGGGATGCCCCATTAACCATAGCGCAGACCCTGGCCAATGAATTGACTGGGAGCATAATAGTGACCGCGCCGAGCGACGTCTCAAGGAGGATTGTTCAGAAGGCCATCGACTTCTCGAGGAAGGTCAAGGTCCCAATAGTCGGCATTATCGAGAACATGTGCTGCTTCTACTGCCCCGAATCCGGGAAGACGTATTACATATTCGGCAAGTTGATTGGCAAGGAGATGGCTGATAGGTACGGCATACCGTACCTAGGAATGATACCCTTAGACCCAAGGATAGGCGAGGCAAACGACCTAGGCGAGCCATTCCTAATGAAATACTCAACCTCTGATACTGCAAAGGCCATACTGAGCATTGTCGACACAGTAATAGCGATGTATAAGGATAAACTCGAGGGTAAGGTTGAGGTGCCCAAGAAGCAACCGATAAAATCACTAATGAAGTTACCCGGCGAGGAGGAGGAAGGTAATGAGTAGTCACAAGTATCTACGTAGGGCCCTGGCCACATCTATTATGGCATTAAAATCCCCAGGGGCTGATAGGTAAACCCCAGGGAAGTACCTGAGTATTTCCCTGGCCCTATTCACCGCATCGCTAACGGGGTCCTGAGGGACTGGGACGTCCATGTTCAGTATCCTACCTATCACCTTAGCAGATTTACTAGTTATCACCAATAAGGCTGGGTAGATATCCACGTTGAATTCCCTATTGATTTCGGCGACCCTGATTAAATCGCTCATAGATAATGTGTATTGGAGCATTGCAAAGTCGGGTTTAACACTCAATCTATCCCTAATGTACCCCTCATCAAAGCTTGAAATTGAAATACCAAGCCTGGCACCCCTTACGTGCTCCACGCCCCTTAGGTACTCAATAGCGCTCGTGGGTGTTAGATCAGGCACGGCAGTGACCCCAGGCCCCAAATCACCCCTCATGAGGAGGTAATTCCTAACGCCGTTTACCAAGCCGCCCATTATCAATGCCGTTAACCCAACCTTATTATGATCGGCAACCCTAACGTTGGCTATAACCTCGACGTTACTAAACCTACGCTTAATGAAGGAACCGACCAGTACAGCGTTGGCTGATGGGTTCGCAAAGGTGGAGTCTGGGACGTTTATGTGCGTTACATAATCAATTACTGAACCCACGGCTTCCAGGTAACTCTCGACATTATCGATCCTCCTCAATGGTGGTAGCTCGGCGATTAGTGTAACCATCGCGCTAAGTCTCGGCTTTATTAATTAAGGGTTATGCCACCGAGCCCTTTATGCAATTAATGTTAAACCACGGCGATATTACTATGAATTCATTATTGAGTAGGTTTGCTGGATCGTAGCATTTAAGCCCGACCATAGATGAATTACTCATCCGCATGAAAACCACATTACTAAACTCCCTGTACAACTTCCTGGAGAAAACCCTGGTTGCGATTATGAAGAATACGCCGTATAATTTACCGACCCTCACACTATTCACCAACGCATTTAGTAGGTTCTTATTGTCGATAAGCCCTTCGGCATTATCAATAATCATTACCGCCTTATTGCCCGGGGACCCCATGAACCACTTGATCACGTCCTCGATAAGGATTGTTTCGTAAATATTCAATAGGTGCTCGGGCATTTCGTGAATGTCAAAGACGATTATTTTGTTCCGTAACGCCCTCATTGGGCTGTATATGGATATATCGATGTTTTCACCACCAATGTTAATGACGGCATCGAAGTAACCAGATCTCATGAGGGTGTATGCGAGGTCTATCGCCTTATTGATGGGTGGTTTACCGAACAAATCAACTAACTCTGGCTTCCTCAGGATCTCTATGAAGCTTTGTGCTGTGCTTACTGCCTTCTCGTTATCGACAATTAATTTAGTCACTACGTACTTAATCTCAGGATCGAAGAAATTAACCGCCCTCTCAATAAACCACCTAAACTTAATCGATAGTGGGTAAACCCTTAACTTACCGAACCCGCGCCTAATGAAGTCTATGGTGAATTCAACACCGCTATTCCTCGAGATACTCATCCTAACCTTAACCCTACTCCGAAACCCTAGGACCCTCAGTTTATCAATGATGTATTTCCTTAACTCATCCACATCTATCGGCCTACCCAGTCTCATTAAGTCAATGGGTAGCACCAATGAAATGCTTACTCCATTCTCCACAAGGTACTTCACGTACTCGCCGGTTCTATCGATTATTATTACATTCCCATAGTCACTTAAGTACAGCCCCTTAACAATCCTCTTAATGAGCAGGGACTTCCCACTCCCCGGCTGCCCAATTATTAACATGTTTCCCTCCAACGCCTTGTTATTTATTGCCACCGGGATCTCAAAGCCATTAATCAGGGCCTTGCCAATCACCACATCACCCCTAATGCCAAGGAAGTCACGAATGACCTCGCTGTTCGGGTATATCAATAAGCTACCGTTTATTGGTATTATAGGATGCGACGAATACTTGTAAGTATCGTTATCCTTAAACCTCGTGATAACGACCTCGCCAATAACCTTCACATATGTCGATTCTAACCCTCCAATCGATGGGGGCGGGTTCGGCAACGCCTCTACCCCATTGATCCGGATCATTACCTCCCCCCTGTTGGCTGGGTCTATAATTAATACGTAGTATCCAATGATTAACTTATTGATCAAGTCGTTATAGCCGAGCTTGGAGCTTACGGTCAGGATCAGCTTATTACCCTCATTGATACTACGTTCAATTACGCCAATCAACTCACCCAACCCTCCAATGCTTGCTGTGCCTGTGGTTGCGCGTTCAATATTACGACTCTGCATTCACAGCCCTAATAAATAGGTAATTTATTAAAAATCCCAGGGAAACAGGCGTGAAACTCCCCATGAAACTTTAATTAACCACGTGACTTAATTGTTTCACCGAGGTCTTTGTACGTAATCCCTAATAGCCAAGGCCAGTCTTCTTATGCCCTCGAATATTTCCTGCGGGGTTGGGTATGTGAAGTTGAGTCTCATGTTGTTCCTCTTCTCCTCATTGGGATAGAACGATTTACCGGGCACATACGCTACACCGTACTTCTTAATAGCTATCTCAAGCATTTCACCGGTATCGATGTTTTCGGGTACCGTTAACCAAATAAACATGCCTGCCGAGGGCTTTGTCCAGCTTACGCCCTCCGGCATGTACTGACTTAGGGCCTGAAGCATCAAGTCCCTCTTCGTTCTGTAAATCTCCTTGATCCTGGGTATATTCCTCTCTATGATGCCTCTCCTGAGCAATTCAGCGGCTATGTATTGATTAAGCGTTGACGTGTGTAGGTCTATTGATTGTTTAGCAAGTTCGAACCACCTAATTACCTCCCTGCTAGCGGCGACCCAGCCAAGCCTCAGACCTGGCGCGGCTATTTTACTAAACGTTGATAGGTAAATCACCCTGCCCTCACTGTCCATGGCCTTAAGCCTGCTCGGTGGCTCCCCGTCACCAAAGTATATATAGCCGTATGGGTCATCCTCCACGATTAATACATCATACTTGCTCGCTATGTCGAGCAACGCCCTCCTCCTCTCCATACTCATTGTTATACCCGTTGGGTTTTGACCCGTGGGTATTACGTAGATGAACTTAACCCTGCCCTCATTACTTAATTTTCTCAATGTATCCTCGAGAACGTCAACCCTCATGCCCTCCTCATCCATTGGGATACCGATTATCCTAGGCCCATAAATCCTAAAGGCCTGCAGTGCCGCCAGGTATGTTGGGCTCTCGGTGATTATGTAATCACCCGGGTTTATGAATACCCTACCAATAATATCGAGGGCCTCCTGACTACCCACGGTGATTAGCACGTCCTCTGGCCCCTCAACCTTAATACCTACCTTACCCATGAACCTAACAAGCTCCTCCCTCAGCTCTGCAACTCCATTTGTGGTTCCGTACTGGAGCGCCTTGTCTGCCTTCGTTGAAAGGATCTCCCTGGTAACTTCCATAATCTCCTTGGCCGGGAAGGATGATGGGTCGGGCATCCCACCCCCAAACGAGATCACGTTCTCGGTTATCCACTTAAGGAGCTCTCTAATTTCTGAAGCCCTCATTAACCTGGTTCTTTCGGCCAGGAATCTGCCGATATTCATGCCTATCCGAGGCGTAGCACATGGAGGTGCTTTATATTG
>JAKMAE010000074.1 GCA_022014875.1 Vulcanisaeta sp. | reverse complement strand
GCAGAGAGTCCGTCCCCGCAAGGGGGCCCGGGTTCAAATCCCGGCCCCGGCACCAGTTTAAATGAAATTATTAATAGTGATGAGCCTAGACATGCTGAGCGGTGCTGATGGACACCCTTCGCTGATCCTAATTTTATTAAGTGACGCTAATTTTGTAGTTGGGTGATGATGGTCCCCCTTTTCGATGCCGATCTGTGACGAGCACACCCTTGCTGATTCCTTTTAAATCGCCCTAACCATGTTGTTTATTGTGATGATTAAACCCTTTGCCGAGCAATGACGAAGAACTCCCAGGCTGATTCAATGCTTAAAACATGCGTGTTTTTACAATTACGTGTCATGTAGTGTTTACCTGGACAGGAGGGTCTTTACTGTAGGTGAGCCCGTCTATATCACGTTGGTAAATCTAGGCAATGCGCCGGTGCGTGTCGGTTCCTGGGGTGTAATCGATGAGGTTGGCAGGGTTATTTACCTAGTCGAGCCGCCGCAAATAATCATTAGCCCTAACTCCTCATTCGTAGTTATCTGGTTCCAGCTCGATAATGAGGGAAAACAGGTTGGTAGGGGTAGGTTTAGGGTTTTGTGGCGCCCGTTGGTCAATGGTAATGTGATTGAGTGCCTAAGTGATGTGTTTGAAATATCATGACTTTACCCTAGTGATTATGTACCTAGAAATTACGGCGTATATCACGGCGAACACCACGAGCGCTGTGAACGGATCAATCACCGGCATCGACATTTCAATCATTAGGTAGTACAGCATTACCGCCGTTAATAGGGCGATAGTTAGTATTGCCAAAACATGCCTTATTAAGGCGTTTAGTTCCCTATCGACCTCGACCTTATCGAAGCCCCTTGACCTAAGTTCGTCAATGTACCTCCTATAAGACCTGTATAGGTAGGATAGTACGAGGGAGTACTCCGGAGCTAATACTGACATGTCGAATACTCCTGGGCTTTGCAGTGGGATTAGGGCTGTATGGGTTATGTACGGTATGTACCCCTGGGATGCCAGGGATATTATTAATGCCGTGATCAGCGAGAACCAGGATCCATAATGTGGATTGTTCGTTAATAAGCCCACGAGGTTTATCGCAAACACGACAATTAATATTAAGGCGCCAATCGATGGGTAACCTAGGATTGTTAATGCAATGAATGGTACTGTTGGTAGTATAATGAGTATTAATTGTAGGGGCTTTATCATAACCACCTACCTATGTATGTCGATAATTTGGCAATCACCAGGCCGATACCCTCGCACGCCGGGTCCCAGGTCATTACCTTAGCGTTCCTGGGGAACAAGGTGTATAGTTTCGTTCTATCTCTAATAAACCAACGAACACAGCGCGCATCTTTAAGCCAGGTCCTCACAAGCACCGTGTCAGGCACTATGTCTACTATAAGTGTTCTTGTTGGTAATGCCCTAACGAACCGGCTCAGCATCTCCGCATTATCCTTCGTCACGTTTGTTACGATGATGATCACAGGCCTTGTCTCACGCACTATGCGTAGCAGGGCTCCGTCGAGTACGTAGCCCCTGGTAGGCAATGCCCTAATAACCATCAACGCCCTCAATAACCTGTAATACTGCTCCATACCTGAACTCGGCATTAACCGTGGACCCGAGGGTATAGACCATAGGCCCACGTTATAGCCATACCTAAGCAATACCCTGCTGAGGGATAGTACGAGGGATATGCCGTACTCAAGTGGGTTCTCCTCAACTGTTCCCTGCCTCATCCACCAGCCCACGTCCATTATTATTACGGCATTCCTAATACCCTCCCTCTCATAGTCATTAACCAAGAACTTACCCTCCGGGTTCCTGGCCGTTGCCTTCCAATTAATGAACCTGTATGGGTCGCCAACCACGTACTCTCTAACAGACCTGAAGTCAGTTGAGTATGGACCTAACCTGGATGGTGGGTACCTGGGTAGCCCATGCCTAGGCTTAGCAATACCGGTGACCCTCCTGACAATTTTGATTCTAGGCAATACCTGGACAGCCCTGTCAACCCTTATCGAGCCCCTGATTGGTTCGTGGATTCCAAGGCCGTTATAAAACACGTACTCTACGGATCCCAGGTCGTAGTAGCCTCTCTTAACGGCTCTAAGTACATAATTAAACTCTCTTTTGATATCCCTTAAACCCTTGAACATGACGTGCACATTCGTATCCCTGACCAAATCGAAACCCTCGGCCATTGATGAGTTGGGGAGCGGTGGGGCCCTAATCATTAATAGGCCAAAACCGCCGTGTACGTTAACCGTGAGTTTTACATTCAATTCATCCCCAACATACATAACATCCCTATCAATGCTTAGATTAATCAATATCTGAGGCCTCTCACTGAGTGCTAAGGCGATTATCACCACCAATAGTGGGAATGTTATGGCTATTGCGTATAATTTCGACGTTGTCAATACAGCAATTACTGCGAGGAATATGGGCATTACACTTAGTATAATCATTATCTCTATGGACTCCCTCATCGTTAATCACTTAGGCACTGGTAATTTACCTAAATACTCCCTAACCACATCCTCTCCAGTTACGCCCTCGAGAGAAACCTCAGGTTTAAGGACAACCCTATGCCCAAGCACCTCGATCGCCACGTTCTTCACATCGTCAGGTATTACGTAATCCCTACCGTCGAGCACGGCCATGGCCCTCGCCATACTCATCAATGCAATCAAACCCCTAGGGCTGGGTCCAGCCAAGACCCTCGGGTCCCTCCTTATTGCGCCGAAACTCGTTATATACCTCATCACGTCCTCACTAACGACAACGTTGGACTCTATGAAGTCCCTAATCATCAACAACTCATCACCACTCAATACAGTCCTCACCTGTACGGTTGGATCATCACTACGCCAGGAAACCCTCCTCCTGAGTAGCTCGATCTCATCCCTAGGGTATCCCAGTCTTATTCTTATCATGAATCTGTCTAGTTGTGCCTCTGGTAGTGGGTATGTCCCCTCCAACTCTATCGGGTTTTGTGTTGCTATTACCATGAATGGTTTCGGTAGTTCGTGTGGTTTGCCCGCTATTGTCACCTGGCCCTCCTGCATAGCCTCGAGCAATGCAGACTGAACCTTAGGAGGAGCCCTATTAATCTCATCAGCAAGTATGAAATTAGCGAATATTGGGCCTAGGACTAGCTCAAACGATCCCTTATCCTGCCTCCAAACCTTCGTGCCGAGTATGTCACTGGGCAGCAGGTCGGGGGTGAACTGGATCCTGCTGTACCTAAGCCCGAGCACCTTGGCCAGGATTTTCGATAATAATGTCTTGCCTGTGCCCGGCACGTCCTCGATGAGGACGTGTCCCCCTACGAGTATGGCAGCCAAAATCTTCCTAACAACCTCCTCATCGCCAACGAAAAACCTCATTACTTCATCAAGTACGGCCTTGACCCTCCCCGTTACGTACTCAATACCCAACTTACTACTACCCATTTAATTAACTAGCCCTGCCCACTGTAATTAATACTCTTCTCCTCACTGGCGAATAATTCACTAAATAACTCATTAACCAAGTCCATCCTCTCCTTAACCTCCATCTCAATTAATTTCCTACTCACCCTACACCTAATTTTTGAAATGCTTGAGTAGTTTATGAGCCTGCTGAGTCTGGTCATTATTTCGTCATAGCTCAAACCATCTCTAGTTAATTCATGAACGAGGAACGTAAGTAATTTCTCCTTCTTACCGTGGGCCACGAATTCCCTCACCGCCTCCTCAAGCCTTGCATATTCTGGCGATGCTACGACCTTCACCCCACGCTTGTGGGCTTCGTAAACCTCGTCCTCGATCAACTCCACACTCATCAACCCACCAATGAGTAGTCTATAGCCCGCGTAGGTTATGGCTATGGAGGCCACCACCACGAATGCGATCAATACATAGACATTCCACTGAACTGGCTTGGGTATTGACAGGACTGTGTAGAGGAGGCCTATACCAAACACGGCAAGGGCAAGCGGGCGGGTGCTGGGGAGGAGTTTTCCAAGGTCTAGGCGAATTGCCCTGGCCAGGGCAGGCAATGGCGCCAGTGCCAGGTACATAACCGAGACTATGGCGAACGGGTAAAACAATGGTTTGTAAATAGAACTGAAGAGATAACCTAGACCTAGGGCTATTAGGGTATATGCCGCGTACCTAAATGATCGTGATAAATCAAACCTCAACAATGAGTACTGATTAGACGCCCTAATGACTAGGGCGCCTATAACGACTAGGGCGAGGAAATTCATTAAGTAATTGAGGATTACCGCGTGATAGACCGACGCCAACGCGCTCGATAGCGTATCAATAAATAGGTAAATAAATAGCGAGGGAGCTAGCACACCCCTGACCAGGCCCGACAATGACGGATTACCCCTCACTAAGTCACCCACGAGCAATAGGGTTATGAGGACTAGCGAGGGTAACGCGATTATTAGAGCTATGTACACGCCAAAAGGCGCGGTAAGTACTAGTAATGCCACTGCAGTGATTATTACGTAAGCTATCACGTACCTAGTTAAATCAATGCGTTCATGCACCCTCACAAACAATCACCCTCGGGCTACTAAAGATATTTCTCAGGGCCCTTAGGAAGCCCTCGTACGTGGATCTATCGATCCTCCTCAACCCATACCTAACCTCCTCAAAAACCCTAACCAACCTCCTTACTTCATCTAAATCACCAATAACTACGCCGTTCCTCACGAGCTCATTAATGATTTCCCTCATGGTCAATGAATCGTCAAGTCCGTAATCGGCTATGTTCAACCTCATGAGCCTCACCACATCTTCGCTATACTCCGTAGCCCTTATGAACAGCGTCTCTACATGCCCAGCACCCTCTACCCTAACGCCATAACATCCTGGCTTAGGCATTATCAACGAGGAGCCTCTGATCACGCCAGGGCCTAGGACGTTCACGGAGTAGCCGTCCCTGGTGAGTATGGGCAGTGGCTCGTTGAACTGCCAAATTAATGGTAAATCCCTGGGTATCCCTAGATCCACAATTTCACTACCTCCCCAACCCCTCAACTCCCTAACTACCTCACCAGGAAGTAGGTCAACACTATTCATTCCTTTCTTGGAATACCCCCTATCGATAACCCTCCCACCAGCCCGAATCACCGCTGGAGCACCCCCAGCATTAAAACCATGATCACCCCCTTTGTTAATTGCGTTCCTCCTTATGATGATTACCGAGCCTATGCCCATGAGGATTACTACAGAGATCAACAACGTAATTATGAGGATTGGCGGTACCCTAAGGGGTATTACCACGCGACTCGCAAACCCCACATTCCCTGCACCACCCTGCGAATTACCCATCCCTAAACCTCCACTTGGTACGGCGTACTGAGTCCTTGGTGGGCTTATTGGCACGCTACCGACAATGCCGGTGGGCATGTTAGGTATTACGATGGGTATTGGCACGAGGGGTACGTAAACCCTGGCAGTCTCCGTGGCGTTTATATGCTGCGGTATCGTGATGTTTATCGGCGGTAGCGCAAGCGGTGGCTGCGGAATACTCATGTGCATTGTTAATAGGTATGTCCCCGGAGACCCACCCTGCTGATTAATCTTTATTAACGCACCAATTGATGACGTTAATAACCACGTGATTACCAATCCAATTATTAACAATGCAATAACAGCCCTATCCACAGAGGTAACTGGGTAAACTCGCTTAAATAACTTAGTTAAAACTCAATACTCGCTTCTCGGCATTAGCAAGTACATCGTCTAACCCAGGGAATAGCAGTGCCGTACCCACCCCAATAAGGGCTGTACTAAATGGTTGAAACTCAATCAGTAATGCACCTACTATACCAAGCACCGAGCCTAGCCTAGCGCTTGATGAAGAGAAATCCCTGCCCAACCTATATAGGGTTGCCATACTCAATACGGAGCCTATGATGCCTAAGATGAGTGATGTGAAAATGGGTAATGGTAGGTATAGTGAGAATACGATGAAGAGCCAAGTACGGGTTAATACTATCGGCTGAGTAATCACCGGCTTCGGTATTAGTAAATTGCCAATCAACATATTAATTACTAAATAGCCCATGTACACTATATTGATGAAGTAGGAGATTACCGTGACTACCGCGCCTATGAAACCAGGGCTATACCTACCGTCGTACCTCGCAAGGTCCCTAAAACCAATAAGCCAGAGTATTACGACCAACGCGTACGGTATTACGGTGGATATGAGGAGGAAATATGATATGACCACCGTCAGTATGTACGTTGCAAGGGGAGTAACTAGTAAGGATAGAGTAAGGAGTATTGTGAGGGTTAACGCATCGATGGAAACAATGAGGAGGGACCAGCGTATATACTCAACACCACGCTCGAGAAAGTCCAAATTACCCATTAACTAAACACTCCACCCCCAATTTAAAACATCTCCCCACCAGCATTTTCAAAGCTCGATACTCACACCAACACCGCCAAGCCTAAACGCGTTGGGTAACGCATCACGTAGTGCGGCCATGCCGAGTATAC
>JAKMAE010000073.1 GCA_022014875.1 Vulcanisaeta sp. | reverse complement strand
GTGGATTGTATTGTTAATGATGGGGTTTATGAGGGATACGAAGTACATAAGGTCTATCAATGATGAGGTTCCCGTGATTGGCATGGGTACCTGGGGAATTGGCGGTGGTTTCTGGAGCCCAGATTATAGTAATGATGATTACTGGGTTAGGGTATTGAGGAGGGGTATCGAGCTAGGTATGACACTTATAGACACCGCGGAGATGTACGGGGGTGGCCATGCGGAGGAGATAGTGGGCAGGGCAATAAGGGGTTTCCCACGTGAGGAGCTGTTCATCGTTAGTAAGGTTTGGCCTAACCATGCTAGGTATGATGATGTTATAAAGTCGGCCAGGGCAAGCGCCGCCAGGTTAGGCACGTACATAGACCTATACCTACTTCACTGGCCTGCCCCCGACGTCCCCATTTGCGAGACCATGAGGGCCATGGAGAGGCTCGTGGATGAGGGCGTGATTAGGTTCTTCGGCCTTAGCAACTTCGATGTTAAGGATATTGAGGAGGCTAGGTCGTGCCTCAGTAAGTACGATATAGCCGCGGTGGAGAACAGGTACAGTCTGCTTCATAGGGTTGATGAGTCTTCGGTGATACCCTATGTGCAGAGGAATGGCATGCTCTACCTAGCCTATACACCGCTTGAGAAGGGTCTGCTAGCTCATAATGAATTCCTCAATAGTATTGGTAGGAAGTACGGAAAGACTGCTGTGCAGGTTGCGCTTAATTGGTATGTAGGTATTGACAACCTAGTGCCGATACCTAAGGCGGGCAGGGTTGAGCATGTGGAGGAGAATGCGGGCGCCATGGGTTGGAGATTGAGTAGGGATGATTGGGTGTTAATAAGTAATCACTTCCGTCAAGCCCGGTGATGCGCAATGGCTAGGCTTAAAGTTGCCTCGGTGGTTTCACTAATCACCCTAGTACTCGGGTTGGCATTGCTTGGCCAATCATTGACGGGTAATAACGAAACCGTTAATTGCGTCAGTGGTGAGTTGGGTGGTGCGGTAACGTGCGTATTCCCCAGCCCAGTCACTATTCAGAATTACGTACATGGCGCGGCCCTCGTATCAATAAATGGAGGAAGCCCCACACGCCTGGTTAATGGGTCGGTAATCGCGAGCGTAATCACCTACATGCCATTTACCCAACGCGTGTTTCTCAATAACGAGAGCCAGTTAGTATTTAACATATTCAACCCAGTGGGTAAATGGGTTAACATAACGTTACCGGGTGAGTGCCACCTAACGTTGAACGTGACAGTGCTGGGGAGTGGGTATGTTTCAATAACCGCATTAAGCAATAACAAGACCGTAGCGTATACACCCTACACGTACTCCCTAATAACCACAATCACAGCCAGCGATGACCTGGACATATACGTAAAACCAGCCATACCGCTGTCCTGCCCATGCATAAACACCTTGGTTTTCGTGTCGATAAATGGAACATGCACCAGAGCCTATACACCCACGGTGGAGGCTGTGGCCTACATAGGTAGGGCCCAGGTAAACTGGGCCCTGCTGATAATTTCCGCCGTACTCATTTCAGCATCAAGTGTTGTCTCATTAATAAACGCGTTCGTGAACGTCACTCGTCATGGACCGTAGGGAAATAAAACATATAAGCTGCACTATCGATGCGTATCATCGATGCCGGGCATAAACGAGCTTGTCCAGGAGGAGTCGAAGAAGATTGTGGAGAAGTACCTTGGGCAGATAGTCGAGAGGATAAACAGGGCTAAGGATGAGTTATTGAGGAAGGTCGAGGAGATAAAATCAATTAAATAATTCGTTCAATCTAAATAACGGGACCATACAGCTTCGCAACGAAATCCCTAGGTAACCCCTCAAGGAACGCATTCAATAGGGCAATCACCACCTCACCCTCAGTAAACTTTAGGTGGGCAGCCGCCACGGCAGCCCCTGGCGAGAATTCGGTATACAGCGATAATACATACCCCTCCAATATGCGTGCAAATTTGTAACTGAATGGTCCAAGGTATTGAACGAGAAGTCTCAGGTCCGAGGAACCCGTTACCTTGATTAACTCATCCATCGCTGGGAACACGACCGCCACCTCCTCAATAATCCTAGTCGGTGATTCACCGTATATCTTAACAGCCGTGGATGCCACAGGCCCTGCGGGAATCACTAACTCATTAATTACCTCCTGCGGCAAACCCCAAAGCTTTCCCCTGAGGATTATGTTGACGTTGTAGTAATCGACCAAGCCATGTACGAACCTACTTACGGAATCGTCTATCCTCGTTAATCTCGATAAATACTCTATGAATGCCTTATCAATCAATGTATCCAGCAGTGCTATTGAGTATTGCTGAAACTGCTTACTAATTCTTAAGTACGTATCCAGGGCAGGCCCTGCTGGGTGGTTTATCTCAATTAACCTACTACGGAGGTCCTCAACATCCCTAACGCCCATCATCATGGCAAGCACGTGCCTCCTACCGAGCTCCTCCTCAACTGCCACGTTGACCAAGCTCTCCATGTAACCCCTCTCTAACCCCTTAATCAATGACTTAGCAATGGCCTTCACGTTCTCGAGCTCAAACCTCATTAAGTACGACCTCAACACAGTCGATGCGGGTTCAGGCACGGAAAAGGCTAACGCACTCAGTACCTTGACGATGTGTGCCCTAACCTCATTGGCAACCTGAGCCTCACTGGCCACCTTACCGAGCCTCTCAACGACCTCGCCATAATCCGTATTCTTAAGTACGTTGAGCGCGTCATCGATTGTTGGGGCGAGTATTAAGGCGTTTAATTCACTCCTCGATAAGTACCGCGCCCTCAAGCCCCTAACCCTAGGCCCCAACGCTGTCAGTCTAATGACGTACGTGGCCGGCATTCCCCCTACTCACCAACCAGGATCCTTATTACCTCATCGACGGCCCTATCGATTACGTTATTGACCCTCCTCCTGAACTCCTCAAGATCCCTGTGTAGACCCTCTGAGTGTTTACGTACCTCATCCTCAACCTCCTTACCCCTCCTCTCCCTATACTCATTGATTAACCTCTTTATGTAGCTCTCGACCTCCTCCTGCACCTTAACCCTAACCTCATTTATTAACCGTGCTATCTCGGCATCACTATTATCCTTCAATTTGTAGATCTCATCAACCTTACTATCAATTTTCCTAAGTATCTCATATAGTCGCTCCAACGACACATAGGACATGCATAGTAAGTCTTAATAAACATTATTGCTTTTACCCCGCGTTGGACATTCAAACGAATTTCATAAAATAATTTTAGTGTTAAATGATTAAATTAATAACCTATATATAGCCCTCAGCATTACGGGATTGAGGTATGGATGTAAAGACCGTGATACGTGCATTTAGGATAATAAGTATACTCCTTTACCTAGTCATAATAATCATAACCGTAGTGCTGGGCGCCGTAGCCCTCTATCTAGCCGTTCGAGATATGATGTCCTTAATATCCCCCTCATCGATTACGGACACGGAGATACTGGGTGCATTATCTGCAGTGTTCCTCGTAGTCATAGCCCTGGAGTTCGTGGATATGTTCCTAGAGTACGTAAGAACGGGCGCGGTCGTTGTGGACCTAGTATTGGCGGTGGTATTGACGGCAATATCTAGGGAATTACTGCTCTATATTGCGGCGCCAAGCGCCTCGTTGAGTTACGGAATACTATTGGTAAGTAGCATAATTGCACTAGCCATAGCCTACTGGTTGATTAATAAGGCAAGGGGTACCCAGGGCTTAGGTACTCGTTAGTTCCAGCCTGCTAGGCATTTCCGGTAATAGGTTTTTAATGCTATACAGTACCTCGTATTTCCCTATGCCAAGCCTACGCATTATCCCGTTAATCGCGTCATCAACCACGCCCCTATTTACCCCGTGGATCATGAAGTAGCAGTTATAGGGCCATTCACCCACCGTTACTTCCCTAAGAACCACGTGGGTAGCCTCCTCAATCAACGCAACCGACTCACAAAGACCTGGGGATGCCTTGAACACCACCATCGCGTTTTCCCTAAACCCAACCTTCTCAGAATCGAGGGTTGCGTAGAAGTCCCTAATCACCCCGAGCCTCATTAACCGACTCACTAGGTTGCCCAACTCGTCGACGGGGATCCCAGCTATCGTTGCGATCTTATTAAATGGCTCGCTGACTACCTCTATTGATCTCAACGCCCTGAAGAACTCCATGGGTAACCCCGTGGACTCTATAGGGGGTACATCGCTCGGTAAGGGTGGGGCTTTAGTCCTCGAGACTCCTCTGAATAGGTCAAACTTTACGTCGATTTTGTACGTCCTTAGTGCAGTTAGTATTACGTAATCGCGCAGCCCAAGCCTCGATAATGTACTCGATACCTTACTCACAAGTTCATCCTTACTCCGCGCCTTTGTTACGAACCAGACATTGTACCTAGGGTGATCCCTAACGAAGTTGTGGGAAACCTGGTTATCCGAATTTATGACCTTTGCAACATCATTTATGAGTTCATTTGGTACCGAAACCCCCACTAATGCAGACACCAAGCCCCTGGACCTATAATTAACGAGTGCGCCGATTCTCCTGATCACTCCGGACCTAACGAACTCCCTGACCTTGCCCAGGACCCAGTCCTCACTAACCCCAAGCCTATTGGCCAGTTCATTGAACGGCCTCCTTACTATTGGAAAGTTATACTGAAGCTCCATCAACAGCCTCTTCTCGTTGTGGTCAAGCACTTGCTCAGGTCGTTGCGCCTGTTAATAGGTGTTTCGTGTCTAACCATGGTTAATAACTTCGTTGTGATTGCCCATTGTTGGTGAATAACTGTTATTAAAGGGGTGATTTAGGTATTACGTGATGGAGGAGGTTGATTATAGGATAATTAAGGCGCTTGTTGAGTTGATAAGTAAGAGTAGGGGGAGGAGGGTAACGGTAAAGGCCAAGTCATTGCTTAAGTTCGCGGGTCTTGACTATAAGCACTCAAACATACTGAGGACGGCTAAGGTCCTTGGGAAACTGGCCAGTAGTGGGTATGTTAGGACCGAGAGTTCTAAGCCGGCTAAGTCCAGGTCTAGGATACTTAGGTACATAATTACCGAGAGTATGGAGTTATGGAGGGCCGCTAAGGAAAATCCCGACAGCGCCGTCAATATGCTGCTCAGTAAGTTAAGGGATTTAGCTCGCCAAGCATCGGATTAGTAACCACGCCAATGACTGAATATGCGTGGGGAGGTCGAGATCGTTAGGGGGCATAGGATTGATTATCAACTATACAAATACCTACTCCAATACTTCTCAGACGGGGATTTGACGCGCATGTTCGAGGCGATTAGGAAACCGCCGAGTAGGTATTACGTGAGAGTTAATACGCTTAGGGTAAGCCCTGAGGACCTGGTTAGTAAATTACGTGAACGCGGCCTTGAGGTTTTCATGGATGAGCACCTAAAGGAGGCAATTTGGCTACCTATTAAAGGCCCCAACAGGGTTCCGTCGGCGAGGAAGATCGTTATTGCGGATAAGAGGGCTGCCGAGAGCGTATACATGGGCGCTAACTTATACGTACCAGGTGTTGTGAAGTTTGAGGAAGGTATTAATAGGGGTGATGAGGTCAACGTGGTCGCCCCAAACGGCGAGGTTGTCGCGTTCGGCATCGCTGAGCTAGGTAGTGACGAGGTTGGGAGGGTCAGTAATGGGGTTGCCGTTAGGACAATAGTCAGTGTCTACAGCCTGCCTAAGGTTAGGGAAATCCCTGAATACGAGATGGGGCTTTTCTATGACCAAAGCCTACCTGCGCAATGGGTCGCGCACATCCTCGACCCAAGGCCCGGCGAGGTAATTGTGGACATGAATGCCGCACCCGGTGGTAAACTAAGCCACATCATACAACTCACGGGGGGTAGAGCCACGATTTACGCGTTCGATAGGAGCCCCAATAAGGTCAGGGAGATGAATGAGAGGTTGGGTAAACTGGGGATGACCGGTCTCTACAGGGCGGAGGTTAGGGATTCTAGGTACCTGGATGTTGATAAGCCGGAGCTTGTGGGCTCGGTCGATAAAGTCCTCATCGACCCACCATGCAGTGACATGGGCGTTAGGCCTAGGTTGTTCGATGTTAAAACCATGGACCTGGTCAGGTCAATGTCGGAGTATCAAAAACAATTCATTAGGGTCGCCTGGAAGTTACTGAAACCAGGCGGTGTCCTTGTCTACTCAACATGCACAATACCACCGCTTGAGAATGAGGATAATATTATGTACGCCGAAGAGCTGGGGTTCAGGGTAGTGGCTGTATCGATACCTAATGCATCGGGTGGATTGGTCGAGAAATACCGAGACTCGGTCATCAGGTTCTACCCACACGTACATGACACGCCAGGCTTCTTCATAGCCAGGTTGGTTAAGCCTGGGTGAAGGCGTCAATAAACGTGGGTCTTAATAACCTGACCAAATCCTCGGTGCGCACTTTAATCAATGTATTTTTGGATCCACCACCGCATAATACGTAATCGTTCTCCAATACCGCCGGGTCCATGATGAC
>JAKMAE010000072.1 GCA_022014875.1 Vulcanisaeta sp. | reverse complement strand
TGGCCTTCAATCCAACGTAATCCTCACGCCTTGTTATATTTGCAGTATCGGAGGCGTAACCAATGGCCTCGATCCAGACAGGGGTATCCACCTTGAGTTTCTTAATCACATCTTCACTTGCTATTACGACAGCTGCGGCACCGTCAGTTATTGCACTGCAATCATATAGTTTTAGGGGCCAGGCTATTGGCCTTGATTTCAACACTTCATCCACGGTAACCTCAAATTGAAACTGAGCCTTCGGATTTTTCGCCGCATATTTCTGGTTCTTAACCCTAACCAACGCTAACTGCTCCTCCGTGGTTCCATACATAGCCATGTGGGCTGTGGCGTATAATGCGTAATAGGCAGGGAACGTCGTTCCGTAAAAATGATACTCCCATAAATAATTGCCACCTCTGCCACCAACAGCTAGCGAGGTTGGTGTGTCGACCTCATTCATTTTCTCCACACCGATTGCCATGGCTATGTCGACGAAACCAGAGGCAACCATGTTATAAGCAACGGCTAGTGCAGCACTACCCGAGGCACAGGCCGCCTCAACCCTTATAGGGCCCTTCTCACTAAAACCACTATACTCATTGATTGGCACCGCTGGGTATAGTTCATAGGTTCTAGTGCCGGCGCTGCCAACCACGGATATCTCAATATCCCTCTGCGTTAGGCCGGCATCGGTGAGGGCCTCCTTAACAGCTTCCCAAGCGAGTTCCTGAATCGTTACATCATTCCTAACACCAAAAACTGACATACCAACACCAACAATCCCAACTCTACGCACATAACCTACCTCAATACCGCACTAATAAGGGTACCCTCTGTGTTCGGTATGGAGATTATATAACGCTATATTTTATCCATTCAGTATTTATTAACCGTGTCCAACCCATCAACGTGGTAGAGTCAACATTTACCGAGGTTATTGATAACCCATGGATACAAATACTTAGGAAATACCCAACGCAGAAGGAGCGGGAAATACTAAGGAGGGGTGAGCATGCCCAACTATGATTTTTCATAATAAGATCGCCACCAAGTAAAGCAGCGGTATTGAACCAAGCA
This sequence comes from Vulcanisaeta sp., assembly GCA_022014875.1. GTDB lineage: Archaea > Thermoproteota > Thermoprotei > Thermoproteales > Thermocladiaceae > Vulcanisaeta. The sequence continues at coordinate 5,527 of JAKMAE010000072.1, read as the reverse complement.
GTATTGGTACTGGTAAAGCCGGTGCGTACTTCTTGACGGGTAGTATGTACTTAAATGTTACGTAAAGCCCAATCAATACACCAAGTAATGAAATCAACGAAGCCAACAATGCCTCCATTATTGAGAAGCCGTAGTTCACGTACTCGAGCATTGTCAGGGAGGTCAATGTTGCGTAGAGCACGAGATCGCCAACCCCTATACCGACACCTTCCATGTCCAGCATTAACCCCCTCAATATTGGGTATTTACCTTCACCATACTTAGAAAGCTCAATAGCGAGCCTGCCTAATAATCCCTTATACACCATCACTATGTCGTAGAGCGGTAATGCCACCAGCAGCAGGGCTAGCGTCCACGCTGGTAGGGCTATTGTGAATATTACACCCGCCATAGAGCTGTAGGCGCCTATCGCCAATGCCCTAACCACGGCACTCTTAGCCTTAATCGCCGCGTACAGTATCAATGCGCTGATTATGACCGTAATAACCAATTGCAAGGTTGGGTACTTCATTAGGGGGGTTACTTCATAGCCGTACACGTATGTCGTTACGTAAAACAGCGTGGAACTCACCACAACGATTGTCAGCAAAACATTCTTCAGCGCCTCGAACGCCCTTATAGAGCCCCGTTTTATTAATCGGTAGATTACGTACGTGGCAGCCACCATGATTAGTATTATAACGGCGACATTGTAGAGACCCGCGCCCGTGGTGTTTACTGATTGAAACGGTGGCCCTGCGGGTACCTGTGTTTCCCCAATCCTTATTAGTAATGATATGAGTATAATGGCTATTATTGGGGATATCAACGGTAGCAATAAATGCTTTGGTTTAATAACGCGTCCATGGCTATCTGGCACAAACGGTTTACGCAGTCCTTCTTTATAATTCTAACCCATTGATACGTTGTTTATGAACCTTGAGAAGTTAGTCCAATAACTCCTCAGGGTGTTTAAATCCTTCGTGAATAGATCCCTTATATCGTCTATTCCCATCAATACCATGGCAATCCTGTCGAGACCCATTCCAAAGGCTAAAACCCTACTCCTCCTAATGCCGAGAGGGATCACTACCTCGGGCCTAAAGATGCCCGCACCCACGAATTCCACCCAACCAAGCTTCTCGTGGTATGCGTAGCCCTCAACTGACGGGCTTGTGAATGGGAAGTACGCGGGTTTGAACATTACCCTTCTAAGGCCCATACCCCTAGCCAACGCCTCTAGAATACCGAGTAGGTGCTTAAAGCTTAGGTTCTCACCAACAACGATACCGTCGGCCTGGTGAAACTCCATTGAGTGTTTAGGGTCTAGGACCTCGGGCCTAAAGACCCTATCCACCGTGAACACCCTGTACTCACCATCACCACGCCTATACAACGTCCTGGCCGATACCGAGGTCGTCTGGGTCCTAAGCACGAGTCTAACGGCCTTATTCGGATCCCACCTGTAGCCCCACCCCCTCGAATTCGTTACCCAACCATCCTCGTGAGTGCGCGCGACCCTATCCATCAATTCCCTATCAAGTATCTTACCAGTGCCTGGGTATTTCAGGAAGTACGTGTCATGTATTTCCCTGGCAGGGTGGTCCTGCGGTTGGAATAGGACGTCGAAATTCCAAAACTCAAGCTCCACATGGGGACCGTGAACCTCCTCGAAACCCAGCGACACAAAGACCTCCTTCACGAACCTTAGGAACTCCGCGAAGAAGTGCTTAGTATTTATTGGCGCCTGCGGTGGCGGTACTGATAGGTCGAAGCTCTTTATCAACATGTTCCTCCAGGCACCACTCCTTATCAATTCAGGCGTCAGCGCCGTGATTAAAGTGCCCGCCTTAATCAAGCCCTTAGTAAATAAGTCCCGTGCCCTGTCAGTTACACTGAGGATCAAGACACTCCTCTCCCTAACCCTAGCAATGCCCCTCCTGACAAATTCCTGAACAAGCGATTTATACCCCTGCCCCAACTCATCCTCAGGGATTGGTACCCTGATAAGGTTAAGCACATTCTGCCTATTCAAAACCTCCCTAAGTCCTTCGTAATTTACAACCTCGATAATGCCTTTAACGATCTTCACGATACCCAACCTCGTTAATACGGACAACGCGTAATTGACCTCATTAATCGATAAATCAATACCAAGGCCCCTCGCGACGTTAGGCACCTCATTAATGCTTGGTTTACAATTACAACCAAGTAATACACGGGCAAGCCTAACTTCGGGAAGGCCGATCTCGAGGTACCTCTTGCCCTCATCACTCAGCTCCACGTATTTACGAACGCTCCTGCTCGTTGTTAATAAGCCCATGTTCTCCAACTCGGCGATACTCCTCATTAGGGAACTAGCATCAACACCCAACATGGCGGATAATTCATCCACACTCATGGCTTGGCGTGAAACCAATACCCTGACTATTTCGAATTCCCCCTGAGGTAGCACTAACTCGTTACTGCCCATTTATCGCTTCGGGATAGTAGGCAATGTTTTTTAAATCAAACCGCGCCTTAGGTCGGTCTCCGTATAAATACGTGAAAATATGTAGAATATGTAATGGGTAACATTAAAAAATTAAGAAACTACGTCAGTCCGTATGGAAATAATAGCGCTCGTAAAACTAGCCCTCGATACTGGCCAACTCAGAATGACGGAAACAAAGATCGACCTCGACGCAACCCCGCTCAAGATAAGCGATATTGATAGAAACGCGGTTGAGGAGGCCATTAGGGTTAGGGATAAGGTTGGTGGTAAGGTTCACGTAATCTCAGCCCTGAAATATGGACCTATACAGAAGAGACAGCAGGAGGCTGAGAGCCTACTTAGGGAGGTATTGGCGATGGGCGCTGACGACGCTTACCTAATAATCGACGAGGCGTTAATTAACGGTGACCAATTAATTACGGCCAAGGCAATAGCCGCGGCAATAAAGAAGTTAGGCAATTATGACCTTATAATAGCTGGCGAGGCGACAATTGACGGTTACACAAGCCAGGTCGGCCCCAGGGTAGCGGCCGAGCTTGGGATACCAGCCCTGACCTTTGTTAGGGAGTTGAGGATTGAGGGTAATAAGGTAGTGGCTAAGAGGGACCTAGAAGATGCCGTACAGACCGTTGAGGCCCCATTACCTGCCTTGGTCACAGTGACCAGGGAGATAAATGTTCCCAGAATACCGCCGTTATTGCAGATAAGGGCTGCCATGAAGAAGCCAATATATAGGTTAAGCCTTGCTGACCTAGGCTTATCGTTAAAGCCTGCGGTAGAGATTAGGTCAATAACGCCGATACAGGTGAAGAGGAAGGGTGTGATAATAAAGGAGGGCACTGTTGAGGAGAAGGTGGACAAGTTAATACAGGCGTTAATTCAGGAGGGGTTGATAACGCCGAGGTGATGGGCATGAAGGCGCTGGTGATTGGTTCCATAGGCGATGCCGGATTAATCGGTCTAGCGCAGAAAGTGGAGAGACCTGAAATTCATTATTTATTGATTGGGCCGGGAGATGCGACACAGTTGGGTAGGTACGGCGTGTCTAAAGTGTATCAATTAACGACGTTGATTGACGAGGCGTCGTTAGCGGAGACCTTGGCAGACCTCGTGAGTAAGGAGGCATACTCAATCATAATAACGCCCGTGAGTAAATACTTCAAAACTGCAATACCGATGGCGGCGCAAAAACTATCCTCATCCCTCTTCGTCGATGTTGTAGACATCAAACAAAGCGGTGATACCCTTGAGGTGGTGTATAATGGGATTGGCAATAGAGCCCAGCTCTCAGTTAGAGTGTCAGGTAAGGTATTCCTAATGGCGCCGCCGGCTAGGTTCAAGCCCAGCGAGAGCCCCGTAAGTACTACCATAGAGACGTTACAGCCTAAGGTAGTCAGTGCTGTAAAGGTGGTCTCAACGGAGGAGAAGCCCAAGGGTAAGGTTAGGATTGAGGATGCTGAGTTGATTGTCTCCGTTGGTAGGGGTTTCAAGAAGCAAGAGGATTTGAAGCTTGCCTTTGAGTTGGCCGAGGTCTTGGGTGCCGAGATTGGTTGTTCAAGACCCATAGCCGCAGACCTTAAGTGGCTCAGTGAGGATCACTGGATTGGGTTGAGCGGGCACAAGGTAAGGCCAAAGCTATACATAGCCATTGGGATAAGCGGACAACCACAGCACTTGGCAGGAATGATGGAGTCCAGGACGGTCGTAGTGATAAACAACGACCCAAACGCACCATTCTTCAAAAACTGCGACTACGGCGTGGTCGAGGACCTATACAAATTTGTCCCTGCACTAACTAAGAAATTGAGGGAAATACTTAAGAAATAATTCTAAGGTGGTTAAAAATGATTGATCAAAATTCTGTGTTATACGTATTGTTGTACGTATTATATGCAATCAATGTCGGACTAATAGTTTCCCTAATTGTTAGGCTATTTAGGGAAGCCCTGATTAATAAGATCCCCATAACCATTAACAGACTAATCGAGTTCATAATGCATGAGGTGAAAAGTGTTAGGAAGAGCATAGTTGAGGTAATGCATGCTTCGATATTAGGTGGTGTGTCGTTATCGATGCTTTATACATTACTATACCCATGGACTTACCAATACGAACTTGCCCATTACATAATGTTTGGCTTAGCCACACCATTCATTGCAGGCCTTATTGGCGCATTTGTATGGAGGATTCAGGTACTCGTTAGATCATTTAGGGTGCATTCGGAATTGAATGTTGATCAAAACTTTAGGAGGAGGTCGGCCCTACTTCAGGGCATATTAATTACGATAATAGCCCTGACAACCACGACGCTTGCCATGACTATATTACCTACGTTATTTTACGTCGATATTAAGTTAATAATTACGGTATTCGATTACCTATTGATAGTTCTATTCTACGCAAAACCTGAGGTAAACCTATACATGACATTTGATAGGGGACTTCCAAACATCAGAATGCCCTTTAACATCAAGGACGTAATTGAGGGCAGGGTCGATGCATCGCAAATAAGGATGGGTGTTGGTAAACTCTCAGAATTCGAGACCTATGAAATACATAGTTTCGACTCATGCGTTGAGATAGGGGCTTGCGAGGAGTATTGCCCAGCGGTCGCTGCAGGTAGGCCATTATCGCCAAGGGTCCTTGTTAGGAAGCTGGCGCTCCTAAAGCGCTCCTCAGGTCTCGATTCTGACCCGTTCAAGGTAATAAATGAGGATGAGCTTTGGGCATGCACTACATGCGGTGCATGTACATATAACTGCCCAGTGGGTGTTAGGCATATAGACATTATCATAGATCTAAGGAGGAAACTCGTCGAGCTTGGGAAGCTTGATCAAAAGAAATCCAACCTCCTCCTCAACCTGTCGCAGTACAACAACTCAATGGGTATGCCAAACTACGGCAGGCATGATTGGTTGAAAGAACTAGGCGTCAAGACTGTTCAGGAGAACCCAGATTTCGAGTACCTGCTTTGGGTTGGTTGCATGGGTAGTTTCGACAATAGGGCTAGGGAGATTGTGAAGGCCTTGGTCGAGATACTAAGGGAGGCAGGGC
>JAKMAE010000071.1 GCA_022014875.1 Vulcanisaeta sp. | reverse complement strand
CGGCCGTATGGTACATAGGAAGCCAGGTAGCCGCAAATACCACTGCAGCGGGTTGGTTCTACATAGTGCCTTATCAGGAGGTTAATAGTATAATTGTTGATGGCAGTGCATACCCAGGTTTTGGGTATGCACTATGTACGTCAAACGCGCCAGGCCAAACCCAGGGTGTTGGTTCATATGCGGCCCAGACATATGTTTGGGCTGGCTATGCGTTTTATGACTGCCCAGTCACCGTGGTGCTCTCTAACTGGCCATGGGTCGGCATGGACGCCGCAGGCAATGTTTATTACCCAACATCATTCCCGGGATCGAAGTCGATAGAAGCCGCATGTGTATGCACAGGCGCATCATTCACATTCGAGCTCCCGCCGCCAGAGGGCTGACCCTTTTACTTAATTTAAATATAAAAATATCCTTAAGTTTCAGTTCCTCAGCCCTCATCACCGGCCATACTCAGTGGGCTCTAAAGTCATCAGACAAGGCGGGTTAGTTTCAATGCCTATAAGGTTTTTGTTCGTCCAAATCTACCCATCAGCCTAGAACCGATTCTTCACTGGTCCGCGAACTCGGCATTCATCACCATAATGCATTTATTATTGGGCATTTTTTATTGTTGATGATACGTGTATTCCTCGATAATGGCCTAGTGGTTATTGCCCATCAAATGCCTGTGGATGTATCGGCAATATACATGTTCTACAACGTGGGTGCTAAGAACGAGTATCCAGGCATATACGGTGGCTCGCACCTAGTTGAGCACATGCTGTTCAGGAGGATTGAGGGCCTGGGAAAGAGCGTTGATGAGCTCGTCGAGGGCGTTGGCGGTTACTTCAACGGCTTCACCAACTATGACTACACGGCCTACGTGGAGGTTCTCCCCCTGGAATTCACCGAGTTAGGTCTCGAGATCGAGAGCAGGAGGATGGTGGGTGCCGTGTTCGACCCAGAGGAATTCGAGCTGGAGAGGAAGATTGTCCTGAGCGAGTTCGACATGGACGAAAACGACGCAGACTTCAGACTAATGTATAGGGCCTCGATGATTGCCTGGGACACCCACCCGTACAGGTACGCCGTCATTGGCCTAAGAAGGGACTTAAGTAGGGTTTCCAGGGACGAATTATTTAGGTACTATAGGCGTTACTACAACGCCAGGAATGCCGTGCTCGTAGTCGCGGGTGGCCTACCGGAGAGTAAGGTCGTCGAGATGGCCAGGAAATACTTCGGCAAGCTCGAGGGAGACGGCGAGACAGGGTCTGTGGAGGCTTGGGACGAGAACGTGCCTGGGAGGGTGAGGGTTGAGATGAAGGCGCCACCCAATGAATCACCGAGACTGCTCTACGCAATTAAGGTGCCGGGCGTCCACGATATCGAGGGCTTCAGGAAGGTTGTCCTATTCGACTTCGTGGTCTCTGGCGATAGGGCGTTTACCTATGGTTTAACGGCTAGGGAGCCGATGGCCGTGCCAAGGTCATCGAGGCTGTATAGGTTGGTTGAGGAGGGGCTCGGCAATGCCGTTTATAGCTACTACGAACCAACGTACATGAATAATCTATACTACGTAATTGTCTATGGCGTGAAGGACCCCGACAAGGCCGCGGCCCGGATTGAGGAGTTGATAATGGAGAGGCCGAGCGATGAGGAGCTTAGGTTTGCTAGGGAGAGGATACTGGCAAGGCTGTCCTTCTCCATGGATGCGCCGAGTAAGTTGGCTCAATTGTATGGGTTATCCCAATTATTCACTGGCGATCCAAGCGCCATGGCTAGGGCGATTGAGGAATCCACGAAACTGGGGGGTGACGATTACGTGGAGTTCGTAAACAAGTCAATAAGCCCCCCAATAATGATTATCTACAGGTGATAGGCATGAACAGGCTTTTCATAAAGTCGCCCGTCAACGACGTCGCTGTGGTAAACATAGCGCTAAACCTCGGGTCGCTCCAGGAGCAAACCCCCGGCGTTGCCAACGTACTCGTGCCGCTATGGAGGATGAGTGATTATGCCAAGGAGCTCGAGAGGATGGGCGTGTCATTCACGATGGAGAAGGGGCTTGATTACCTAGCGGTTAGGGTCAAGGCCAGGTACCAGGTTATTACAAAGGCTGTGGATTTACTCACGAAGGCGCTACTAAACCCACCGATCAATAGGCTAGACGACGCGGTTAGGGAGGCTAGTACCTGGGTCGCCCTATCCCGCGAGGACACTGCGACGTTATCGATAGCCGAGGCCCTGAAATTATTGTTCAGGGACCACCCATACTCGAGGCACCCACTCGCCTATGAGTACCAACTGGCGGGGATTACGAAGGATGACGTTAAGAGGGCCATAGACAACCTACGCGTGTTGTCCCTAACGGTCGTGGCTCCGGAGGACGTGGTCGAGGTAGACCTACCGAGCGCCAACTACGTCGAGATACCCATTAGGGAGTTCGGTAGTGGCGCCAGGGACGTTAAGCTTGAGGGTAAGGTACAAACCACGGTGACGATAATGTACCCAACACACGGCATAAGGGACCTCGAGGGCTCATTTAGGATGAACGTCCTCAACGCAATAATTGGGGGGATGGGGCTAGTGTCTAGGCTCTATAGGGAGGTCAGGGTGAAGAGGGGGCTTGCGTATTATGCCTACTCCATGTACTGGCCACTGGGTAGCTCAGGGGTATTCATAGCGATGGCTGGCGTACGCAGGGAGTTCGTTAAGGATACGATAGACCTCATGCTCGGGGTGATAAGTAATGAGTCCCTGAGTGAGGATGAGTTGGCTATGGCGGTTAGGAATAGGATCGGTAGGCTGAAGGTAATGACGGAATCGCCCGAGGGGTTAGCGGGCACTTACTCGGTGATACCCACGTATGGATTACCGAATGACTACTACGAAAGATACATAAACTACATAAAGAGCTTAAGGCCCGAGGATTTAATCCGGGAGTTAAGGAGTCTTGGGCGGCCGGTCATAGTCACGGTAGGTTAATGCCCGTTTATATACTCCTTAACGCACAGGAAAAACTTTATAATTTATAGAGTAGCGGTGACTTACGTGAAGCACCTAAACCGGAGGGTCGTAAACCCAGTAAGATCGCCTTGGCGTACTCGGGCGGTTTAGACACCACCGTGGCCATTCACTGGCTTAGGGAGAGGTTCAATGCTGAGGTAATCACGGTGACGGTTGATGTAGGTCAAGATGATGATTTCGAGGAAATAGAAAGGAGGGCCTATGCAGCCGGCGCGTCTAAGCACGTATACGTCGATGCAAAGAGGGAGTTTGCGTACGGCCCTGTGGCTATGGCAATAATGGCGAACGCGCTTTACGAGGATAAGTACCCCCTAGGCACCGCCCTTGCCAGGCCATTAATTGCCGAGAAGGTTGTCGAGGTTGCTAGAAGGGAGGGCTGCGACGCTGTGGCTCATGGATCCACGAGTAAAGGTAATGACCAGGTGAGGTTCAACGAAACCCTCATGGCCCTAGCCCCGGACTTGGTAATAATAGAGCCAGCCAAGATATGGGGCATGGATAGGGCCAGTGAGATTGAGTACGCTAGGAGGCACGGCATACCTATACCGAACATACACAGTAGGTTCAGTATAGACGATAATCTTTTATCAAGGAGTATCGAGGGCCGCGAAATCGACGATCCCATGGCTGAAGTGCCCGAGGACGCCTTTAAATGGACCGTACCGCCTGAGAAGGTTCGTGAACCATTGATCCTGGAGATCGAGTTTAAGGAGGGATTGCCAGTGGCGATTAATGGCGAGAGGATGGACCTTGTGACCCTAATAACGACTTTAAACAAGGTCGTTGGGATGCACGGGTTTGGCAGGGTTGATCATGTGGAGAACAGGGTTGTTGGTTTTAAGTCCAGGGAGGTCTACGAGGCACCTGCGGCATTAACGCTTATAGAGGCGCATAGGGATCTCGAGAAGATCGTATACACACCGCTTGAGTATAGGTTTAAGAAAATTGTTGACCAGACATGGACCGACCTGGTCTATCAGGGGCTTTGGCACGAACCATTACGTGAAGAATTGGAGTTGTTGATTAGGTCAATGAATAAGTGGGTCACTGGTAGTGTTAGGGTTAAGGTGTTCGGCGGATTAACAGTCCTTGGTAGGGTGAGCCCATACGCCAGCTATAGCAGGGAGTTAGTCGATTACGTGGGTGGTTGGTACCCAAGTGAGGAGGAGGCTAGGGGGTTCATAAAGATACACACCATGCACTCACTAACGGCATTCAGGGTTAGGCGCGGCGTTTCTAAGTAGGGCCTATGTATCGTAAAGAAGCCCTCGGGCCTGGGGACGTAGGTAAAATCAATTACACATCGTCGATAAACGACGATGCCGAGATATTCAAATACGTAGTTGCCGCCCTGATAGTTCACGTTAATGAACTAGAGAAAAACGGTGTGCTTAGTGAGGATGAGGCAGCCAAGATCAGGGAGGCGCTGAGGGGTATTTACCGTGATGGTTATAGGCCTGGCGAGGGTTTTGAGGATGTTCATGAGTTTGTGGAGGCCGAGTTGATAAAAAGGGTCGGCCCTTTAGGCGGTTGGGTTGGGCTTGGTAGGTCTAGGAATGATCACGTGGCCACTGCGATTAGGCTTAGGCTTAAGGAGTACGTGCTCGACCTAATGAACGTGCTCGTTGAGTTTAGGAAGACCCTTCTAAATAAGGCCAGGGAAACCGCGGATCAGCTCATTATTGGGTCGACGCATAAACAACCAGCGCAGGTAACAACGCTTGGCCACTACCTCCTGGCGCTGGATGAGTTAACCAGCGACTTAATAGACCTATTGATGGCATCGTATAGAGTAATCGATAAATCACCGCTAGGTGCAGGCCCCCTCGCAGGGGTTTTGACGAGGATTGATAGGCGTAGAGAAGCTGATGGGCTGGGCTTCGGGGGCGTCGTGAATAATAGTATATATGCAACGGGCTCTAGGTTTTTCATGACGCAGGTGCTGGCCATTATCGTGTCTTACCTCGTGGAGGTGGGTAGGTTCATAAATAATGTCGAGATGTGGCTAATGCCCCAACTTAACTATGTAATAACCGACCCAAGCCACCTAGCCACCAGTAGTATAATGCCGCATAAGCGTAACCCCGCCACGCTTGAGGTGTTTAGGGCTAGGATTGGCGAGGCCATTGGACATTTAATGGCTGTATTAGCCATAGAGAGGCCTGTGGAGTTTGGTTACCAGCTAGACCTGCAGGAGGCGACTAGGCATGCCTGGGCTGTGATGAGGATAGCCATTGATGGGATCTCAATACTGAAGGACTTCATAGAGGGGGTGAAGGTCAATAGCGAGAGGGTTGGGGAGGACTTGGCTAAATACCCCGTAACCACGGCCGAATATGCCGAGAAGGTATCGATTAGCGAGCATAGACCGTTTAGGGAGGTCTACAATGAGGTCGCCAGAGTAATAAGAAGCGATGAGTTAGGTAAGGTATTGCTCGACCCGGTCCAGATAATTAATGAGAAATTGAATGAAGGCTCACCAAACCCAAACCAGGTTAGGGAGGAGGCGGCAAGGAGGTTGCGCAGTATTGAACAACTAAGTAATTGGATATTAAATAATAAAAATAAATTACTCAGTATATTAAAATTATTATGATTAATAATGAACAAATTTTATTTTTCATCATAATTTTCAAAAATGAGCATGTCCACGGTTGCCTGGGGTCTCGAGGGCGTACAGGTTAAAGAGAGTAGTATATGTTATATCGATCTCGACAATGGCAGGATCTACTATAGGGGCTATGACCTAGCAGAGTTGGCTAACATGGCGAGCTTTGAGGAGGTGACGTACTTATTACTACGCGGCAAGCTACCCAATAGGGAGGAGCTAGATGCCATAAAGGCCGAGTTGGCAAGGAATAGGGAGCTACCCAGTGAGTTACTTGCTCTCCTTAGGGCATTGCCTAGGGGTTTAAGGCCGATAGATGTGCTCAGGCTCTCAATAGACTACCTAGGCGCGTTGGATAAGGAGGCATCTAGCAGGGGCCCGCACGATTACGAGAAGGCCCTAGCCCTAATAGCCAGGGCGCCAACGATAGTGGCCACTTACCACAGGCTCGGCACAGGCAATGAGGTTCCTAAACCACGTAGCGACCTCGACCACGTGGCCAATTACTTCTACATGTTCTTTGGCAGGGAGCCAAGCGCCGCGGAGAAGAGGGCTCTGGAGACAATGTTGATAACGTACATGGAGCACGGCATGAACAACTCGTCCTTCACCGCCGTAACCGTGGCCTCCACGTGGACGGACATATACTCAACAATTGTGGCGGCCCTATCAAGCCTAAAGGGCCCACTACATGGCGGTGCAAGCTTCGAGGCTTTAAAGACGATAATGGAGGTTGGCGATCCAGCCAAGGCTGAGGATTACGTAATTAATAAGGTGAGGAGGGGCGAGAAGATAATAGGCTTTGGGCACAGGCTCTACAAGAAGTACGTGGACCCTAGGGTTAACTACCTGAGGGTGATCGCTGGGGAGTTGGCGAGGGAGAAGGGTGGCGAGTACCAGAGACTATACGAAACAGCACTAGCCCTGGAGAGGGCTGTGGAGAAGTACCTGGGCAGTAAGGGCGTTCACGCAAACACCGACCTCTACGCATCACTAATATTCTACACCCTGGGATTCCCACCTGA
>JAKMAE010000070.1 GCA_022014875.1 Vulcanisaeta sp. | reverse complement strand
TTGCAGGTGTGAACTCAAGCATCGAGCCCCTCTTCGCAATAGCCTATATCAGGAATTTAACAATTGGCAGGTTGATTGAGTATAACTACACCGCGTTGAGGTTGTTAATGAGTACGAAAACCCTCGATGCAGAGACTAGGAAATTCGTTGAGGAGTACGGGATACTACCCAGGAATCACCCACTGGCCGAGTTATTACGTACTGCCCATGAAATCCACTGGAAGTGGCACGTCTACATGCAGGTGACCTGGGCTAGGTGGAATGACTCAGGCGTCAGTAAGACGATAAATATGCCGAGCGACTCGCCTATTGAGGATGTGGAGCAGGCATACAAGCTCGCCTGGTTGTTAGGCGCCTTCGGCATAACTGTTTACAGGGACAGGAGCAAGTCCGTCCAGGTAATATACACCGGCGTTAAGGGCGTAGAGGCTAAGCCGTCTACGGAAACCAAGGTGAAGGAAACTGCCAAACCAAGCGTTGAGGCTAGGGTTAGTTATACATCACTATCGCTACTAAAAGATAAGTTGATCAGGATAAAGAGCGATGGAGGTGAATCGATCGAGGAAGAGATGAGGGAGGAGCTTGGGGAGACCGATGATCCATATTGTAAAACTGGTTCGTGCGGTTAATTGTTAAGTAATAGCATTTCCCCTCAATATGCCCTTTCCTAAGGCTTCGTTAAATAACTCGTTAATTACGTCTAGATAATCCCTCTCGCCAACCTCTACATCATCCATTAATTTCTCAACGATTCTAGTCCTCTCCTCACTAACCAAGTCCCTGAACTCCCTATTCTCCTCGGTTAAGTACTTATAGACCTGGCGGCCGAGGTTTGTCGGGACTACGAACCTAACCCTCTTACCAACAACCAGGGCGTAGCGTCTCTTGAGTATTACATCGACAATTTTAGCGTAAGTGCTTGGTCTGCCTATACCCCTATCCTTCATTAATGCGATTATATCGCCCTCCCTAAGTGGTTGAGTCCTGCTTACCTTCTTCACATACTCCACCTTAGTTATTTCGTACTCGCCTGGTGCAAGCTCCTGATACTCCCTACCCTCAATGTACCCCCACACCTTGGTGAAGCCTGGCTCTACGATCTTCGCCACTCTCTCGACCTCCTCAGCATGCTCCTCCTTGCCGTTCAGGTATATGCTAATCCTCAATTTCTCCTTTAAGGCCCTTGCACTCCTCATCTGGCTTGCGATAAACCTCCTAAATATTAGGTCATAGACCCTTAGGTGGTTGGGTGTGACCCTAATCGCTAACTGTAGAAGCCCTGTGTTGAGCAGGTTCCTTAAATCATCAACGTCTATCGGCCTTGTCGGTCTTATACACTCATGGGCGCCTAATTCCTTACCGCTCCAAGACCTACCCACGAAGAATTCACCACCTATCTTTTCGCTAATGTATTCCTTGGCTATTCCTATACCCGTAGTGGAGACCCTCGTGCTGTCCGTCCTGTGGTAAGTTATTAATCCCGACTCAAACAGCTCCTGGGCGATTGCCATTGCTTGTTCCACGCTTAAGCCAAGTATGTTTGCTGCATCCCTTAGTAGGGCATCGGTTGTGTAGGGTGGCGGTGGGCTCAGTTCCTCCTCTCTCTCCTCAACCTTGCTCACCTTTACCTTGATTGTAGCCTCTACAGGTTTATTATTATGAAGCGCCCTCAATACCTTTATCAACTCTTCCTTATCGGGTGGTATACTTAGTTTAATCCTTATATTATCTTTTAATAACAATGTCACGGCGTACACCTTATCCTTCCTACTTTCCTCGTACCTCTCTATGATCCAGCCAAGGACAGGTGTCTGGACCCTACCGGCGGATAAGGTCTTCCTATTGAACCTCTCCTGCACTTTCTGGCTGAGCCCGAAACCAATCCACCTATCCTCAATCCTCCTAACCAACTGGGCACCAACCATGCTCAGACTTATACTCCTGGGGTTGGCTATTGCGTCCATTATAGCCTTTCTCGTGACCTCGTGAAACTCTATCCTCACGATATTGCTAACGTAGGGCCTAAGCATCATGTATACGTCCCACGCAATCTTCTCGCCCTCTGCATCGGGGTCTGTACCAATCATGACTTGGTCAACCTCTGTTGCTAGGTCCCTTATTGCGTTGATTATATCCATGGCATCTATCAATTTGGCATTGTGGATCTTGCAATAATCTATGTCCTCTGTGTATGTCTCGCCGCCCACCGGGCACCTCTTTATCGTTCCGTATATTGGGATGAATGTGCTTCCAGCCTTTAATATTCCATAGTAATCAACCACATTATTTAGTTTCAGGGCTGAGAGGTAGTCCCTGATATCTGCTGGCGCTGCGGGCACGAGATCCCACATGTGGCCTTTCGTAGCTGTTATTAACATGTATAAATTACCCAATGTAACCTCGTAAATAACCAATGGGCCAACGTCCCTCCTGGTCGGCACACCGAAGAAGCCTGCGATGGTTCTAGCCTTGGTCGGCGATTCAACGATAACTAGGGCAGTCCTCAATGGGTCCTTCTCTAGGAATTGACTAGGTACCTTACCCAGCATTATATTCCTTATCAACTCCCTCTCCTCCCTGATCCTCCTCATTATCTCATCTAGATTTACTTCGTCGATACTTCGGAACCTCACATCCTCAAGCCTATACCTAAGGTTCTTAATTAGGCCGTTGAATGCCTTCTCATTATCGACGATGAGCACGGACAACCCCAGCGACACACCTCCAATGTAGAGTCTCGAGGTTCTACCGCTACCCTGTATGTAGGTTGTTATGTCAGGAACTATCACGTATAGTTCGCCATTGACGTACTCAAGACCTACATCTCCGGACTCCTCAATGGCCTTCCTAATACCTGCATCGCTCAATAACTTATTAACTAATTCGACCGCCTCCTTAATCACCTCGGCAGCGTACTTGTCAAAACCACTTAATTCCCTCCCCTCCTCGATAGCTTTCAGGATGTTACTTAGTTGTTCCTGGCTGAGCATTGTTAAGTTCCTTAACCTTGCGATTACCCTATCGACATCGTTCCTGAGGTACTGCGGTATAACGTTCCTAACACTGAATAGGAACATTAAGTAACGGGTCGGTGTGAACTCCTCCAGCTTAACCCTAAACCTCATCCGGGGCACACCAACGAAGACTGCGTACGCTATCCTCTGGGGCAGGTCGATACCCCTAACAAGGGCTGATCTAGAGGTCGCAAGCCCAATCAATACGTCAAGCTTGCCCTCAATGAAGTCGTTTAGGGTGGATCTGCTCGCCTTTAGGTATACTGCAGATCTTACGCCGCTTTTGTTCAATTTCTCGTTCAACTCATCAATTATACCCTTTAAATCGGGAGGTACGTATATGATTCCGCCACCCCCAAGCCTACTCACTATCTCGACTACTTGATCGATCAGGGACCCCCTAGGCTTTACGTAAACATCAACCACGTTCCTAAGCCCCTCCGCCCTACCGCCAGTTTCAAAACCTAGGAATTCCCTAAATAGGAATAACCTAGTCGTCCTCCTTACCTTCGTTAATGCGCCCGAGGCTATTAGGATGCCTATCTCGCGGTTATTCACGTAGTTCCTCAACTCATTACTTAATTTCCTAATTTCCTCCCTAATCTTGTTGATCTCCTCCTCACTCTCCCTAAGCCTAATGGCCCTCCTAAGCTTTTTCATTAAATCAACAACGGTTAGCGCCTTACGCAGGGCATCCTCATCCACGCCCAATAACAGCAATAGCCTATCTATATTCTTACTAGAGGCCTTCAATACGCTATCGACATCGTCGACGAAAATCAACGAGAACCTGTACTTCTTAATTAGGTCCATGTGCCTTGGTAGGAAGGCGTTGGTTATAATTAACACGTCGAAGTCGCCCTCCTCGACAGCCCTCATAGCCTCCGCGAGCTCCTGCTTACTCAGGATTGATGAGGCGAGGACTGCCTTAACATTAACACCGATCTTACTCACGTACTCACTCAGTCTTCTGTAAATGTCGTATGCCAATGTGGATGTTGGCACCACAATGAGGACCTTGCCCTTCTTCCTAATCGACATGTATATGGATGCGACTATGCCAAACGTGGTTTTCCCACTACCCGTAGGCGCAACTATTGCGAAGCTCTTACCCTTAACGACCCTCCTAGCCCACAGCCTCTGGGCGCCCCACATGTTCGTACCGACGACGTCCTTGAATAGTTTGGCGAAGTATTCATACTCATTGAGTAGGTTCGATAAGGACTTGAGCCTATCGAGCGTGCCTAATTTCCTGAGCATGTTCAGTACCTCTATCGTATTGAATACCCTCCCTGTAACTACAGGTAGGCATTTGTGGCATGGCAATCCAGAGCCCAACCTATCCGATGTTATGTCCCCTCCACAGTTTGGGCAGGCCCTTCGGTAAATCGCTAATGGTTGTTTCTCCATCTATCGAACCACTTTGGGCAGGCCCCTTAATAAGTTATTCATTGCCCCCTGGGTTTCCTGATTGTTAGGGTTAAATATTGATAATATGGTTGTATTGCTTGAGTAGTATGTCGATAAATACAGCCACAATGCAGGATTATGTTAAGTACATATTCATACTGTCCATAATCTCAGCCCTGGCCATGTCGGTATCCGTTGATTACGTTCTAATCGAACTGTGGCTTTACGGCATCGCTAACCTAACGATATTAATAATAACTCCAGTGTTCATGTTCATGTTGTCCGTGCTCATCATATCGCTGATAACCATGATTAAGCAGTTCAGGGGTGGCTTCGGTAATGCAGCTCTTAAGGCTAAGGCCCTGATGATTACTTACACAGTATTTTTCATCCTAGCCATGATATACTTCACGTACATATCTGTGATTCACTACACAATGCTAGGCTTAGTCGTAACTGATTATCAACTAGTCGGTGATCATTATCTCGGTTTTGGGTTGGCGCTTTATAATGCTGGTTTATTCATGATGTCTTGGCAATTAACCGAGGACTTAATTAGTGATAAGTTATCATCACTGTATAGATTCTTCATTATGCAATTTAGGTATCACGGGGATGATGAGGACGACGCCATAATAGTTAGGTGATTACGCGGGAAAGTATGGCTTAAAATTAAGCATGCAGAGCTAGGTAAAAATGAGTACGCGCATGGCAGGCCTCGTTGCTGACCTGTTACTGAGGACGTGCAATGCGACCTCGGTTGAGAGGCAATCATTCATTAATGGGGCTCGTTACATGGTCAGGTTCGGCGAGAACAGTAACATGGAGGTTCACTTAATCGATAAGGATGGTGTATTATTCGCGGAATTCTGGGTAAGTACCTACGCGACCCCCATAATAATTGTTGAATACCTCTATTCAAACACCGAGCCGGCGAGCGTATGCAGAGAGATTTGCGCCCTGGTGGAGATAATAAATAATTCATTAAAGCGCAAACCCAACCCCCAGGGCAACAAATGAGGCAATACATGTAATGGAGGGTGCCGCTAAGAAGCGCCGCCTTCATCGTCGTGATGAACCTCATCTATTAATCGCTTCCCATTTATGATTAACCAGCCCTCGTTATCAACCTCGAAGTTGTCCTTGCTATCCGATCTACGTAGTAACGCATTCAGTAATGCCTTGCTATTGAATACCCTAACGCCGAGTTCCTTACTGAAGTATCGATTCACATTCTCGATATCCCTGAGTAGGAACTCCACGGCATTGGGGTGGTTCGACTTAACGGCGCTTCCCCAATCAATTATTACTAACTCATCGCCCGTATTAACAATGTTGAACTCGCTTAGGTCTGCGTGTATTATTTTACCAATTATGAATGCGCGCTCAATGTACTTAACAATGGTTAGGTAGGCCTCTTCCGGATCGTCGGGCGGTGCGTCCTTGATTAAAGGCGCCGGCACACCACCCTGGCCCTTATAGCCTATGAACTCCATGACCAATATATTCCTATTGAAGGCTATGGGTCTCGGCACCCTAACACCCGCCTCGAAAGCCCTTACTAAATTACCATATTCCTTCCTACACCAATACTCCACCAACTTCCTCGTGTTCGATACCTTAACGCCGGTAAACCTTGGATCGCCAAGCAGGTACTTGTACCTGCCCCTAATGAATTGGGCCGTGGTTGTGTAGAAAATCTTCAGGGCAATATCCTCACCACTCCCTGACCTAGCCCATACGACCTTGGCCTCCTTACCCTGCGCCACCGGTCCGTAGACCTCCTCAACAATACCTCTATTCATTAACTCCCTTAGGGCATCTATCGTGTATTGGTTGAAGACATCATCCACAGTCTTTAGCTGATCAATATCCTTAATCCTAAACCTCCTACTATCAACCCTCCTCCTCAAAACCTCATCAATATCCCTTAAATCCATCCCCTAACCAGTAATGGCCAATATTTTAAACCCTAGGTCCACATTGTGCCTCCTCATTTTACGAACATCCATAGTAAATATTCTAATGAATATTCACATAATAATGAATAAAAATGCATATAATAAGATAAAACTAATAAGCATTGTACTATCAAATAAGGAAAAAGTTTAAAAAATTCTAATGAAAAACAACTAACTATCTGGCTTTAACTCAGCAAGACGAGACCTGGCTTCACGATAAGGGTGACACCGAAGCCTGAAGAGATAAGGTTTGACCCTATCACAAAGACGATAGATAGGTCTAAGGCGACGAATGAGATAAACCCTGCGG
>JAKMAE010000010.1 GCA_022014875.1 Vulcanisaeta sp. | reverse complement strand
CATTCTGTGGAAGACCCATACCGCCCGGTACGGGTATTACCTACGTTAAGGTAGACGGCACAGTGCTTAGGTTCTGTAGTAGGAAGTGCTTCGTAAGCGCTGTAAAGATGGGTAGGGACCCGAGAAGGCTGGCGTGGGTTAGGAAGGAAATTAAGAAGATTAGGGCGAGGGCTCAGAAGTAACAATTTTTATTGCTTTACATATTAGATCCCTGTGATTATATACAAAGGGAGAAGGGTTACCCTTGATGTGGCTGATGTGAGACTACCAAACGGTCGCGAAATGAGAGTAGAAAGGGTACTCTTTCCCCGAGCGGTTGCGGTATTACCAATCTATGGTAATAAAGTCGTACTTATTAGACAGTTCAGGCCTGCGGTGGGGCAGTACGTGATTGAGGTCCCAGCGGGCGTTGTCGAGGAGGGTGAGGATGTGGAGCACGCCTTGGTTAGGGAATTGAGGGAAGAGGTAGGGGCTGAGGTGGAGAGTTACGAGAAGTTATTCGAGGGGTTTACAAGCCCTGGGTATTCAACGGAGTACCTATACATTTACTACGCAAGCATTAAAGACCTGCAAGAGCCAAGACCCGAGCCTCACGAGGTTATCGAGAGATTAATCTTAGACCTTGGGGATGCGTATGAAATGGCTAGGAGGGGCGTGATTAATGACTTAAAGACCGAACTAGCGCTAATGCTTTATCTCAACCTAAGGATGCGTAAGTGGGCTGGGGGTTACGATGGAGTTAAATGAGGAGCTCATCCTTAGGGTCCTCTCTAACGTAAATATAGAGCCTAGGAACTTCGTGGCCTTCTACATATTTAGGAACACGAATGATGTGTTTAAGTTGTTAATCGCCACAATACTTACGCAGAACACAAGTGATAGGAATGCCTTGAGGGCTTACGAGAACCTCGTTAGAACCGTTGGTGATGTAACACCCAGGAGGTTGCTGGAGGCTGGTGAGGAGGCCATAGCCAATGCCATTAGGGTTGCTGGTATGTACAGGGCAAGGGCTAGGAAAATTATCGAGCTTTCCAGGGTTGTTCTTGAGAGGTTTGGCGGTGATTTGTCCTGGATTAAGGATTTGCCTGTTGATGAGGCGAGGAAGATCCTACTTGACCTGCCCGGTGTTGGTGAGAAAACGGCGGATGTCGTGTTGGTCAACTTGGGCAAGCCCGTGTTTCCCGTGGATACGCACATAATGAGGATATCACTGAGGTTGGGTATTGCTAGGTCGCGGAAATACAGCGAGGTTAGTAATGCATGGATGAGGCTGTTAAGGCCTGACCCTAGGAAGTACCTTGACGTTCACTTGAGGCTTATCCAATTCGGCCGGGAAATCTGTAGGGCCCGGAACCCCAGGTGTGAGGTGTGTGGTTTCAGGGACGTTTGTCGTTACTATAATGAGGTCGTGAAACGCAAAGGCGCGTGATTACGTGTACCAGGTATTACCTGGGTTTCAGGCTATATCGGTGATTGGGTTCTTAGTTATTTTATCGAATTAGTTCCTTAAGGTATGGCGTTGAGTCGACCTCTCTATAGCCATCCTTTGTTATTACCACTACGTCAATACCCTCGCCACTGCCTGGGTCATGGTATATCGCCGACCTAACAGCCCTAACGGCCAACTTGATCGCATCCTCAATGCCCATATCCTTCCTATAACCGTCCTGAAGCACGCCGAACGCCGTCGGTGAGCCGCTGCCTGTGGCCATGAATTCGGTCTCCCTGGTCAACGTGCCGAAGAAGTCGAGCATGTAGATTACGGGTCCCTCATCCGGGTCCCAACCACCAAGTATCATGTGGACCAGGTAGATAAAGGGCCTGCTTGAGAACACGATTAACGATGCGTAGTTAGCCAGCGCTCTTATTGATATTGGCTTCCCGGTCTCGATCTTGTGCTGTATCGCGACCGCCGTCAATGAATCAAGCACCTTCTGTAAATCCGCAACCGCACCGCTCATTGTTGCAGCTACGTGATTATCAATTTTCCAAATCTTAACACCCCTCCTCCTATGCGCTATGTAGTAACCGGCCGTAACCCTTCTATCTGTTGCTAATACCACACCATCATTGACCACTATACCGACGGTCGTTGTTCCCGTCATTAGCCTACTAATACCCTCGTAATCACGACCCAACATTGAGTAGGGGCTTGCTTATTGATTAATAAAGTTTAGCCCACAACCTATGGTAAGGTAGTTATCTCGAGTTAGTTAATTTAAGTATTCACGATTTATAAATACGCGGAGGTTATTTTATGATCAATGGGTCTAACCCAACTGTTGAGTTTGCCCTTCGGGCTTCTCCTCCACCCTCTTCTCCTCAGCCTTGGCCTCAGCCTCTCTCCTAATCTTTATCTCATCGACGAAAACAACCTCGCGTATACTCGAAAACCTACTGCCGATTTCATCGGCTATCCTCGCCTTTATCGTACCTATGTTATCTATGAATAGTGTCTCTATGGGTAGCTTAATCGTCACCACGGAGCCGTCCTGACTAAGCTCAACATTCACCTTACTCAAATCAATCCTGGGCAGGTACTGCTTGATTAAGTACCTTACCTTATCCTCGGTCGTCTCGAGCCTTTTAACGACCTTGGCAGTTACGATGAGGGTCTTACCCGCAAGCGGGTGGTTGAAATCGAGGGTAACCCTACCACCGGTTATACTGACTACCCTGGCTTGTTGATTGTTAATCTCAACTATGTCGCCAACCTTCGGTAACTTACCGTACCTATAGAACTCCCTTATCGAGATAACCCTAACCTTGCTTGGATCCCTCTGTCCAAAGGCCTTCTCGGGCGGTATCTCCACGGTTATTTCCTGACCCTCGCTCGAATTCATCAATGCCTGCTCCAGTGGTTCGAATAGTTTCGTCTCACCGAGTATTACTAATCGTGGTTCGTAAACCTCATCAGGCCTGTATATACCCGCCTCCTTAGCCTTATCCTCTATTGTAGTCTCAACAACCTTATTGTCATCCTTGTCGATCACCGTGTAGTCAAGCAGTATATAGTCGCCCTTCTGTAACGCCATCACGATTAGCCATCAACCACCCTTATTAAATTTTAAGTGCAACTCAATTGCCGGTTACACCAACGACCCTGCGCCGGGTAAGTTAGGTTTTTAATTACCCTAATTCCCTCTAGTATTGCATAGCCATGATGGATATAGCTTCCATAATGGGTTTAGCGATTGTGCTATCAATAATCCTGGCCTTCCTGGGCATATTATTGATAATGATCGATATCGTAAGAAGCCACGAAAGGGATGTTGATAGGCATGAGGAAGGAAGGGAGGAGAGGAGGAAGGCAGGGGTTGGCGGTGTCGTCCTCATCGGTCCTGTACCCATAATTTTTGGCAACGATTCATCGGTCATAAAGTGGGCCGTAATACTTACAGTAATAGTAGTCGTATTATTCGTAATACTCACCCTACTGCCGGGTATACTCTAGGTGATTGTTATGAGACTGTACCAACTCGGTATCCTGCTTATCTTCCTCGCGGTGCTAATACCGGTAATAGCCATAGTCATCGCGATGGTTGCGGGCATGACCACCGCCGCATACGCGACGACCCCCCAGAACGTTGGTGGGGCCATCATCATATTCCCAATAGTACCAATACCCATATTGATAACCTTTGGGAAGCCCGCGATAACGCAACCCATTATATGGCTCGCATACGCGATCTTCTTGGTCTTCCTAGCCCTGATAATAATCTCTATAGTTCAATACTACAGGGCAAGGAGGGAGGCATTGAGGAGGTGGCAGGAAGAGCATAGGTAAGGTTAATAATATTCATCGTAGTTATAACCTAAATGCGGCTTCGTTGGTCACCGGTGGAACTAGCGAGTAGGCTTACTAAGAGGGGTATTACGTACAACTTCGCGAGTGGTTCGCCCGACCCCGCGGTATTACCCATCGATGAAGTGCGTAAATCCTTCGAAAATATTTACGAGAAGTACGGCACCTCAATACTTGCATACCCAGGTGCTGGCGGTTTGAGGGAGTTGCGTATTGAGATTAGTAAGTACTTAGGCAGGGTTTTGAATATAAGGGCTGGCTGGAGGGAGGTGATTATAACGGCTGGTGCTCAGCATGCAATTAAGTTACTATCGCAATTATTAATCAGGAGGGGCACTGTCGTGTATACTGAAAATCCGACGTTTGTCGAGACAATCGCACCAATGAGGTTCCAGGGAGCCAGGTTAATAGGTGTCCCCATAGATGAGGGCGGCATGATAACCCAGGAATTGGAGTCCCTCGTTAAGAAGTATGGAAAAGGCATTGTATATACAATACCTAATTGCCACAACCCAACAGGCGTTTCCCTATCTAGGGATAGGAGGAAGCACTTACTCGAGATTGCGGAGAAGTACGACCTAGTGATTATAGAAGACGACCCATACACACCACTTTATCCAAACACGGAACCGCCGCTTAGGTCGTTGAGCGATAGGGTGATTTATGTCGGGTCTTTATCGAAGGTTTTAGGGCCTGGTTTCAGAGTGGGGTTTGTGGTGGTTTATGGCAAATTACGTAACGACTTAGAAAAGCTTGAGCAGCACGACTTCGCAGTCGCCACAATAACGCAGTACCTCGTTTATGACCTGCTAAGGAGAGGCGTTGCTGATAGGGTAATCGAGAGAGCCCGCGATTTATACCCTAGAAAACTTAGGGAGCTCGTTAATTCACTGAGCGAGTACTTACCCGACGCCCTTATCCTTAAGCCATCGTGCGGGTTTTACTCCTTTATAAGGACTAGGGTCAATGCCTGGGAATTGCTGAGGAGGAGCATTAAGGCTGGGGTTGCGTTCGTACCCGGCGATAGGTTCTACGTGGGCGAAGGTGAACCAGACACCGCCAGGTTAAGCATTGGATCAATAAAGATCGAGTTAATAAGGAGGGGGATAGAGGTTCTGGGTAATATTATTAGGGCAGTCACAGCAGGCGCTACCTAATGATTACGTATTGATCGGAGTCCTTTCCCCCACCGCCTAACTTCCTCAATATGCCCACTACCAAAAATAGGAGCATTAGTAGGATGAGCGCTGTGAGTAATGATTTAATGCCGAGGGGCCCCAACGCCCATACCCTTACGTATAGGTTATTGCCCGTGACGTTGACTATGTAGACCTCATTTCCGTAAATAACCATGCCCACTGATGAATTAGTAGGCACGCAGTACCTACCGGGGCCCACGTAGTGAAGACCACCAATGTTTAGGCTAGCCGTTGGCAGCTCATTTCCAAGTAGGTCCATCGGTACGAAATTGATTACATGCGGCGATAGTTCTACAGTTACTTCATTAGAACTCCCATTGCGTATGGAGAGCGCGTATTGGTAAAGCAATGTCCCGTTCCCAAGTAACTCCAGGTTAACGCGGCTACCCGCCACAGCATCTTCAATAACCACCCTCGCACTATCACCTACTAGGGGTGCTACGTACTCCCTATCACCGTACTTAACGACCAACTCTAGACCAAGACCTGGGCATCCCTGGGGAAGAACAGCATTTATTGTGTAGTTTGAAAAAACCGGTATAGTCAATGAACTACCTGGTTTAAGACCCCACACCCCTAGGTTCATTAATTGACCGTTAATTAATGCGTAAACGTCGTAATTGCCTGGGTATATGCACGTATTATTTGTAAATAGCAGTAGTGTCCCGTTACTATTTAGATAAAGTACTGCGTCTACCGGATCGCCGAGTAAGTCATTAACTTGAATATCCTGCCGTGTAATTAGCGGGACCTGTATTGTTATCGTGGATGTGGGTATTGAGTTTAGGATTATGGGTATTGACCCCACACCACCAATAACTAAGTAGAGCCTCCTATTGAATATGGGGTTGACCGACACATTGTTTACAAGGTTTATGGTGGTTCCATTCTGCATAACAAGAAACGCATTACTACATTGCAATTCCTGCAGTGACCCATCGGTGAACTTGACCGTTATCGGGTTAATAACCATATTTACACTACATTGGGGACTATACAATAAGTACTCAGTCCACGGCGTTATTTTTGGAAGCCCCATGTTTACGGCGGTACAATTACTAATTAAGTAATTAATCCATGGAGCACCCGTGAGCATAATCACTGGTTGATACGCCGTAGGCAGTATCAAGCTCTGCGGGTTATTCATGGGCATGTAGTAATACGGCGTGACCACTACGTAGGTGGTTCCGTTAGCGGTAATTTGTATATTGCCTGAGTACGTAATGTAGTCCACTATTTCAGCGTAAGTATTTATGGACCCTATGTTTATGCTCGAGTACGTAATGTCCATAGGCATTGTTAAGTAATCACTGACGCTAGCCGTGGCAGGGGATATGGATATAACCCTTACGAGCGAGAATAAGTAGTTTAGTCCAGGTATTGCTGGTACAGTTATATTCAATGAGCCTTGCGTTAATACGTACGTCATGTTCGAGCCCGGCACGATCAATGCCTCGAGTGGGTATGGAGGGTAATTACCCAGTCTCAGGTAAATGCCGTATATCGGTAATGAGCAATTAATATTAATGCTGACATACTTTGGGCTATAGCTGGCGGGTACCGTTATGTAGGTACCATTGTAAAGAATGAGACTGACCGAGGTTATTCCGAGGTTAGAAAGTGGGTCCAGATAGGCCGTGAATTCCACATTACTGCCTGAACAATATTGATATATCGGTATTACTAATTGATTACTTGTTATATTAATTAATTGCGTAATAAATACATTACTTCCTGAGCGAATATTAACATTGATGTAATTAATAAATACCTGCGCATACGCCATGGTAGGGAATACCGCGATTAATGCTATGGCAATAATCCAGGCAGTACGTACTATCACGGGGAAGATTAATAAGGGATTATAAATAATACAAACATGTAAAATAACCAGAACCAAGTCGTGATGAGGCAGTTCGCGACTGAGTGATGAGGTGGCCTTCGATAGCTGAGGTATTACATTGAGGGTGTTAGGTATGGGTTATGTGTAACGTTGATTTGGTGCTGAATGGCGATGGCAACCCGCGCTTCTTACTGTACGCAGCCTTTAGTAGCGCTATAAACAGGGGATGCGGCCTCAACGGCCTGCTCCTAAACTCTGGATGGAACTGCGTTGCTATGAAGAAGTAATGATTAGGTAATTCTATCATTTCGACCCTGGGTACATCGGCTCTCCACGCCGAGAATACGAGACCCCTTTCAGTAAGTACCTTGAAGAAGTTGGGGTTGACCTCGTACCTGTGCCTATGCCTCTCCACTATCTCGGTTGTTCCATAGATCGCGTGGGCCAGCGTACCCCTGACAATGTTTATTTTCCTGTCACCAAGTATCATTGTGCCGCCTAACTTCTTTACATTCCTCTCCTCGGGTGTTAAGTCGATTACTGGATACGGGGTATTTGGATCAACCTCTGTCGTGTGAGCGCCCCTTAGACCAACCACGTTTCTCGCGAACTCCACCACCGCAAGCTGCATTCCATAGCATATCCCAAGGAATGGTATGTTGTTCTCACGGGCATACCTAATGGCCTCTATCTTACCCTCGACACCCCTAGCGCCAAAGCCTGGCAATACTATAACGGCATCCGCATTGTTTAGTTCGGTGACCTTGGATGGCTCCTTCTCAATATCCTCGGTATCACACCAAACAATGTTTGGCTTAATCCTTAACTTAGCTGCGGCGTGTTTTATAGCCTCGACAATGCTTATGTAGGAGTCGTGAAGCTTCACGTACTTACCGCACATGTATATGTTGACCTCATCCACGGCGCTCTCGAGGGACCTCACGAACTCCACCCAATCATTAAGCTTCGGCTCCCTAAGTGCCAGCCCTAGCTTTGTCAGTATATACCTACCCAAGCCCTGCTCCTCCAGGATAAGGGGTACCTTATAGATTATGTCAACGTCATATGACGTGAAGACGGCCTCGAGGGGCACATTCGTGAATAGGGATATCTTCCTCCGCGTTTGTTCATCAAGGGGTTTCTGCGATCTGGCTATTATAATGTCGGGTTGAATACCGACCCTCCTGAGCTCCGCAACGCTATGCTGTAGAGGCTTGGTCTTGAATTCCCCCGTCGTGGATAATATGGGGACTAGCGCTACGTGCACGAACAATACGTCATTTGGCGCCTCGAGCTTCATCTGCCTAGCTGCCTCAAGGAACGGTAGTCCTTCGTAATCACCAACCGTGCCTCCAATCTCCACCAGGACTATGTCCGGCTTCTCACGTTTAGTCACGAGCCTTATCCTCCTCTTTATCTCCTCCGTAACATGTGGTATTAATTGAACGGTCTGGCCCAGGTACTTTCCCTTACGCTCCCTTCTA
Organism: Vulcanisaeta sp.; assembly: GCA_022014875.1. Lineage (GTDB taxonomy): Archaea > Thermoproteota > Thermoprotei > Thermoproteales > Thermocladiaceae > Vulcanisaeta. The sequence goes on along the minus strand of JAKMAE010000010.1, from coordinate 16,302 downwards.
ATAACCGTGTAGTAAATCTGGCCGCTGGTTATGTTGTGGTATTTCGGAATCTCAATGTCGAGAAACCTCTCATAATGGCCTAGGTCTAGGTCCGTCTCACCACCGTCAAATGTTACGAAGACCTCGCCATGCTGGAATGGATTCATTGTACCAGCATCAACGTTTAGGTATGGGTCTATCTTAATCGCTGTTACGTGATAACCCCTCGCCTGTAGGATTTTACCAATCGATGCGGTTGTTATACCCTTACCTAATCCTGAAAGGACTCCACCAGTGATGAATATGTATTTCGTCGTCATGAAAGGCATTGTTTAGTTAAGTATTTATTGATTTCTTTTAATGCGTAGGCAGTTATTTCCCAATGGCTGCCATCAACTCCTCATAAACCCTCATTATCAATTCATGCCTTCGCTTGACCCTTTTCTCGAGGTCGTAAAGCACAGTCCTCATTCTATAGAGCTCGCTCTTTAGCCTATTTACTCGATTAATCAACTCCAACTCGCCCGGTGTCAATAAGTGCTCTATCGGTGCGTCAGGCCTTATCGTTTTTATTATCAAGTAAATATCGAACTTATTGAACCCTTTACTCCTAAGCTCGTTAACGATACTCGCTATATCCTTAGCCTGTGAAATTAAAGGCATTCGACACCACCTTCTCCAGGTCACTTATGAATCCGTTCAGGGCATTGTTCACGGAGCTTTGCAGGTGCATTATTCCCGAGACCGTGTTTCCGAACAACCCACTTATTAGTGAGACCAGCGCCACGAGTACGGCCATTGAGATCGCTATTAACAGGACCTCCTCGATGAATATATCACCCCTTTTTCTCCTAACATTTCTCCGCGTCATCGATCATAAAATAATCAATTAGGTATTTAAGGCACTCACGAAATTATTCTAACGCCCTTCCTAAATCCGTATTTCCTAACCACATACGGTATCAGTATTGGCAATACCACGGTGGCATCCTCTAATACGAATGCTTGTTTGGCCGTGGGCTTGACCTTACCCCAGGTAATAGCCTCCTTAGGCCTGGCGCCGCTTAGTGACCCGTCCCACTCGATGGCCATGGTTATGTAAACCACGTAATCAAGGCCGCCTGCAAACTGACTCCACCAAATGACGTGGTGCTTTGATATACCCCCACCAATTATCAACGCCCCCAATGACTTACTGGAGTAGACTATTTCCATAAGCTCGCGCTCATCCCTTAATACGTCAATCCTTATCTGCCTACCACCTGTCCTAGCCCTCTGGATCTCATTGAACGTGAGTATGGCCGTGCCGAAGGCGCCATCGACGAAGCCGGGTACGTAAATGGGCACGCCGGCTCTCGATGCGGCTCTGATGATTGAGTACTCATCATCAATCCTCTTACCCATTTCCCAAAGGAGCTCCCTAATCCCCCATTCATCCTTTACCTTAATGAGCTCTTCCAGCGATGAGTGAACGAACTTCTCTATTAATGGTCCGTAATGCTCCTTCCTAACGGCTACATTCCCAATCCTATGTATACCCTCCTTACCCATCTCTACATCGTCAACGTCAAAATACGAGGAGTAGTACTTACCGCCCATGGACTTCGCAATGTCGTGGTCAAGGGCCCCCGCTGTCGTTATAATCACGTCGACGAAACCCCTCTCTATGAACTTAGCCAATAAGCCGCGAAGGCCCGTGGCAATGAGATTGCCGGTAAATGATAGGAAGACCGTCACGTCTTCGCTACTGTACATGCTCAACAGGACATCCGCAGCATCCGCTAGGTGTCTGCCCTGGAAGCCCCCAATCCTTCTGTATGCCTCTATTAAATCATCTATTGTAACTATGCCAGTGTCTAGGTCCAGAACCTCGCCTGCCAGGAATGGCGATGTAGCCATCAAGGTTTGAAACGACCTATTAATTTTTAATGATTACCACTACCCATTACTTTATTACCTTAATCTCCTTAACAAGGCCCTGCTTCATTAAATCACTTATTATTTCCCTAATAGCCCTCATGGTCAGCTGGGTCTTGTTGGAAATCTCCTCAATAGACCTATTGCCATTTATTAATTCGAGCACCTTCATGTGCTCCTCATCGAGATTAATAGCCTTAATCCTACGCTCTAGGTCCTCGACAGGTATTGGTATTTCGAGACCAGGTATCTTGTAGAGGTATATCTTATGGCTCCTCCACTCCTCATAGAGATCCTCGACGACTAACGGTTTCCAACCAGGTACCTCGAAGTCGTGAGACACAACCCTGACCCCAGGCCTTAACTCACGCTCCAGCTTCGGCCTAATTCTCTCATTCACACTGGTCAATAGGTACATCGTGACTACGTCAGCCTCGGATAGGTCCTCCTCAAAGAAGTTCCCATATATTACCTTAACCCTGTCCTCAAGCCCCAGCTCCTTAACCCTCCTTAGGGTTTGTTCGTAGAGGTCCTTCCTTATTTCAATACAGGCAGCCCTAGCACCGAATTCCCTAGCGGCCATTATGACTATCCTACCATCGCCACAACCAAGGTCATAAACGACCTCCCCACTCCTCACATTGGCGAGCTGAAGCATTCTCCTAACCACGACCTCTGGCGTTGGTACGAAGGGCACATCGTAAGGCATATTTATTAACGCGAAGAAGATGGGGTTATTTATATCCTTCTCCTGCTCATCATTCATTAAGCCCCGCACCAATGCGGTTTTTTAAAATCTGCCAAAACGTCGATTTACGGTAATTCACTGATTTACTTAATATGCGTTAAGATCTTAACCTTCAATCCCTCATCACTGTAATCAACATCGAGATCGACAAAACCCTTCTTCTTCAATACCTTAATAGTATCGATTAGCAATTGTCTTTCCTGCAGCGGTACTTTAGCTAAGGCATCATTTAAGTCATTGGAGTCCCTAATAATATCCAGGTACTTCCTTATTAATGCTGAATTTAGGTTAGTAAGTGATGGTTCTTTCTCGAGTATTAGGCCTCGAATTGCCGAGTCCGTAATTGAGTATATATTCAGTACAGCATCGGATAGCGATATGCATCTAGTGATTAAATCATTTATCAATGAGGATAATTCAGAGAGCTCGGGGTACTTACTCTCCAATCTGTCGATTAGTACCTTCAATTCACTCATTTTTTCGATAAGATCCATGTGAGATTAACTCGGGGTAGAAAATTAAACCTAATAATTAAAATAAGTAGCAATGGGGATTATCGAGAAAATAATTGAGGAACTTAGGAGGAGGGGGTTTAGAATTAGGGCTGTGCGTGACGACTCAATAAAGGCAGATTTGAATAGGCTTCGGGTTAAGGTTTGGATTGCACCAAATAATTACCTCCCCTGGTGGTTAAACCCACTAGACATGGTTGAGGAACTTGAACTTCACGATATTGATGCATTATTTGTTGTTTCCGAGAGACCATACATAATTAGTGACTATGTCCTTAATAATGTCTCAAGGGTTCGGTATTTGTTTAATAAGGAATTGAATATAAAGGTATACTCAATAAATACCAACAGGTTAGAGGAGGATTTGGAGGACGCCCTGAATCTAGCATTAACGAATTATTACAATAAAGTCAAAAACGTATCGCTAATGGGAAGCCCGTGCCCAAGCTGCGGATCACCAATGAGGCTTGTTTATTCCTCGAGGTATTTCTCGTATAGATGGAGGTCCTGGGTTAATGAATACGTAGAGGTTTGCGAGAGATGTCGTGTATATATCCATAGGATCGAGCTTAGGTGATTAACATGGCCCACCACCAATGCGAAACAGGCCTTAATTTACGGCATAACACTTATTAAGATGTGATTGGGGTTAATCGTCAAGGCTAAATTTATGGTAGATCTACCCTTCATGCCCCTTGATGCAAGGCTTGCGGATGTGCTTGGGCTTCTCGATACGTTAATTAACGAATTTAATGGGCAAGCCGATATATTCATGCTTGCGAAGGAAACAAACTCGGACATTGACGATATAATGCCTGCCCTGAACGCCGCGGTTTACCTAGGATTTGTCGAGGTTAAGGATGGCGATGTTAAAATAACGAACGCGGGTAGGGAGTTTCTCAGCGCCAGGATAGCGGATAGGAAGAAGATCCTAAGGCAGAAACTACTCGGTTTGGAACCGTTTCGAACAGCCTATAATCTCGGATTGAGCAAACCATTTACAATAAATGAACTTGTGGAGGAGTTGAACAAGAAGGGGTATGTTGAGGCAAGGGAGCCAGGTATTGCGCATCTCCTGGAGATACTATTGGCCGAGTGGGGAGTATTCGCCGGTATACTTAAGAAGAGGGGTAATGAGTACATAGCCATACCGTGAATTAACTACTCCGTGACCTTCACAAACATCATCCCCGAGATGACCACCTCCTCGATAACGCCATCATTCAGTAATTGATTATACACTAAATGCCAATTGCCAGGTACGTTGCTGGCCAACCAATCCTCAAACTCTGGCTTTGGGATCATACCGCGGAACCTCCTCCTTATTTCATCAACAATGGCTTGAAGATTGACCTTGCCACCTCCATTACTCACCACATCACTGTCCCTCCCTTTACTGCCTTTCTTAGTAGTGATGGTATTCCCAGCAACCCTTCTTCTTATGTAAAACGTGTTGTCTAACGTGCTGTACATAACCTCAAATAGCCCAGTCCTACTTAGCTTGTTCACCACGTCTAGGTCGATTTTTATACCCAGGGCATTCTCTAAATCCTCTAGGTTTATCCAACCATCCCCAACGAGTTTGATTAATTTCTTGATCAATTCATCCACGACTAATGATGTGCCCACGCACGGATTATTTTACGCCGATATAAATCTTAAATAATTAATTTAAGATATGGATTGTGAATGTCAATATCGTTTAAGACACCTGTAGTTGTGGTTTTAGGTAGGGTTGAGAGTAAGTTGGCGATTTGGAGTAGTAGTGATAATAGTGTCTCAATATTGGGGGAGATACCCGGCGTTGAATTAACCAATGAGCTTAGGGTCGATAAGCAGGTAAGCGGGCACCTGGCAATTGCATCGTATGGACAGTACATCATCAAGGCGGTGGATATGGGTAGTAGGTATGGCTCATACACCCTCAGTAATGACACGCTGGTTAGGATACCCGTCAAGGCGGGGGTGGATTTGAGAAAGTACGATGATTGGTTCACGGTTAGGAACACGTTCATACTAATTGGCGATCCCGTCTCGAATTATGCAAGTGATTACTACCCAATAATTTGCCCGTACAGGGTTGGCGATACATTATTCATAAACACCGGATACGCAGGCGCGGAGAGCATTAGGCTCGTACTCACGGTGTTGGGCATACTGCGTAATTACGCCAACGGCGGAGGCATAAGCACGACATGCATGTGTAGAGTTCCGTCTATGCCGCTCGAGATCGCGTTGATAATGGGTAATAAGTACTTGTTATTCAGGACGTATATAAACGAAGCACGTGCAACGCCTGGGGGCAAATACCTGTTGTTGTTAACCAAAGGCGGTAACGTTGTTAATAAGTACACCGTGAATACGAAACCCATCGATTTACTTACAGAGTTACTCAATAGGATTAAGGATCTTTAGTGAAGAACGCATTTTTAACTTAATTAAGAACTAGGTGTTGGGAATGAGTATAAACACGGGGTTTGAGTTCGTTGCGGAGCACGTACTACCAATAATAAGGAGCCTAGTAGCTAAGAGACTCATGGAGAAGGGATTTAGCCAATTAAGAATAGCTAGGGTACTCGGTATAACACAGCCAGCCGTTAATAGGTACGTAAGTAAGGACACCAACGAGTTGGTGAGTAAGGCTGAGGCCCTTGGTATTGATAAGGAATGGTTGGTAAAGATCGTCGATAACGTCGTGAACCTCGTAATTAATGGTAAGGAGTACGAGGCCCTCGAATACCTAACAAGCACGATAATTACGGAACTCGGCTCACTAAGGCTTTGCGAGGCCCATAGACGGGCAGTGCAGTACCTACCCGTTAACTGCAACGTGTGTTCTATATTATTAACCGGCGTCACGGACTCCGTACTGAGGAACCTCGAGAAAGCCCTGGCAATACTGGAGACCCACCCCGAGATCCAGGTTTTAATGCCCAGGGTGCTCATGAACATAGTCGAGGCAAAACCCGGCGCAATTACCGAGAGAGATGTTGCCGGGTTACCTGGTAGGATAGATGTTCACGATGGTAAGGTGCTCATAGGCTCGAGACCTATATATGGCGGCAGTAAGCACCTCGGTAAATTAATGATCAAATGCATTGGTATAAACCCGAGGTATAGGTCGGTCATGAACATAAAGTACGACGAAACCATAGAACAAGCACTGAAAAAGTTAGGCATGCGTTACGTAAAGGTTGGGCCCCACGAAAAACCAAGCGAGGACGAAGTCATAGACTCCGTAGCCAATGCACTAAGTGCCGACCCATCACTCGACGCAGTAATAGACCTAGGGGGTTACGCCCTGGAACCTATTACGTATGTATTTGGGTTTGACGCCATTGACGTAGTGTTGAAGGTTATAAATATAGCGAGGGCCGTGCTGTCTAGTTAAGCTCTAATCCACCCTCTGCGTGGGTGTTCGTCTCCAGATATAAGTAAACCCTCCTAATTAACCCGCACTACTTCTTTAACTTATTAATTAGGTAATTCACTATGTGGAATGCTGGGTTTATACCGGTGGCCCTCTTGAAGCCTTGCCACGACATTGTTGGGTTAACCTCGAGTATGAAGTAGCCATCCTTTGTTTCCGCAATATCCACACCGCCATAATCAAGGCCCAATACCTCGATCGACCTAAGCGCCAGCTCACTGAGCTCACCCGTTACTTTGGCTGGCTCGGGCACCGCGCCCTGCGCAACATTGCTCTTCCACGAAACCCCCCTCCTAAACTCTGCACCTATTACCTCATTACCAACCACGACAACCCTGTAATCACCGTTACCGACTTTATCGAGGAACCTCTGTACGTATATGGGCTTGTTTAGGTTAACGAGGTAACTAAATATGTGCATCGCCACGTCAGCATCATCAACCCTAAACACGCCAAAACCCATCGCGCCCCTTATCTGCTTAACAACTGCTCTTCCGAACTCCTTAACGGCATTATAACCAACGAACATGTTCTCGCTAATCACCGTGTCGGGGACGGGCAAGCCGTGTTTGGCAAGTATCATTAATGACGCAAACTTATCACTAGCCACTAACCAATTCATGATTGGGTTCATCACGTAGACCCCGCTTAGCTCGAGGGATCTAACAACCCATATCCTATGTGCAAATTGCTCGAAATCCCTAATTATACCAATGTGCCGTAGTATGGCACCCTCTATATTGAGCTCCTCGTAATTAGACCTACCTATTAGTTGGAAATGACTAATGCCACCCCTACCCAGTCTAACGCCAACCATGTCTATGAATACCCTCCTCACCCTATGTCCAAGTGATCTAATGGCGTTCTCTAAATCAACCACGTCCTCAGGGTTGTACTCAACCTCGTATGGCCTAATAATGCCTATGTCCACGTGTGTGCTTAAGATCTACTGGTTTTATTAAACCTACCATCTAACTAAACAATCTTGGATTTACCTCATGTATACGTAAGATTTACGTTTACCTAAGCCTTAACCTATCCAAATCCACAGAGGCGGGAATAACACCTCTCCTAAACCTCCTTTCATCAGCGTTTATAGGTCTCGTAGCGTCAATCCCCATCTTTGTTGTGATGCCTTGCACGGGATCTATCGCCACAGGGTCGAGCGTCGAACCCCTCGCGTATTTAATAATTACTAAATCCTCATCCGCCCTGAATCTTGTCGCGATGGCCCACTCGACATCCACTGGGTTGTCCACGTCAATGTCCTCATCAACAACCACTACGTATTTAAGGCTTGGGTGCGCCGCGAAGGCCGCCATTATTGCATTCTTGGGATCACCATCGCTCTGCTTCTTAATGGAGATCACGGCATGCAGCCAGCCGCACCCCCCGTCGGTTAGCCTGACAGCCTTGACCTCAGGGACTACGTTACTAACGAACTTCCATATCTTTGCCTCCTTCTCAATACCCATCAAAATCCTGTGCTCGGAGTACCCCGCAACAAGCGCCTGCGCAATTAATGGTGAGTCCCTCCTAACGTAAACCCTGGTTATCCTCACCACGGGTTGGCTCCTAACCTCGTCGTATGTGCCGAGTACGTCCATGCATGGCCCCTCCCTGGCCTCCTCATTAGCCAGTATATACCCCTCCATCACAACCTCAGCATAGGCGGGCACGGGTATCCCGTTATCTAGCACCTTAACCTCAAGCGAGCCATTGAGTAATGCGTTGGCCATATTTAACTCAAAAACCCCATACGGTGGTGACGAGGCGGCAGCAATAAGTATTGCCGGGTGCAGGCCCCAGGCAATGCCTATTGGGGTGTCCTTACCTGCCTCCTTATTCTTCATGTATATCCTATATAGATGCCTAGGAACGAGCCTTATAACGAACTTGTCACGATCGATCGGCGTCAACCTATGTATACTCGCATTTAACACTCCATCCCTAACGTCCATACCAACAACAACCGCGCTGGTTAAGCACGGGCCTGGCTCCAACTCGAAATACCGAGGTATAGGGAGCTTCGTCAAGTCAACCTCAGGTAATGGGTCATAAACGACGTTGTTCGTCTCCCTCGGCTTATACGAATAAGCGACATCCTCGGCCCACAGAAGCCTCCTATATAACTCAACATCGCTTGAGACCCCCACGGCCCTGTAAACCTTATCCCTAGTATTCACCAGGTTTCCAACAACATGCACGTTACCGAACTCGCGAACCCTCGTGAACTCTAGGGCCGGGCCCTTATCGAGCTTTGCAATGACGTAGGGAATTTCATAATTTATACTCAGTTCCTCATCCACATACTTAAGCAGACCGTCCGCCCTAAGGTCTGACATAAATTTTCGAAGATCCATCCATGCCCGATATAGATGATATTTATATTAATGCTTTATTGCTAATGTTAACGACATTGATCTACAACGTGGTATTTCGATGCCTCTATAAAACCATTATCTAGCCCTTACCTGCTCAAATATTGTGTACCCACACTTACCGCATGCCCACCTGGGTACGGGCACCTTGTGGTAAGCCATCACTGAGCCGCACCTTGGGCATATTCTCCTTAGGAACTTTATTGTACCCTTTTCATAATCCACCTCATACCATGTATGCGCCCTTGCCTTTACCTTCTGCTTCCCCATCCGGTTCCCGCAAGCCTCATTATTTTTAAGATTTTCTTCACAAAGTCTCTACCACGATCAAGACCAAAGCGAGGTCCACCCTGAGTTCCTGTACTCATTGAGTACGTCTTCATAAACCCTCTTTGTCCACCTAGCTATCCTATCCCACGTGTACCACCTAAGTACGGATTCCCTGGCATTCCTCGCAATCCTCATTCTCAACTCCTCATTACTAAGCAGAATCTTTGCTGCCCTCACTATTTCCTCTACGTTGTTAGGAGGCACCTTAACACCATTGTACCAATCCCTAACTATTTCGTCAGGTCCACCGACCCTCGTGGTTATTACGGGCACGCCGGTGGCCATGGCCTCCAGTATCGTTATTCCAAACGGTTCATAGCGACTGGGTAGTATTGCCAGGTCTGAAACCTTTAGTATTGAGTAGAGTGTTTGGTCGTCAACCCTGCCCGTGAAGTAAACCTTACTCCATATGCCCCACTCATGGGCTAGTTCCATCAAGTATTCCCTCATTGGTCCATCACCCACGATAAGTAGTTTCAACCCCCAATCCCACCTAAGCAACTCCCTGAACGCGGCCAGTACCAGGTCCGGCCCCTTCTCATAAACTAACCTACCAACAAACGTTATTATTCTCTCGCTAGGCATTGCATATAGATCCCTAAAGCCAGGTCTTGGGTTTACTGAGTCTATATAATTAACATCAACGCCGTTCGGTATCACGACTAGCTTGTCCCTAGGTACTCCGTGTACGTTAACTACCTCATTAAGCATGTAATTACTGCACACGATTACTTTCCAGGCCTCATACGTAGTCCTCCACTCCCATGAGTGAATTACGAATTGGTCCTCATTATAAATACCGCCGCGCCTGCCTGCCTCGGTTGCGTGTATAGTGGCTATCAGGGGCTTACGAAGCAAGTGCTTCAGCGCTATACCTGCCGGCCCAGTTAGCCAGTCATGGACATGTATTAAGTCGAAGCCCCACTCATCGTATAGCCTAAGGGCCTCCTCAATCATCTGCTCATTGAAGTTTAGGACCCAGGTTATGAAACCCGTGGACCTAAACCTAAATGGATCAACCCTCCTAACACGTACCCCATCAACAACCTCGGACATGGGCGAGCCGGGTAGGGATATACTTATTACGGCGGTCTCAACGCCAATCTTGACCAGGTTCCTCGTAATATGATAAACATGCCTACCCAAACCACCAACCATGTGTGGCGGCCACTCCCACGAGAGGTGCAACACCTTTAATTGCTGTGTCATTTAACGCAGTGTAATTTAGAACGAGCCTTTTAAATTGTGAAGTTTCATGGTTTTAATCGTAAATGTTTAGGCACAGTTTCATAATTAACCACACTTTGAACGGTTACTGCTAGTTCCTGCACGCATTCTATTTAAAATGTACCGCATTCCTCGCCCTGTGACGGCGGTGCGGCTTAAAAATGGCGATTTCGAGTGTCGGAAGCGCTTCCGCGGCTGTCACTTCGTGAAATAAAAATTAAATAATCCCTAAGTATGGACTCGGTGTGAAGATAGTACTCGTGGCGGTTCCAGGCGCTGGTAAGTCTACGACTCTCAAGTATGTTAAGGAAATGTTGCCTGACGTGATAATCGTTAATTACGGCGATTACATGCTTGAGATAGCGAAGAAGTATTACGGGATAACCAATAGGGATGAGATGAGGAAGAAATTACCCGTTGAGGAGTATAGGAAGGTTCAGGAAATGGCCGCTGAGGAGATAGCTAAGTTATCCGGCGACGTAATAATAGACACGCACGCCAGTATTAAGGTTCAGGGAGGCTTCTACCCAGGGCTTCCCGACAGGATAATAACGAAGCTAAGGCCCGACGCAATAGTGCTTATGGAGTTCGACCCGAAGGACATACTTGAGAGGAGGGCTAAGGACGTTGGGCTTAGGGATAGGGAGCAGGACACGCCTGAGGACATAGAGCTTCACCAACTAGCCAATAGGTACTACGCCTTTGCAGCGGCAAACGCTGGTGAGTGCGCCGTCTATATCCTGGACTTCAGGAAAAAGCCGCAAACGAGGCCTTTTGAGCACGCGGAAATGGCGGCTAGGTTCATAGTCGACTTAATACTTAGGAATAGATCTGCCACGAAGTAGGTCCATTACCCATCATTGACGCGAAATATTTAAAATAACGACTAGGCAGCATAGGTCGTATGAAGGCCCTGATAGTCGTAGCTGACGACTCGTACAAGGGCGAGTATTCCATGACGGTGCAAGCATTTAGGCAGTTGGGTATGGAGGTAAGTACGGGTTTGGTAAGTAAAAGCGCTAGGGTGAACTTCGACCTGGACTTTACGGATAACTTCGATGAGAATGTGCTGAATAATTACGATGTCATAGCATTCGTGGGGGGTTACTGGGCCTACTATGCCGTTGCTGGTAAGGAGATTCCAGGGAGGGTAAAGCCCATTGTTAATAAGGAGGTTTTCGAGAAAATACTGACGAAGTCCATAAGCACTGGTAAGAAGGTAGTGTTACCACTGGCGCTACCCGCGTACGCGGCTAAACTGGGTCTGCTTAGAGGTAGGAGGGCCACTGTGTACCCTACCACGGAGTTAATAAGTATATTGAAGAGTAACGGTGTCGAGTTCGTGAATGAGGATTTCGTAATTGACAATAACGTAATAACGATGAAGAGGGTGAGCGTTGACTCATTAACTAAGGCCTTGCAGGGTATCTCTTCACAATGATTATTTAACCTAATAGCTTAAATTCTTTAAGGTGTAGTACTCGTACTCAGTAATGGTGTCGATTCAGCACAAGCCGCTGGAGATGTATGAGATCCCTAGGGTAATCGTGTTTGGGCCCAATGCCATAAATAAGGCCCCAGAAATTCTAGGCAAGGTTAACCTTGATGGGTTAAGGGGTTTAATACTGGTTGGGCCGCATTTTGGTAAGCACTTGGTGGATAAGCTGGAGTGTAGGGTTTGCGATGTTGAGGAAGTAGGTGAATTAAGCCCTGAAGGCGTTATTAACCTGGCCAGGAAGTACTCAAACGTTATCGATTACGTAGTCGCGCTCGGTGGTGGTAGGATAATTGATTTTGGCAAGGCGCTCGCCCACGTGATGGGTGTGCCCTACGTATCGATACCAACCATAGCAAGCCATGACGGTATAGCCAGCCCCTACGTATCCCACGTTTTTCAAATGGACTTGAATAGGTACGGTATTGGTAAGGTACAGAAATCCCCCATAGCCATCATAGCCGACACATCGATAATACTCGAGGCCCCTAGGAGGTACTTGCTAGCAGGTATTGGAGAATTGGTGGGTAAGTTAATAGCCGTTAAGGACTGGGAACTCGCCGTTAGGATCAAGGGCGAGGAATTCAGCGAGTACGCAGCAGCCCTTGCCCGGGACAGCGCATTGATAGTCCTGAAGAACGGGGACAAACTAAGGATGCACGGCGAGGAAAGCGTCAGGGTTGTGGTCAAGGCATTGCTTGGCTGCGGCGTTGCCATGGCAATCGCGGGTAGCTCAAGGCCATGCAGTGGTTCTGAGCACCTATTTAGTCATGCAATAGATATATTAGCCAGGGAGTGGGGATTCAAACCGGCACTGCACGGCGAACAGGTTGCGCTGGGGGCAATAATGATGGCGTATCTTCACGGAATGAGGTGGAGGAGGATTAGGGCGTTCCTGCAAAGCCTCAACATACCGGTCACGGCTAGGGAGATAGGTCTGGATAGGGATGTGATTATCGAGGCGTTGATGAGAGCCCCCAGCGTGAGGCCTGATAGATTCACAGTATTAAGTATGGGGCTTTCAAGGAAAGCCGCTGAAAACCTGGTTGAGGCTACGGGGGTTGCGTAATGATGGCGTTAGTAAATTACCTTGACCAGTAGGTAACCGAGTACGAAGCCTATTATTATCGACGTTACGAAACCAATCAGCAACTCGGTGAAGTATCTCAGGTTTATCAACCTAAACCTATGCGCCACGCCAACACCGACAAGCCCGAAGGATGTTAGGATGGTGATGGGCATGGGCACCGAGAATATGGTCCCAACCTCCATCGCGATGAATGAGTACAGCTGAACGGTGAAGCTCGTTAAGGGACCCAATGTAAATAACCCAGTACTCAGCCTATACAGGGTTCTCCAACCAATCAGTAAGGCGCCGAGTATGGAGCCTATGATCACGATGAGCAAGCCCCTGGGGCTAAAGCCCAGGAGTGCCCATAGCAACCCTAGGTTATTTGCGCCGAAGGAGAATGACAGTAGGAAGACCGTTATTATAGACAGGGCTCTGTAAATACCCGCCAGCCTAAACGAGAGTCTCGAGAGTACGCTCAATAACCTGTACATGAAGTATGAGAGGAACATCACTATTATTGGTAGACTTAACCAATAACTAAGTACGAGGGGTGCGTTGGGAAGTAAATGACCCAGTGCTAATGATGCACCAACGAGACTTGCGTATAATGACCCCGTCAGCGACATTGGGACCCTCATGCTCTCGCCAACCATGAAAATCAATATCGTGACTATTAGGGCAACCATGGCGGCATCACTACTAACAATGTTTTTCACCATGTATGTGCCCTGCAGCCATAGACCGAGTATGTAACCAAGTATTGAAATGACCAGGGCGTTCCTGTAATTAATGGACCTGGAGCCCACAGCCGCACCTGCATTGGCTGATAGGTTATTCCCAGCTACTAGAAATGCCAACGTGAAGACCAATGCGTAATTTACGTATTGAATACTTACCATAACGTTACCGTGTCTTCGCCCCTCTTAAATTCTTTTTAAATCATTAATTACAAGCTCGGCAACCCTCTTACCGCTCAGTATCATCGACCCGAATATTGGCCCCATCCTAGGTAAACCATATACGGCGGCCACGGCCATGCCGGTGACGTAGAGCCCCTCCATGACCTTCCCCGTGTACTTAACAACGAGATCCTCGGCTAAATCCACATATGCAGACCTCTCCCCAGGTACCTTAAGTCCGAACTCGGGGTTCTTCCTAGCAACCACGGATACAACCTCAGCATCATGTCCCGTAGCATCAATTACGGCCCGGGCCTCTATGAAGAATGGATCTGTGTGTATATTAGCCATCTGGATCGATGACCAATAGACCGCAAGCCCCACTATCCTAGCGGGTTTATCCCTATAGATTACATCTTCAACGTTAATCCCAAGTAAGTACTTTGCACCAGCATCGATACTCTTAGCCGCAAGCTTCGCTATCATCTCCGCGGGGTCGACAACGTACAATCCATTGCCAGCATCCTGAACCCTCACATTGAAGTCCTCACTAAGTATTTGGGCTGCTGGATGCTCCACAACAATGCTCGGTAGGTGACTAGCGGCGCCACCTATACCCCCACCGAAGCTGAACCTCCTCTCGAGGACCAAGGTCTTCAACCCAGCCCTGGCAAGGTAATAAGCCGCCGTCATACCCGAAGGACCAGCACCAACTATTGCAACATCCACGCTGGAATACTCATCAAGGAACTTAAGGGCGCTCTTAACGATAGCCCTGGTTATCTCGGATTCCCTAATACTCACGCCATACATAAATAACCACCTTATTGGGCAATAAGAAGTGTGTTTATAAAGTATTACGGCACCGGGCTTTACCGCGGTAGAGTAGTTATTCTAAATAATACTACGAGGTACAAATGAATTTAAAAGGCAACGCGAATGTCGTTATAGCTAAGGTAAACGAGGATCTCTTTATCCTTAGGTACAATGATTCCACAACTAGGTATTTCGAGACCCTAGAGAAATACCCGGGGGAGCGACCATGCTCGGCAAGTGACTAGCGGCGTTCGTAATATAAAGGACAGTAATACCACATTGTATTTACACACCCATTGCTTCGCCTTAACGCTTCCCATACTCGACTTTACTAAACCCCACCTCATTCACCGTGATCACGTAAATAAAGGTTCACGAAAAGAGCTTTTTAGGCGTTGTGCAGGATACGTTAAGGGGAAATGAGGATTAAAGTTGGGAGATACGAGATGGACCATGCCATCACATTAAGGGTTTATGGGGAGGAATTCATCGGACTGTTTAGGTTCATCATGCCACATTTACGCCATTCACTTAGATGCCTAGGAGTCAGGTTAATCCTGACGCATTATAATGGCGGGATAAATCGTAAAACATTTGTCGAACCTCTAGACAGGCGAGGTATAGGGGCTAGGACGGCCCAAGGAGGAACAAGGCCCCCGGAAGCCCTAGCCAGGGCTGTTCCGCAAGTCCACGCCCGTGGGGATAGAATGTATGATACGTAGATTAAGGGATTTAGAGCTCATAATCCAGAACATTCCGGGCTATAAGAGACCCAGGCTGGAGCTTGAGCAGTACGTAACAGATGCTAACCTGGTCGCAGTCGCTGTATGGGATGCATACATGAGGAAGGACTTGGTCGATGCCAAAGTACTGGACCTAGGCTGCGGGTCCGGCCGCTTCTCAGTAGCGGCATCAATAATGGGTGCAAGGTACGTAATCTGCATAGATGTGGACCCAAACGCAACACTTGTGGCTAAAAGCGTCGTAGAGAACCTCAACCTCCAAAACGTGGACGTGGTGGTTATGGATGTGAGGAAGATGGGGCTTAGGGGCAGGTACAACGTGGTTTTTCAAAACCCACCATTCGGTATCTGGTCGGAGAGGGGGTTAGACATGGAATTCCTAAGGATAGCCACTACGTACAGCGACATTGTGTATACAATACATAAATTATCCACGTTAAATTACGTCGAGAGAAGGGTTAGGGACTTCGGTTGTAGTATTAATATTATAGACAAGGCCGCATTAACAATACCACCCATGTACAGACACCACAGAAAGAGGAAGCATAAGGTTAAGGTATTTCTAGCCAGAATTGAATGTAAAACAGGGAATATAACGACACAGTAAAGTTAAAAACGCCGGAATTACTATAAAAGCCTGCGGGGGTGCCCGAGCCAGGTCAAAGGGGGCGGGTATCCCCGAACCTGATCGAAGGGGACCGCACTCAGGTCCCGCTGGCGAAGGCCTGCGTGGGTTCAAATCCCACCCCCCGC
>JAKMAE010000009.1 GCA_022014875.1 Vulcanisaeta sp. | reverse complement strand
TCATAACCTCATCCCACAACCTATTGAACACGGGATAACCAAGCATTTTCTCAAGTTAATAGCTTTCCTCATTATGCCGCTAACTAGCCTGAGACACACAGCTCTAGCATTGCCGTCTCTGGAGATGAGCTCTTTTAGTGTACTCATCCTCGATATTTCCGATCAATATCCTAAACCCCATTATCCCTTAAATTAGGTGCGTGCGTACTACCCCGATTTTCAAAAACAATGATTGAGATAGTCATGTTCCTAATTAATTCCATGTTTTTCATCTAAATACAACCGGGTCCCACGATGGATTTAATTTGTTTGGTTGTCCCAACCCGATAGTAATTCCTTAGCTGCTTTAATACCTACACCCTCTGGATCGCTCAAGGGTCCCGAGACCCTTATGACCCTCTTCCTACGTCCATCAACACTTGCAATACCCGCTATGAATTCGAGCTTATCGTCATTACTTATCGCTACACCCCCAACAGGTACGTGGCAACCACCACCTACGCTCCTTAGGAATGCCCTCTCCGCTAGCGCCTCAGCCCTAGCCCTTTGGTCGCTTGCCCTCTTTAATAGATCTATTAGATCAGTGTCTCTCTCGCGCACGACAACGGCTATGATGCCCTGCCCAGGCGCTGGTGGTAGCACATCGGGGGGTATCCTCTCATACCTAATACCCAGCTTACCTACATCCTGGATCAACCTAACGAGCCCCGCCTCGGCAATAACTATTGCGTCGTATTGGCCGTTGATTAATTTATTTATCCTAGTATCCACATTCCCCCTGATCACGTCTATAGTCAAGTCGGGCCTCGCGTTGAGCAGGAATGCCCTGCGCCTGACACTTGATGTACCGACCCTAGCGCCGCTGGGTAGTGACGAGAGGTTCCACGGATCCTCACTCCTAGTCACCAGCACATCGTAAGGCGGATCTCTCGGTGAGAACCCCGCTATAACCAGCCCCGGGCTTAACTCGCTAGGTAGATCCTTGAGGCTATGCACTGCTATGTCGGCCTCGTTCCTAAGCAATGCGAGGTTGACCTCCTTCTCGAAGACCCCCTTAACACCAATTGCGTAGAGTGGCTTGTCCTGGATTATGTCCCCAGTCGTCCTAACAATGACTATGTCGAATTGTACATTAGGTTCAACCCTCCTTATCATGTCCATGACAATCCTCGTCTGTATCAACGATAACTTACTACCCCTCGTCGCAATCCTAATCCTCATTCCAAGCACCTATAAAAAGCAGCCCCTTATCTTTGTTTATCCTGCGGTAATCAACACCGTGATCCAGGAATTCCATGGTTGATGAGCTAGGGATAAGTAAGAGTGATTATTGCATTAGTGAGTGGCTGAGGCACGATTTAATCTTCATTAATTTATCAGGTCATGCACCCATTACTGGATGTGTGATTATTACAATAATCAATGACGTAGTAGGCGGTATATGAAGGGCCCACGTATTTTCCTAGTGATTGAAAGATAAAAGTGATGCCCAACCTGCTAGCCATGGATTTCTACGGGTTTTGTTTTAATTTCAAGATATCTATCCACGGATTATCACGGAGGAAATCCGGAACTTTGGCGCTTAAATCATCATTATTTGGTTGTTTGCTTCGTGAGTACGTGTCTTCCCGACAACCTAAATTACCCGCTCTCTTAAGTTCCTCTAATTTCTCGGTAAGCTTATTAATCATCTCCCTCAGCTCCCTCAATTCCTTCAACACCTCATTTTGGTAAGAGAGGTCTGGGTGGTTATTGTTGTTATTGACCATGTTAGGAACGGGGCTGGTTATTATTGATAAGTTAATACTAAAGATGTAGCTGCCGTAATTGCTACTTAACAGTGGGTTGTCACTGTATTTGTTATTTGCGTCGCTAGGTCCCCTGGTGCTGCCTATTACTGCCTGGCCTTGCCCATTACCCCTAATTACCAGGGCCCTGTATTTAGAGATGGCTTTATACACCGTATTAACGGATATGCCTAGCTTCTGCGCTATCTCCTTGGGTTTCAAACCATCGTTAAAGTAGAGCCTGGCCGCCATTTCCTCGGTCTTCGTGAGTTTACTCGACATCGACCTAATCCATTACATTGAATTAAAAATCAATTAATACTTTCAAAATAACAAAGTACTCATGCAATACTTGAGTATTACATTAGGAGGTAATGTATATAATCCTTGCCGTGCACGATACCCGATGAACATAAGGGCTACAATAGCTGTTCATGGTGGGGCAGGTAGTGCGAAATATTTTATAAACGAGGAACATAGGCAGAGATACCTCAGGGGCTTAATCGACGCCGTCAAGGCTGGCTTAGAAGCTGCAAGGAGGGGTAATGCGCTCGATATGGTGGTCGAGGCGGTTACGGTGATGGAGTTGGATGGTTCATACGATGCGGGTAGGGGCTCCGTACTAAATCTCCTCGGTGAGGTCGAGCAAGACGCCGGCGTCATGTGGGGTAAGGACTTATCTATCGGCGCCGTTGCCGCCGTTAAGCACGTAGTTAATACGGTAAGGCTTGCTAGATTGGTTATGGAGAGGACGGACCATGTGCTAATCGTTGGTGATGGTGCTGAGGAGTTGGCTAAGCAGTTCGGTCTTTGGGTTCCAGCCACAGAATTAATCAATGAGCAGAAAATCAATAGGTACAACTCGTTGATTAAGGATTTACAATCGCGGTATAGGAAGAACGTGGAATTGGCGAGGAAGCTAGGCTTAATCGGGACGGTAGGCGCGGTCGCGCTTGATAGGGATGGTAACCTGGCAGCTGCGACATCGACAGGAGGTATAATACTTAAGTTACCTGGTAGGGTTGGTGACTCACCAATACCTGGCGCTGGCTATTGGGCCGAAAATGGTGTCTGTGCAGTATCGGCAACAGGGATTGGTGAGTTCATAATAAGGGCCATGGCATCGTTGAGGGTAGCCGACCTGGTTAGGAGTGGTGTTGGGATTAGCGATGCTGTTAGGCGGGTGGTTGATTACGTAACAAAGGTGTTCGGTCCCGGCAACATAGGTTTGATAGCCATTGACCACGTGGGTAATGTGGCTTCCGCATTCAATACGGAAGTTATGGGGCGTGCATGGTCTAGGGAGGGTATGGATAAGGTAGTAATTGCTCACTACCCCAATGACCCATTTCCCTGAGCCTAGGAAATGAACCTCTGGATAAAATCGCTAAGTTCCTCGCCGAGTCTTACTGCCCTTTCCCTAAACCTATCATAATCCCTCGCCCTCTCATAAATGATTTTACCGTTAACGAGCACTAAATCAACAACCGAGCCATCGGCCGAGTAAACAATATTGGATAATAAGTTGTCCATCCTCAACGGCTGAAGTCGTGGGTTTCTCGAGTCGAGAAGAACCACGTCAGCTACGCATCCACTATCTAGACAGCCGCCCCTGAGACCCAGTAATGAGTAGCCGTTGATTGTCGCTGCCTTAAAGGCGTGATATGCCTTAATACTGACATCCCAGTAGGAATGCCTCTGGAGGAGCACTGCCATCTTCATCTCCCTAAACATGTCCAGGGAATTATTGCTTGCCGGCCCGTCGGTGCCTAGGCCGACGATTACCCCCATCTCCATCAATTCCCTCATTGGGAAATGCCCCGCAGTTGCCAGTTTCATGTTCGACGTGGGTGCATGGATGACCTTAGCCCCAGCCCTGGCTATAATGCCTAGTTCCCAATTCGTGACCCAGCCAAGGTGGACAAGCTGTAGTTTATCCGAGACGAGGCCCAGCTGGCCCAGGTACTCCACGGGGAAAACACCGTACCTCCTCTTTACCTCATACACCTCATCCCTAGTCTCGGAAACGTGCATGTGGATGGGCAATCCCAACTCGTCACTCAACTCCTTAATGCGGAGCAGGGTATCCCTACTAACGGCGTAGACGCTGTGGACATTAATGATGGGCTTTATCAACCGTGAACTACCAAACTCACTAACGAAGTTTCTAAGCTCCTTCTCGACACCTGCAGGATCCCTCATCATGTCTATAAATGTAGGGCCGAGCGCGGCCCTCAAGCCGTACCTAAGTATTACCTCTGCCGTGGCCTCTGGGTAATAATACATGTCTATGAATGCCGTGGTCCCCGTCATAACCATCTCCATTATCGACAACTCACTGGCCTTAGCCACAATATGTGGCGTGAGCTCCCTCTCAACACTCCACATCTTACTTAGCCACAGCGGCAGCTCCGCATCGTCAAAGAAACCCCTTAGTAATGACATGGCCGTATGTGTATGAGCGTTCACAAGACCTGGCATTAATACGTGGCCCGAGCAATCAATGACATCGAACCCGCGCGCCTCGACGTTTTTATCAATACCCATTATTAAGCCGTCCTCGACAACCACCGTGGCGTTTTTAATAATCCTTAATTCACCGTTGATCCAGGCTATTGCGTAGTCGCAATTCCTAAGTACGTAGCCCACGCAAAACCACCTAAGCCTTAGGCCTAAGCGAGATGGACTTAATAATGTAGACCCAGGAGTACTCACCGAGCCTCCTCACCTCGCCATCGTTGATTAATAATTCGTACTTAAACAATGGCGCATCCACCACGAAGGTCTCACCCTCCCCACCCTCCAACGCGGGGTTAAACCCATACCTCAGTGCGGAGTTTATTAAATACTCAATATCGTCTATCGTCAATACCTTACCGAGAAGCCTCGGGCTCAAACCCATGGTGTTGATTGACGTTAAAACGAAGCGAAAGCCATGCCTATACAGATCCCTTAGGTAATTAACCTGGTTCTTCCTCCACAATGGTGAGTAGACCTTAAGACCAACGTCCTTAGCCACGATGTTGATCATCATCCTCTGGTAATCAGAAAGCAGTGCCCCCGTGACTACACCATCAACGCCGAACCTCCTCTTAACGCTAATGAAGGCCTCCCTCAAATCCTCAAGCTCTAGGTCCTTAATACCGCTCGTGTCATGAATCACCTGGGGTATGCCCATGGCCTCGGCCTGGTACCTCGTCCACGAAATATTCGGGTAATGAAACATCCAGGAATCAACCCTAGCGGGCCTCAGGGTTAATAGGCAGGGCACCTCAAAACCCTTAAGCACAGCCCAGTGAAGCGCGTAGGAAGAATCTTTACCACCTGAGAATAATGCGCAAACCCTCATCTCGTGTAATTGAAGGGGTGGAAGTAAAAAATCCTGCGCAACCTTTGCGTATATAATCAATGCAGTTCCGGTTTAAAACTCACCCTGTACCATAGCTAACGGAAAATGGGTAAGCCCCTTCGTGGCCTGCCTATATTATAGATTTTAGTTTTTATCTGAGTAAGATTTTTATATAAAAACCTGTGCGGTGGTTAGTATGTCGTCTGGTGAAGGCGAGGCTTGGGAGTTTCCTGAGGATTGGGAATACAGCGGCGGTGTTCCGGAGAGACTACTTAAGATAAGGGTTAAGTGCCCATATTGCGGCCACGCCTTTGAGGTGGAGATGGGTGAGTCGTGGTATAACATGGGCATATCAATAACATGCCCAAAGTGCGGTAGGCAGTTCCCAATAAATATGTACGGGGAAGTTGTAGGGGAGGTTAAGAAGGGTAAGTAAGTCGTGTTGTTAAAATCACTATGAAGATTAATTGCATAGAGGAATTACTTAACCTATTAATGACCGCATACTCCATAATAATGATAGAGCACTACATGATACTATTACTACTACTCAAGGCAAGAAGCGACGAGGGGGTGAAGGATCAATTACTAAACTCAATAAGGGAGCACCTAGACAAGGAGAGGAGAATTCTCAAAGTCTCCAGGTTAGGTGGATGCCTCAGTGGCGACATTGAGGCGTTGATTAATGATTTCGTGAAGAACGTGGATTATGGCTTATCAATTGTGGATGACCCCGAGTTCCTGAGTAACTACATAAACAATTTCAGGGAGACCCTAACCACCGTTGCTAAATACGTATTAAACCATGAGGAGTTGGCATCAGGATTGATCTCCAAGCTTCAAAATATTGTACTGAACGAGGTGGCCTCATTTTTACGTGAATCGCCGCGTCTAGATGAATTATGATAGGTACTGCGGTGGGACCTGCGCCAGGTTCTTCTTTATTGCCTCAATGCTTGCCAGGAACTTCTTTCTCTGCTCATCATTAAGCTTAAGCTCTATTATCTTCTCCACACCGTTCTTACCCAGTACTACCGGTACCTCTGCGAAGACGTCTCTAACGCCGTACTCGCCGTCTAGGTATACTGAAGCTTCGAATACCCTCTTTCTATCCTTCTTTATTGAGTCAACCATAAGCGCTAGGCCCGCGGCTGGGCCCCAATTGCTACTGAACCCCCTTAGGTTAGTTATTTCGGCGCCTGCCTGCACCGTCTTCTTAACGATTTCATCATACTGCTCCTTAGTTATGAATTCCGTGAGTGGCTTCCCATATACGAATGAGGCCTCGGGGACTGGGTACATATTCTCACCGTGTTGGCCTAACACGACGGGTACTATCGACTCCGGAGCTATACCGATTATCTGAGATGCATAATAGGCTAGCCTACCGGAGTCAAGCACTCCGCTGAAGCCTATGACCCTATTTCTCGGGAAGCCAAGCTTCTTGTACAGGACGTAAACCATCGCGTCGAGCGGGTTCGTCGTTATTATAACTATTGAGTTTGGCGCATATTTCTTTATCTGTTCGGCTATTGTCGCAACTATTTCGGCATTCTTTGCGGCCAACTCCTCCCTAGTCATGCCTGGCTTTCTAGGTAAACCCGCCGTGACTATTACCAAGTCACTGCCCTCCATATCCTTGTAGTCATTGCTGCCCCTATACCTAACGGACTTCCCCAGAATTGCCGCGGCATGGTTTAGGTCGAGGGCCTCGCCCTGAGGTAAGTTCTTTACTATGTCTATAAGTACTATTTCGTTATCAACTTCGAAAAACATCAATGCAAACGCCGTTGTTGCACCAACTCGCCCAGTACCTATTATCGTAATCATATTTCCAACCCGTTAATTATCTAACCGATGCTTTATTTAACTTTAACCCTTTTACAAACTATAGCTAACCAGTGCGCATGGTGACCGTAAAGATAGGATATGGTAATGGCGATTCATGATAACGGGGCAATATTAGCATTTAATAATGGAAAGACCCGATGCTTTCCGTAACCTATTCATTATTGCTAAACCAATACCCCTTTCCTCAATGCCCTCGGCAATGCCAATATCAACGTTTATCTTATCGAGATTCCTGAGCGAATCGAAGAGGTTTGCGGCTATGGTGTATGGGTCTCTCCTGTAACCCATTAGTATCACCGATACGCCGCTAATCTCGGGATACATCGTAAATAATGACTCGGCAGTCTCCTTGGTGATTAATAGAGCCACCTTCATACTTCGAGCCATGTAATCCACGGTAACATCGCGAAGAAGCTTTAACAAGCCATTATAATCACCGCACTCGACTACGAGCAACCTAGTGCGCGGAGCATAATGCCTATACTTCATACCTGGTGCCAAAGCTACATCGGCCTCGCCAAGGCCTCTCGCAAATTCGGGCACTACTATGTCCGTGCCAAGTAGGGACCTTAACTCCTCAAGCGTGAAGGGCCCTGGCCTTAATAGCACTGGCGGTTTCCTCGTCACATCTATTATCGTTGATTCAACGCCAAAAAACGTGGGGCCAGCATCGAGTATTACAATATCCACATCATCATCCCTGTAATCCTCTATTACATGCTCAGCAAGTGTTGGGCTTGGCCTACCTGACTTGTTAGCGCTCGGCGCCGCTATTGGTGTTCCCGAGTATTTAATTAATGCTAACGCGACAGGGTGCGCCGGCGACCTAACGGCCACGGTATTACGCCCACCGGTCACTTCCTTCGGGACATCCGGGGCCTTTGGTAATATCAATGTTAATGGTCCGGGCCATGCCTTATCAATAACACGCCATACGATATCTGGCACATCAACCGCAACCCTGCCTAGCTCGTTAATGCTCGCGATATGTATAATCAATGGATTATCAGGGGGCCTACCCTTTGCCCTAAACACCTTTAGGCAGGCATCAGCGTTGAATGTATCCGCGCCTAACCCATACACAGTCTCTGTAGGGAAGGCAACTAAGCCGCCACGCTTAATTTGGTCACTGGCGATCCTTATTACCTCAGGGTCTGGGTTTATTGGGTCGGTCCTATATACCCTAAGCATGCTTAGTGTGTCAGGAGTATTAACGTGAATAGCTTAAAAAGGTGATTGATATTTAGGGCCCTTGTATGACATTAATTATTGAGACCGCCAGGCTAGTTAGATTTTTAAATATTTCCCTGTGACACTCTTGGCGATATTAATGGCAGTGTCAAATGAGAACCCCATGGGCAATCAATCGACTATGGAGAACGAAGAGCCGATATTTAAGACAAACCTGCCAAGTGATAAAGTTAAGGAGTTGATCGAGACCTTACGCAATGTTTATGACCCTGAAATACCGATAAATGTGTATGATCTGGGGCTTATTTATGAAATTACGATGGATAATGATAAGGTTGTTCACGTTAAGATGACCTTAACAGCCGTGGGATGTCCCCTCTCGGAAAGCCTTGGCTACCAGGTTGGCGCCGCGATACAGCAGGTAATACCTGATGCCAAGGATATAGAGATTGACGTGGTATTTGACCCGCCGTGGACCCCCCTGAGAATGACGAAGCTTGGTCGTGAGATGTTTAAGGCAATTTACGGCTATGACATTGTAGAGCAATGGCTTAAGACGCAGGGCGAGCAACAAGGCGGTCAACAGATGGTTCAGGATCAACAGGGGAGTTTAGGCGGTTCGTAATTATTATGTACAAAAAATTTAAAAGTTTATTTGGAATAGAAAAATACGTACTAGACAATGAGTAGGGTATACCCTGGAAGAACCCTCGCGGGGATTGTTCAATCAAAATTAACCGAAATATTGGAATCAAGCGATCTCATAAAATTCGTGGCGCTCGTTACAATGGATGGTTTCACAATCTCATCGGCAATGAGAGATAACGTTAACCTAAACCCAAAATGGTTAGGGGCCCTCATTATCTCCTCGATAAAAAACCTAGAGAATAATTTGAGGAAGGCCCTTGATACCGCATCGATATCCGAACTCATCATATCAATGAACCAGGATTTATTGATCGTGAAGTCCATGGGTAGGTTAGTATTGTTAATGATTGTTGATAAATCATTGGACATGGATTTCGTAATGTACGAGATTGAGGAGGGTTTACGTGATTTAGCGGTTAATTTAGGGATAAAGCATGGCTAGTCCTGATCATACCTCTTCATTATTCTCGGTTGCCATGCTGTTTAATGACTCCGCGAGCGCCGTCGACGTCATGTTTTCGATTAATTGCTTGGCTTTCTCGTAGTAGGCATTTATCAACTGGAGCAACTTCTGCTTTATGTAGTCTATTGGCTTGACGTAATAAACGTATGTGTAGCCGCCATTCTTTGCGAGGACGGGTCTTCTCGCTACTAAGCCAAGTTGTACGAGTTTCACTAGGGACCTCTCAACAGTGCTTCTAGACTTATTCATCTCCTTGGCTATCTCTGCAACCGTCAGTGGCTCCTTGGTCTTGCTTTGCAACAGGTAATAGATCTCTACCTCGGTTGGGGATAGCTTGAGTATGCACTTAAGGATGTACTTTATGTCAACATCTTCGAGAATCTCCTCGGTGCTTTTCTCCCTGATTGATACGAGAGACACCACGTTGACCACTAACATCAGTGTCACAGATGTATTTTTAAAGATTTCGCCCAAACCCGTTGGGGTAACGGTTTTCATAATTCTATGGTGATGCCCATGCCCCTATCCCTCGCTAGTCTGTAAATATACGATGCGGCGGCCAAGTCCTCAACGGCGATACCTACAGACTTAAAGACAGTGATCTCCTCAGTACTCGATCTACCTCGCCTTAGACCAGCGATTAACTCCCCAATTTCTACCAAATCACTCTCTCTAAGTAAGTTATTCCTTAGGGGAATTATTATATCGCCTGTCTCGTTAACCACAGCCTCGCGTGAATCAACCACTATCAGGGACGCCTTACGAATAACATCATCGTCGAGCTCCCTAGCATCCCTCTCAGGCGCACCTATGGATATAACGTGCATACCCTCGTGAAGCCACGAGCCCCTAATCACGGGCTCTCTACTCGTAGTCAATGCAATGACTACGTCAGCCTGCTTAACCGCGGCGGGTGCATCATCAACAACCTCGGAATCAACACCCCTCCCCCTAGCCAACTCCGCCAATTCGATGGCCTTACTCCTCGTTCTCGAGTAGATGAGTAACCTCCTAAGATTGAAAACCCTGGTTAACAGTAATATGTGATACCGGGCCTGAAGCCCAGCGCCGATTAATGCTATATTACCCACATTGGCGGCTAAATACTTAATAGAGACTGCGCTGGCAGCGGCCGTTCTCCAGGCCGTGAGGACGGTACCGTTGAGTATTGCTAGCGGGGTCCCGGTTAAATCATCTAGGAGAACGACAATGCCCTGCGTCGTCGGTAAACCACGTGATTTATTGCCCTCAATTACGTTAACGACCTTAACGGAAAAACCCAGATTACGTGAGCCGCAGGGCATAACGCCCCACCAATCACTATCCATGTGGATAACCAACCTTCTAGGCATCACGACATTACCGATGCTGTAGTCCTTAAATGCCGATGCAATGGCGTCTACAAGCCCCTTTACGTTTTCGGGCGAATCTAGTAACTCATTGATCTCCCTCTCACCTAAGGCTAGTACCTTCATGCTACATTTGTATTATTTCTGGAATTAATAAATATTATTAACTATAGTCATGAATGTGGGAATACAATTAATGCATCTAGAGATGGATTTATTAATACTAGTTCTAATTCTAAGTAAAAGTGTGGGTGTGATGATGGAGATTAAATGCATTAATTGTAGGTACTTTAGACTTCATGAGCTACATGACGATGTTGGTATGTGCATGAACAAGGGAAGCCAATTCTTCATGAGGATGGTTATGGCTGATTGGCAATGCCCATTCTTTACGGAGTTCGACAGAGAAGGTGAGGAATTTTATTGGTGCGTTGATTGTAGAACGATGGTGCACAAATCAATGTTGCCTCTCCATAATGGGCATAGGCTCGTTAACGTACCGTATATAGATGAGGAGTCCCACCTAGAGACGTACGTGGCTGATTAATGACTACCTACTCCTTAAAAAATCCCTTGACCTGGTTTATTTAATGCAGTACTTCTTGGCGAAGTTCTCAATAACATTGGCAATCACCTTAATGTCCTTACCTCTCGGTGTGTGGGGCATCCCCTCGATTCTCACGAACTCGATTATATTCCCAAGCGACTTAGCCCTCTCGTAGTAATTCACGACTTGGTCTATTTTCACGAGATCGTCGTTTGTGCCGTGGATTAATAATATCGGTGGTAAGCCGGGCCTTAGGTAATTGATTGGAGACGTCCTTCTCAGGAACTCCTCAGTTACCTGTTTACTATCAATCCTCAGCAATTCCTCATAAGTCCTCCTCCTCACACTACCCGGCTCACCCTCGCTTAACCACCTAACCTGTGCAAGCCTGTCGGTGGGGCCTGACACGGAGATTGCGCATATAATCCCATTCATTGTGGATGCGGCCAGTAGGGCTATTGTACCCCCCATTGAATGGCCAGCAACTATGTATTGTTCGCCGCCTTTCAGGAGTTCGCTGAGTTTGTTTAAGCCATCCTCGAAGTCCCTGTACGATGGTGTCAAAACCTCAAGCCCCAGCGACTTTAACGGTCCAACCAACCAATTTATTTTTTCAGGGCTTGAGCCAAAGCCGTGTAGTGCAATCGCCCTCATCGATTATCCAGGCCTGATCAATGAAATTTAAAATTTTAAGCATATTTCGTTCTCAATCCTAAGCCAATCACTTCCTTAAATTCTCGAGTTTTTAATTGAGGTAGAACCGCAATGGTTAACTTAGGGATTCACCTAAGGCGGCACCGTGGGGTGGAAAGGAGCTGTGAGGAAAATATTAATAACTATTGCTGGTCAATTACCGTGGGAATGTCGAGACCAAAAAAGTCAAGGGGTACTAAGAGGCGTAGGGGGAGGTTTTTCTACCTAGCCCTGGCACTTGTTATTTTTGGTGAGGCTGCGTTTATAGCTGTTTTATTCTTACCAGGTATGTTGAGTAAGTTAGGAGTGACGCAACAAGCACCTAGGCCAAACGCCACGGTGATTGCTACGTACATGCTGGCTACGTTAATAAACCCATACAACATGTCCTTCATAAACTCAACGGCGCTGGGTTTGATAAATAATACGAGACCCATAATTATGTACCTAACAATTGATGACCCATACTTGATAAACCAGGCATGTAATGTATGGCCTGTGCTTTACAATGCCACGGCTTACCATGGCTATGAGGTGGTGGTTGTCGTGTTTCCAGAACCAGTAACACAGGCGCCTGCGACGGCATCCACAATCCAACAGTTCAATGGTTATGTGTATGAGCTTTGTGGATTCAATATTCAATCAACCAACTTCCTAATAACCACCGCGTTTTGGGGTAATTTCACGGGTGCCTCAATACCCATAGTGGGCTATGGTACATTACTACCAAACCTACTCACCGACCTGGGGATTAATGCTAGCAATGTGTACTTCCCAGTGCTCATACTGATCAAACCACATAACACAGTTAGTGCCAGTGGTGTGGTCTATGGGGTTCGATTGAGTAACTCCACATACCTTAATGAGGTCTTATTCGGTGATCAGTAGGGTATGAATTTCGTGCAATTAATCGGCTCCTCACCATTGAGTATCTTATTTATTGATGCCAAGTCCCAGATTGCGCATAGGTATGTCTTTACGTAATTAGACAATTCCAACGCAATCCCTACCTTCCTCATTAATCCACCGGTTACATCAATATGCCCGGTGACCCTCTCATTTATTATCGACGTCCTCGAGAATTCCCTAATCACATTGCCATTACCATCCAGTATACCTGGTACATCGGTTAGGAACACAGCAGCTAGGGGTCTTAATTTAATACTAAGGTCGAGAATTAAATCATCACCGCTTATTATCGAGAATCCACTATCGCTGGGTACTACGTCGCCGTGAAGCATTGGTACGACGCCCCTACTCATTAGTTCTATGATATGCGTGGGCTCTATTAATAACTGCGGCTTACCGTTCACGATCGTGTATATAGACCCAGTCCTAATTGGGTATATTGGAAGGCCTATTGATGCTAATGTATTCGTCAACCTCATGCTGAGGTAATTCAGTATTGACGAGGTTAGTGAAACCCCTATCAATTGCTCGTGATCCCTATACCTACTTAAGCCATAGGCTAGCGCCAATGGGTGCGCAAAGCTGCCACCGCCATGTATGAGTATGAACCTACTACCCAGTTTGTAATGCCTAACGAGGACCTCACCCAATCCCCTGACCCAGCCCTCCCTATAACTAAGTGGTTTGGATTTATCGCTTATTGCGCTACCCCCAAGCTTAATGATGAAAAGCCTCATTGAGGTATTCCCTAAAGTGCCCACTTATTTTCATCTCGCATACGTGGATTTACCTAGAAAGAATCCTAACCAACCTACTCGATACGGCAGGGTGCACATTAAACACCCTAGGCTTTTTACTAGTTAATTCATTGTGCAACTCCCTCCACGCAACCTTAAGTAACGCCAATGCCAAGTCCCTGTTACGTACAAACCTCATCGCATACCTATCGGCCGCGTACTCACTCAGCCTCATAATGAGCGTTATTACGAGAATTTCTGCGAATACCGCACCAATGAGTATTGGTAACGCAGGCAGGCTCATCACGGGTATTACACGCGTTATCAACACGATATTAATTAATTGAGCCAATGACATGAGGAATAATGTCTTGGCCGAATCGCCATGCACTACGTGGCCGACCTCATGCATGATGACCGCGGCTAGCTCATCCTCATTTAAGCAGGAAACCAACTTTGATGTTAATATTACATAGTTAATCCCGGGGAGGCCTATCGACGCCGCGTTGCACTGGTCCATGTTTATTATGTATATACCGTAGTCCTTAATACCAAGTCTCCCCCTTAGTTTATCGACATCGATTACCTCCTCATAGTAATTACGTGGAGCTGTATCTGGATTATTCACTATGGATAATATGGCTCTCCTGATTACATCAAGCGATCTCGATTTCTCGACCTTCTCGAGAAGCCGAAGGGCATTGTTGAACCTGGCATTATCGAATTCCTCGTACTCCAGCGTGAACTTTATTATTTGGGCGCCGCGTAGATCGTAATGCCTAATTTTTACCTGTAAGATGTATGAGTACACTATTGGTATGATCATGGGGGTTAATAGTAATGCCATTATTATATGTATGGATGATACTATATCCACAACCCTAAGAATGGCCGTTATTATTGATATCGCGATTACCGATACAATCACAAGGCTTATAAGCCCGAGAGGTAACGATCGAATTCTAGGTAAATCATCAACCCTATAAACTCTATTACCCCTCCTTATCAACAACACCGTTATCCTACGCAAACCACCCGTACCTAGGTACCTAAGGACTACGGCATTTAATAAACTCCTTGATCTCCCCCGCCCCCTAATTCTAATGCCATGGTTTATACTTAACTCAGCACCGTCGCCCCCTATTATTAATTTCGTAGCGCCATTACTTAATTCCCTAGTTACATAGGGTGTGTCCAGGATCTTCAATGAATAATTCTCTACGTAGTTAATTAAGGATTGGGGGTCTTTAATTAATTCACGGATTACTTGGTAAACCCTTGTTGCCGCCATCTGTGGCTGTCTGCGTGGCATTCATTTTTTGTGCATTAGTTACTTCCCTAAACATATTTATACTTATATTATTTCTACTACTCTTCCTTGCCTTATACCCATCTATGTATGACAGTATATCATGCACATTTTTGTGCTCGAGGATTAACCAAAACTCCGTACCCCTCATTATCCCGTAAACCTTACCCCTCGCGCTCCTCTTAATGACCTTAATGAAGCCAAGCTCCACAAGCTCCTCAAGGAAGTTCCTAACTATTACCGACTCCGATCTCGGGCTCTTCCTAGTCCATACAGAGATGTCCTGAGCAACCTTCGCGGGTCTAAATGTTATTAATTGACCCCTAGCGTTTAGTACCATGTCCTTCAGCATCTGGAGTATGAGAATCTTAACCTTTCGTGAATCCATCATCGAACTCTCCGAGGTCGTCATCAGAACACCAGGGTTTTCGTATATATTCACAGAGATAAATAAATTAAGTGTTAGAGACACTCTCGTTATTAGTTATCGCCAGAGTTATACGAGTACAACCACTAACTAGTTGATTTAGTTGTTTTTAATTTACTATCAATTTCCAATATTCTCTCGATCATCTTTTCGTCCGCCTCGAGTATACGCTCAATCTCATTAACCATATCCTTTAAATTAATAACCTCCCTCTCCAGCTCAAGGATTTGTCTCTTAAATGGTGAATCATTATCACTAATAAATACATCATTACCCTTAACAACATTGCCATTATTGCTGTTAGCGAAGTTTTGCGTCCTCGATTGTATATTGGCATTGCCATTGTTTTTATAATTAACGTTAGCGATGCTTGACTCTGTACGGTTAGCGCCATCACCATTATTAATCGTAGCCTCGGTCTTAATGTCATCACCGGGCGTGCGCCTCTCACGTGGTCTGGTGTATATTCTCCTAATGATTATGTGGTTCGGACTTAA
Organism: Vulcanisaeta sp.; assembly: GCA_022014875.1. Lineage (GTDB taxonomy): Archaea > Thermoproteota > Thermoprotei > Thermoproteales > Thermocladiaceae > Vulcanisaeta. The sequence goes on along the minus strand of JAKMAE010000009.1, from coordinate 8,989 downwards.
TACCGCCTTTAATGGCCTTATCCTGGTGACGCCTTTATTCGTAATGACTAAAGCTTCATCGCTGGTTATTTCATTAAGTTTACTAATTAATTCTCGGGATAGCGAGACCTCGTCGTTTAGGAATTCAGGGTTTACCTTGAATAGAATGACATTGCAATGCTTGAGGAGTGATGACTTGGGTATTGCATTGCTTATGAGCACGGCTCTCAAACCATACTTTGCCAATTCCATTATTATGTGATCCACAATTGAGTAGCTGGGGCCTTCATTGTTCAATAGGTTCTGTGCCTCCTCTATAATCAAAACGTGGTTAACCCTCCTTTCTATCAACCCCCTACGCATGTAGTACATGTACATTGATGCGAGTATCAAGGACGAGACGAGTTTTTTCTCCTCAATTATCGTTAAATCACTCAGGTCTATGACGGCATCCCCCTCCATGAGCTTTTCAATACTCACGATGCCATTACCTATATTTGATGCCGCGTACTCAAGTCTCCTCAGTATTGCCGCCTTCATCTCTGCCTCAGTCCTCGTACTAACTAGGTAATTATCGATCTTACTTATTAAATCATTAAAGTCCGTGTAATTACCATCCCTAATTATCCTATACAGCATATACATGCTCGGCTCATTAAGGCCGAGGCCGAAGCCTAGGATCTCCGTTAGTAATTTCGGTGGTAACCTGTCTAGCTCGATCCTAATGGCCGAGGTCGGCAGTGTCGGTAAAATACCTACGTACTCCCCATGCCAATCAAGTACCGTGACGACATACTTCCTACTAAGCTCCTTAATCATCGCCCTAACGAGTGATGACTTCCCAGACCTCGTGGGGCCCAGAATACAAATGTGCTTATCTAGGGGAATCCTATAGGGTATCATGAAGCGAGTACCAACCCTAACGCTATCGACTAGGTACTCTCTCACTAACGAGGCTATGGCCAGCGATGCTGGGACTGCCAATGCGCCAATCATCAACGTACTCATTCTACCTCAAAAGTAATAGTACTCATTACGATTAATAAGCCACTTTTCACCAAAGGTTTAGCTTCATGAGTTGTGATAGCCCAATGGCCCTAATACTGAGTGCTAGCCACCTTGGCATGAATCTTCGATATTGGTAATACCTACGATCCAATAGCACGGCGATCTTCCTATGGCGGTCTAGGTCTCTCAATAGCCTACCTAGTACCTGGACCGTGGTCGATATTGCTGGGAATAGGAATGCCGTCGTGAACCCACCAATACCTAGTTTCTTATAATAACGCGCCTTTAGAAACCCCCATTGACTGTAATGGGGCAATGGGAAGCCAACCATCAGTACGCCAATTAACTCCTGCTCGAGGAAATTAACGCCCTCACCAACTGGGTTTTGTGCATATGTTATCATCACGGTCTTCGTGGACCTAGCACTCTCCCTAAACTCGTCAATGAGCTTTACAGCCACATCACTATCACGCAGTACGAATGTGGGAATCCCCCAAATGGGTGGTGAGTAATTATTAATATATACATCCATGTACTCAATGCTTGGGAAGAACACTGCTAAGCCGCCTACGGGTGGTGCGGACTCTATGAAGAACTTAATAACTGTATTGACCAGGTCGAGGTAATCCTTTAGCAATCTATTACGGTGAGTGAACTCCACATCGTTAATCACGTAGACCGTGAAATTCTCCCTGAACTCCCTGGGTAGTGAATCCACGGCCACGTAATGAAGCGAGCTAGAGATTGCATTGGCGATGTGCGAGAACCTCCTACTGATTGACGCCGTGAGTAGCAGGGCCTTCTCGCTCCTGGTAATTAAGTCGCGTATCGGCCTAAGGGATAGGCACCTTAACCTAACTACTTTACCGTCGTAGGTAAATGCGCATACGTCGGTGCCGTAGTGCGTCAGAATCTCGATAACCCTATCACTAAACGCTTCGGAGCCTGCGAGCAAATCGTCAATATCGAACTTACTTACCAGGATTACCTCCCTCTGCGGCACGTAACCCCTCACTTTCTCGAGAATCCTCCTGGCTAGTTTATTACCGTGTAATGCCCACCTCTCGAGCTCGTCAATGCCTATGCTTATCGAGGTCTCAAGGCCTGGAATTACGTTGTGGGATTCGTCAATTATGACTAAGGGCTTATGCCAATTGTTCATTATATTGATTAACTTACTGTAAAGTTCAGGCCCTGATAAGTAGGCGTGGGTTGCTATGACTATTGGTAACTGATGCGCCAAGGCCTCGCTCAGCTCATATGGGCATAATCCCTCGTTAAATACGTCAATGGGGTTGCAGGTAGTGATGGATTTCGCAGGCGCTCTAGTCCTTACTTTACATAAACCACTTAATCTATAGAGTAGGCATTGCTTTGAATCATGCGCATTAAATGGGCATAGCGATTCCCTACCCAGTAATAAGGCCGTCCTATCCCTAATACCGACCTGCCTCGCAAACTCGCATAGCTGTATCGCCTCGGCCCTAGACCTCGTGATTATTAAGGCCTCGCCACCCTCCTCATTCCACCTCTTCGCTATATTAATGGCCACCCGGGTCTTGCCGAAGCCAGGGTACGCATTTAGTAGCACGACCTTTCTATCCCTCAATAACGCATATACGTAATCATTAATATCCATCACTTAGTAAAGACCCACTGTGATTAATTAGCCACTGATAATTTACGGGTCAGGCCGATGGTTCGTAAATCCTAGTCCTGGACTCTTCGAGAAGCTTCTTCTTAACCTCGCCCAGCCTATTGAGTACCTCGTCAATGGCACTGAGTATTTTGGGGTTTGTCCTGACCTCATCGAGGTCTTTACAATTATTTAATATGTTTTTGAATAACTCATCGACAATACCTTCGGGAAGCCTTTCCAGCGCCTGCCTGTAAATCCTGGGTATTTCCTCACTTATGAACTTAATAACGTCATCAACACTCTGCCACTCATCCTCCGCCTGCCTAATGTTTTGTAATATAGTCTCTAGGCTGTACCTCTCATCAGCTGATAATTTCGAATCATCTAGATTAAGGTACGCCCTATTGACGCAGTACCTGACGAACCTGTACAGTAGGGGGTGTATTCCAAGACCCGGCGACATTGATTATTGCTGAGCCACATCTTGTTAAAAACTTATTTGTTTGTTATGATTTTTAAGAATCCTAAGCACCATTACCGCGGAATGGTTAATGGGCAGCGCATACGGGGAATAATAGATACACATGCGCATTTAAGCAGGTTCGATGTTTACGGACGCGTTGATGAGATAATCAATGAGGCCCTGGGAGGCGGCTTATTGGGTATAATAAACGTTACCATGAGGATTGATGAGGTGTCTAGGGCGTTTGATCTAGTTAATAGGTACAGGGGCTTTGTGTTTACAGCGTTGGGTTATAACTACGGCGGTTTCGACATTAGGGAAGCGGGGGAAATAATGAAGATTGCCGGGGAAAGGGCTGATTTAATAGTTGGTATTGGTGAGGTAGGTCTCGATTACGTAAAGGTTAAGGACAAGGTTCTTCGTGAAATATCGAAGCACATATTCATCAAGTGGGTTACACTAGCCAAGGAACTGGACCTGCCGTTAATAATCCACTCTAGGGATTCCGAGAATGATGTAATAAACATACTTAGCAGGTACGGCCCCGTTCGATGCGTTGTTCACGCATTCAGCGGTAATAGAAGCCAGGCGATGAGGCTCCTAGAGCTTGGTTGTTACTTCTCTATACCACCGACCATAGCCCGGTCACAGCAGAAGAGGGACCTGGCCCGTTTATTACCCCTCGACAGGTTACTCCTGGAGAGCGATACTCCAGAGCTCGGGCCTAGTGTGAATGAGCCATCGAGGCCAATCCACGTGAAGCTAGTATTGAATGAGTTAAGTAGATTACTTAACGTAGATATTTACGAACTAAGCAATGTAATACTCGAGAACACTGTTAGGGCGTTCCCCAAGATCTCGCGTAGGTAGTCCATTTATATCTCCTGCCAATAAGTAGGTGCTGTATCCATATCCCTGCGACCCAGGAACCACCTGTAAAGGAACCTACGTATTCCATGTAAGGAGTTGCCCTGCCACTTACGTGCCCCTAACTTTACAATCCCAAGTAATTAATAGGCACGCTGAGCAAAAGTCCTCACCAAATTTCATGAAGACCATATCTTTGATTCTATACCGATGGGCTAAGTAGGGTTTGGCATAATTCGGGTAAATAATGGTGAACCTGGTACATGGTTCTTCAAAGCCTATCAATTCCTCGCCTAGCCATTGAGATAGTAATGAAACAGCCTTCTCGACTTAGTTTTTGCACAACTGAACGGTGTTATTCCCTAGGTTGGGAACAATCAACGACCCAGGGATGGGGTAGATAACTAATGATGAAAGATTACTAAGGCACCGGGTCGGAATCAGACCTGCGTGGTCACATCATCAAATCGGCTCCTCGGTCATCATCACCATAACACATACCTACTAGGGCCTCTTTTCCCTTTCCTCCCTACTTAATCACAATGGCCTTCCTTACGATAATGTCCGAGCCCTTGGCTATTATTATTTCCCTGAAATTGCTTAATTCATTGAGGACCCCCACGTAGAATATCGCTTCCATGAAGTCGGTTTGCTCCTCGAGACTCCTCGGTTTTCTCCTCCTCACATTGTTTATGAACTCGTCAATTCCCATGCCGTATTTACGCTCGAGATCCTTTATCAATATCCTGAATGTATTCTTATTGTAGTCCCCGTAATCGTTTACGCACGGCGGTGGGCTCAACCCAAGTCTCTTACTTAAAGTCACTATGTATGGGCAGGTGGCTGGGTCCCTACCCGCTGGGCAGTAATCCTGGCACACAACAGTTGCGTAACGCAGTATTCTCTCGAGTATTTTCACGGGCATTATTACGTACTCATCCTCGGGGTTGAGCTCCACGGCCATCGAGAATCAACAATCATAACCCAACGTTTGTTAAATAAAGCTTTTTAGTTAATTACTACGGCACGTTTAATCACACCCCTTACTAATTACGGCACCCTCCCCCGTCGCCTCTAGGACCCTGCCCCTCTTAATGACTACGGAAACCTTGTTCCTACCAAGCTCATAACTTAACCATTTATAGTTCGGTACATCCCATACCACGATATCGGCTAAAAAACCAGGTTGGACAACACCCCTATCCCTAAGCCCGAGGCTGTATGCCGCGTTGACTGTGGATGCCATGAGGACCTCCATAGGCGTCATGCCTAGTAAGTACGTGGCTAACTCCATGGCGTACTGCATGTTTAAGGACCAGGAGTTGGGGCTGAAGTCCGTACCCAGGGCTATGGGTACACCAGCCTCCCTAAGCGCCCTTACCGGCGGTCTCTTACTGGTCATTAGGGTCAGTATCGTGATTGGTAACAAGGTCGCTGTGGTTTTCCTCGACGATAATAACCTAGCGTTTCTCTCGGGCATGTTGAGTAGGTGGTCCACAGACGTTATCTCGAACTCGCTAACCAAGTCACTACACCCCATGTAAACTAACTCGTCTGCATGCAGCCTAAGTCTAAAGCCCCTAGCGCCAGCCTCCCTAAGGATCTCCCTTGTCTCGTCTACGGTGAAGGCACCCTCATCGCAGAAAACATCTACGAATTGGGCCAATCCCTTGGCATCATTAAGGGACTCTATGACAGACCTTACGTAGGCCCTCCTATCCATATCCCTAGGCGGCACGTGGATTAGGTACGTAGGTACAACATCCACCGGGGCCTTGCTGGCGGCATCGTTTATTATCCTTAGCAACCTAATTTCCTGACTGGGGTGTAATCCATACCCGCTTTTGACCTCTATCGTTGTGGTTCCGAACCTCGCAACGTTGAATAACCTATTGAGTAATGCTTTCAGGAGTTCATCATCGCTCGAGTTAACGGTGGCGTTTATCGTCCTGTATATACCACCCCCTCTTCTCAATATTTCCTCGTAGGTCACGCCCTGCAGTTTCAATTCCAACTCATCCTCCCTACTACCCATGAATAATAAGTGCGTGTGAGGGTCAACAAGGCCGGCAGTGACCAGGGAGTCCTCGGCAGGAACCCTACACCTACCGTTATACTCCCTAACTATCCTATCCCAGGGCCCGACATCGATTATAACCTCGCCGTCTACGGCAATGCCCGCATTCTCGATTATTAAAACATCGTCACCGTACATCCAGGGGATCGACCTCGCAGTGACTAATTGGCCTATTGGCCCTATCAATAGGGAAACCTTCCTCATGGTTTTTAAGTATGGGTGTTATGGTTTAAAAGCATTGTATTTTTGAATCAATACCGTGGCGCTTGATAGGGAGAGGATACGTGAATTGGCCCTTAAGCATGCATTGATCAACGCCGTTAAGTTCAACGGTAAGGCCAACGTCAATGCCGTAGTCTCCAAGGTATTTGCCGAGGATCCATCGCTGAGGTCCGTGGCCAGGGACGTTGTTCAAGTGGTTAGGGAGGTGGTTGATTACGTGAATTCCCTGAGCATCGAGGAGCAGAGGAACCTACTACTGAGTAAGTGGCCGGAGGCGCTTGGGGAGAGGAGGGTTGAGTCGTATAGGAAGGGTATTGAGGACCTGCCACCGTTACCCAACGACACCAAGTACGAAGTAATAACGCTGAGGTTCGCGCCAAACCCAGACTTCGTACTCCACCTGGGCAGTGCTAGGCCCGCTATAATAAACTACGCCTACAAGTTAAAGTACGAGAAATTGGGTAGGAGGGCAAAGTTCATACTTAGGTTTGAGGATACTGACCCGAGGACGAAGAGGCCTTTATTGGAGGCCTACGACGCCATCAGGGAGGATTTAAGGTGGCTAGGTATTAGGTGGGATGAGGAGTATATTCAATCGGATAGGTTGAACATATATTACGACATCGCCAGAGAAATCATAAGACGGGGTGGGGCATACGTAGCAGCCAAGGATAGCGACTGCACGCCCGATGACTGGAAGAAGTCGAGGATGACGGGTATACCCTGTAAGAATAGGGATGCGGACCCAAGCGTTAATCTCGAGCTTTTCGACAGAATGCTGAGCGGTTACTACCGTGAGGGTGAGGCGGTGCTTGTAATAAAGACGGACCTATCGCATCCTGATCCCAGCGTTAGGGATTGGGTGGCTATGAGGATAATAGACACCGAGAAGTACCCACACCCAAGGGTTGGTTCTAAGTACATTGTTTGGCCTACGTACAACTTCTCGGTATCGGTTGATGACCACCTTATGGGCGTTACGCACATACTTAGGGCCCAGGAGCACTCCGTCAATACTGTGAAGCAGTCCTTCGTGTACATGCACATGGGTTGGGAACAGCCCGAGGCCATACATTTCGGTAGGTTGAGGATTGTGGGGATGACGCTGAGTAAGACGAGGCTCAAGTCACTAGGCATTAGGTGGGACGACATTAGGCTACCAACACTGGCTGGGCTTAGGAATAGGGGTATACAGCCCGAGGCGATTTGGAACATAATACTCCAGGTCGGTGTCAAACCTACTGACGCCACCATAACACTGGAGAACCTCTTTGCCGAGAACAGGAAATTATTGGAGCCCAGGGCTAATAGGTACATGGCTGTTATTGAGCCGGTAAAGGTCATTATAGAGGATGTGCAAGAAACCCTCATCGCAAAACTACCCATGCACCCATCATACCCCGAGCGTGGGTATAGGGAGATAAGGCTTGAACCAGTCAATGGTAGGGTGGAGGTATTCATAAGTAGGTCTGACTTTGAGAAATTGAGTGTTAAATCCATAGTTAGGTTGATGGAGCTTGTGAATTTAGAAATTGTGGATAAGAGGGACGACGTAGCGATAACACGCATCCACAGTAAGGACCTAGAGAGCGCGAGGAAGGTCAACGCACCAATTATTCAATGGGTGCCCACGGATGGTGTGCCTATCACGGTGAAGAGGCCCGAGGGCTTGAAGCTAATCGAGGATAGGGGATTAGCTGAGCAGTCGATAACCCAGGTAGGTATTGGCGAGATTGTGCAGTTCATGAGGTATGGTTTCGTGAAGAAAACGGGCAATAACGAGTTCGTTTACGTACATGATTAATATAAATAATTATGTATGATTATTTTTGAATAACCATGGAGCAAGCATGTTTAGACTATCACTGCCCTTCTCCCAATATTTGATCTATGGCCTTTGTCCTGAACGCACTAAACACGGCCCAGTAATGGAATGCCAATGTAACGATTACCGCTATTACCGTGTCCCATGGGAATGGAATTATCCTGTGTAGCCCGAAGGTTCCGTAGTACGAAAGAATCATTATGACGAGCATATACGTCGGCAACCATAGCCCAGCCCTTAATTCAATCCTTAGATATTCGGTGCCGAGTCGATACAGAACCGCCATGCTTACATACGTTATAATCGCAATTACCACTATGTAGATCCAAAATGCGAGATCCATGGGCTTCGTTAAGCTCCTCGTTGCTGTGTATAGGTAGGTGAATGATAGGGCCACTGCTATGGCATCTATAAAGCCTACCGATAACGAAAGTCCTGGACTGACCTTCAATCTTTTATATGCATAGTACCCAAAGTATATTGGTAACCCTATGAACGCTGCCAGGAATAACTTAGAAATTGTTCCGAAACCTGCCCAATAAATCACAAGGGAAGCGGCAATAGAAGCTAGGGGTGCCAATACTGATACCGCACTGAGCTTAAATACCCTATTTAGGTCTGGGGCTGTTCTCCTAAGTGCCTGCACTGCTACACCTCCCACCACTAGGTATGTTAGTACTCGCCCTGCCGTTGTGAAGGAGACTATTGATTGCCAGGTTGGGAATGGTAGTAAATAAAGCATTCCAAGTATAAACACGGTTAATAATGCCCACTTGGGTATCTTTGTCCTGCTGAGGCTAAGGAACCAACCTGGTAAATAACCATCGGCCGCTATCCCGTACAATGCCCTCGTTGCGCCACCGGTCGAGACAAAGCCGGTACCGGCTGGTGATATTACGGCATCTGTTA
>JAKMAE010000069.1 GCA_022014875.1 Vulcanisaeta sp. | reverse complement strand
TCACAGACGGCAGGTTCAGCGGCGCAACAAGGGGCCTAATGGTCGGTCACGTAGCGCCAGAGGCGGCCGTGGGAGGACCAATAGCTGTGGTGGAGGATGGAGATAAAATACTAATTGATGTTGAGAACGGGCGTCTTGAGTTATTAGTTCCTGAAGAGGAGGTCAAGAGGAGGTTAAAGAATTGGCAACCACCACCGCCGAGATACACAAGGGGGTTATTGGCTAAGTACGCCTCACTTGTCACCTCGGCGGCGATGGGCGCCGTAACATTGCCTAAACCTCCCTGATCAACCGTGTTATCACTTTTTCAACGCCCTCGTTCTTCAAAACCCAGTGGTTCAGTTTTATAACTGCCTTTATTACGTCATCGCCATCATCGAGTCGAAGTACACCGTTATACGCTAATTGCTTATTGAATCTTAGGTATAACTTACCATTCTCAAACCTACTGCTTAGGCTTACGAGCACTATTTCCCTATCTAACTGATCAATCATCGAGAATATGTACTTAACGACGGACAGGGAGTCCTCACCCCTTAATTGCACCTTTATCGTCTTTATGTCATTACCGTAATGGCCCTTACCATCACTAGTCACAATCTTTACCCCACTCCTTAACTGGGGAGGGATCAGGTTGAGTAGTGCCTTCACGACCTTAAGCTCGCTCTCCGTCGCATGTATGTGGGTGCTCAATTCAACGCTCTCTACCACATTCATGCTTAGGTAATGGAGGCTGGCTGCTTAATAATCCTTAGTGAGTACTATCTTTGGCACCCTACAATGCGTGGTGCGCCTAAGCTCCTGTAATTGCTCATTATCTATCTCCCCTGACCAAGCCTCTGTCACCATATACATGTCCTCATCCTTAACGCCCCTAATCATGGCGCACATATGCAGTGCGCATACCTTAACGTAAACATACCTAGCCCTCAATACGGCCCTTAACTCACTCGCTAACCTAGTCGTGAACCTCTCCTGGAGTATTGGCCTGGCCGCCAACCACTTGATGTACCTAGCCACCTTACTCAATCCAGGGACCTCGTTATTTAGTGGTTCGTAGATTACCGTAACCGTGCCTATAATAGGTAGCAGGTGGTGTTCGCATACCGACACGAACTTAACATCGTTGATGACCACACGCCCGACGTACTCAACGCCCTCCATGGGGAAGAATTTAATTTCAGGCGCAGGCTCCCTTAAGCCGCGTGTTAACTCCAGCAATGCATTCACAAACCTCCTAGGTGTTTCCCTAAGCCCTGGTCTCTCGGGATTCTCACCCAAAAATCTCAGTATGTCCCTGATGTACCTCTCGATCTCCGAATCACCACGTACGTACTCACCACTCACGGAGAATGCCAACCCAGTGCGCGGCTTTATAAAGGCGCTCGGGGTACATAAAGGCCGTACCCGCAACACGCAGGTTGCTTCTACGTGCGATGCGTTAACGCAGTTTCCTTATGATAATCGCCGTTATCAAAGCCACGACAAGCATGCCCAACACAGCCGCATAGGTGGGATTAATGCGTAGTGTGGGTGCGGTATTGACCCTGTGCGTTACGGTTTCATTGCCCTGCGCCGTGGTTTCGTTAAGCAACTGCAGCAAGTACTTAGTATTCACCACCGAGGGCATCTCTATGATGAACGTCTCCTCAACCGTCACGTCAATACTAACGTTGGTGCTATTTACATGGAGATAACTTAGGTACTCGTTGGTTATAGCATTTAACACCGCCACCTTGGCCTCATCCTCTAAGATCAAGCCCTGGAGTTCCTCCTCGTAATTACTTATCTGCACAAGGCTCGACATAGCCCTTGCCTGGTACGTCTCCATTTTTAAGTATGTTTGTAATAACTGGTTGGTAAGGTTTAACAACTCGTTATGTAGCAGGTACAGGTTCCTCGAGATACTTATTATCAATACCTCACTTTGGTTGGCCGCGCTTATCGCGTAGTTAAGGCCATTAACCGCCTGGTTAACCTGCGCCTGGGTTGAGACTAGTTCGTTCTGTAGATTACCGAGGTCGTTGTACACCTCGCTAAGCGTTATCAACAGGTTCTCTAACTGGTTTATGGTGTTGACGGCGTTGTTTACCTCAGAGTTCAGGGTATTATTGTTTGTGGAGTTACCTATCTGCAATAAGTAATTCTTCAGTGCATTCAATGTGTTGATGTAGTTCTGCTCGTTTGTGACGATGGGGCTGAGGGAGTCCCTTAACTGAGAGATTACGTTTGTCTCAGCATTAAGTACTTGACCCCCGGCTGTGAGTGCGATCTTTAATTCAACTAATTGCGCCTGGAGCAGGCTTTCAACTAGTAATGTCGAGTTTATCAAATATGCCGATGCGCCGAGCACGTTCGCCGTCTGGTTTAGTAGTGCTATTAATTGTAGGAATTGAGCAGTATAGTTGCTGACGGCGGGGGATGCGTTAATTACCGAGTTGGATAGGGCGCCTAGTCGCTTGATTGTTGCGTTAATCTCATTAATGGCACTTCTTAGGGAGTTCATTGATTGATTCAGGTCAATACTTACCTGGATACTTACTGGGTTTATCCTGACGCTGCGCCAGGGACCCATATCCTCAATAACCATGCCCAAGCTCATCGATGTATTATTGCTCGTGTTGAACAGCCAGTAATCCATCTCGTAGCCCATTACGTTCTGCGTTATTGTTGGGGTTACGTTATACTCATAATAAAGCCCCGACTGCCTCGTCAGCGACACCGTACTCATTACTGGGAAGGGCAGCATATTCGTTATGTTGATGAGCAGCTTTACCTCCGTACCAACGCCGCCACTGATTATCGACGAGTTCGCGGGGGTTCCATTAATGAGTACTTGATAACTAAGTAGTGCTATTGGTAGCACCGTGTATATCGGCTTGAACCTAACCTCTAGTTTTTCCTCTGAGTATGGCTGTAGGTTTATTATCCACGTTACCTCATTACCAGACACGTTGGTGGGTGGTGATACGTAAAGTACGCTCGAGTACTGCGGCAATTCCATCGAGATCCGCAGGGACACTGCGTACGGTTCATGGTTATAAAGCATCAATGAGTATTCCACGTAGTAATCAATGACTTGCCCAGTAGGGCTTAGATTAGTCACGTAGTTAACCACGAAATACCCCCTGATGGGTTCGTTTGCGTAGGCGATGGCGCTGATCATGGATATTACGACTATGATCATTAGAGGTACGAACCTGAGCCCCACAATTACGTGAGCCCAACGCCTTAATTAAACCTATCTATCTCCCCGTTGCTTCAAAAACTCGCTGATTAGGTCCCTCCTTTTCTCTAGGTTAGTCGTATCTAGACCAAGCCTCCTCAGCCTCCTCTCCTCGAGATCCAGTATTCGGAGGTATGACCTCGCAACTGTGATTGGGTCGATACGTAATTTACCAAATTCCTCCCTAATCCTCCCTAAGTCACTCTCCTCAATTATTCTACCGCCCCTAAGGTAGATAATTCTATCGCCAATGGAGGCAACCTCCATATTGTGCGTCGCTATTACGAACGTAACGCCCATGTACCTATTCAGGAGCCTCACAAGGTCCAGTATTAAGTATGAGCTCGCCAGATCTATAGAGCCTGTTGGTTCATCCATGATCACCAGCGATGGTTCGTTAGCCAACGCCCTGGCAATCGCGACCCTCTGCTGCTCACCACCGCTGATTTGGCTTGGTCTTTTATTAACCACGTGGGGGACGCCGACGAGGTCGAGGAGCAACCTGGCCTTCTCCATGGCCTCCTCCTTAGTGTACCTGCCAGTTAATAGCATTGGTAACATAACGTTCTCGAGGGCGGTTAATTGGGGGAGTAGGTTGTATTGCTGAAACACGAAACCCAGCCTCTCCAGTCTAAACCTTGATAGGTACTTTTCATCCGCATCCGTGACGTCGATGCCGTCTATGAAGACCCTACCACTTGTCGGTCTGTCCAACGTACCTATTATATTCATGAGCGTGGTCTTGCCTGAACCGCTCGGTCCCATGACAGTGACGATTTCCCCCGCCCTGATTGTCAAGTTGATGTCTATCAACGCGTCAACATACACGTCACGGCTTAGGTAGTACCTCTTACTAACGTGGACCAGCCTAACAACCTCGTCATTGGTAGGCACAGAGAATGATATTTAATCCAATTATAATACTTTGTCTAACGCGATGATTAATCGAAAAGCGCTGGCGGTAATTATAATTGCGGTATGGTTGATGGTGATGATTTACCTAGCTCGGTATTCAAGCAACGTGTTTAGTGCATTGACGTATAGCGAGAGCGACTTAATGCCCAATAATATAGAGCCTGTGCTGGTGGACAAAATCGTTAATGAGTACGTGGGTTCGTCCAATGAAACCACGTTGATCGTCATTGTTAAGTTGAATGGAACGAACTCCATATGGGACAGGTTGAACTACGTACATGATGTTGTGAAATCCGTGGATGCACCGGATACTTCGGTTACCGACCTAATCACCGCGTATAACGAGGTCTACTTGGTATATAACGAAACAATGACTAACGCCGTTAATGGGGTAATGAGTAATGTAACGCAAGGCATCTGGAAGCTGTACTGGTTAATGAACAATCAATGTAATGCCATTCTGGCATTAAATAGGGAGTATTACTCAATGCTCAGTAATGTATCTAATACGGTGGTTGGCGAACTCAATGATACCCTAAATTATGAGCAGTTGCTGTACATGGAAATTGGGGATTATTATTTACAGAACTACCCAAACGCGTCCCTGAAGGAGCTCTTTGTATTAACGACTAGGAACTACGTGGGCAAGTACGGGTATAACCCGTACATATACGAATTAGCCAATAGATCACTTGAGCAATTAGAGGTGGTTCTCGGTCCATCACCAACGCCATACCAATTAGTCAGGGTTAACATAACGGACGTGCTATTGAGAAACTACGAGGCCATAGTTAGGCAGGAATACCCGGGGCTTGTGGCAACCAGCAACATCACTGGTTATGTGTACCAGAGGCTTGTTGATGAGGGTGTGAATGAGACAATGCTTAGGATAGCCGTGCTGATCGGCCCCAGTGGGGATACGAACCTATTAAGGCTGGTGATTGCCCAGGAATACGCCAGGGCCGCGCCATCCTTAATCATGCCTTATATATACCAATTAGCGTGTAATAATGACACCGCAATAGTCAATTCAGTAATTGATAAGGTCCGTTCAAGCATCATTACTGTATTAACACGGCAGCATCCACCGCCCAATATACTTGACCTGCCAAACAACCTAACCCAGAGGTTCCTGAATGGTACGTATACCGTAGCCTTCGTAACTCTACCGAGCAGTTATGAGGATTATGTGTATGACTTATTAATTAGGAAAGACTGGGTCTACCCAGTCAGTACGGACGTGATCCTGTACGAACTCGATAAGATAGTCACGAGCGACGTGAACATTATAGATAAGACGACGTCCGTGCTCGTGTTCATAACCATGATAATGATGCTCGGTACGCTCATGGGGCCTGTAGTGTCGCTAACAGCCCTAGGCCTGTCGTACTTGGCATCGCTTGGGCTGTTGTACGAATGGGCCGTAAACTTCAAGTTGTATTACCTAACCGTGTACATGATTGCGCCGATAATATTCGGGATAGGTGTTGACTATAGCATGTTGATGCTGAGTAGGTACCTCGAGGAGAGGGCCAGGGGTCTCAATAAGGATGAGGCCCTCAGGGTGACGTTGGCCAGGGTAAGGCCGACGATATTGACGAGCGCCTCCGTGGTCGGGCTTGGGCTTGGTAGCTTCGTAATATCAAGGTATGGTTATATACAGGATATCGGTATAGGCTTCATAATAGCTGTCTCATTCACGGCAATAGCCACAGCAGTGATACTGCCGGAAGTAATGAGGCTCCTTGGGGACTTGGTTCTATGGCCCATGGGCTTTAGAGCAAAGTCCATGGAGTTAAGGACCGCGTTTCTTTCCAGGATGGCTAGGTTCGCCGTGAAGAGGCCAAAGACGGTGTTAGCAGCGTTCCTAGTAGTAACCATCGTGGCGCTTATTTACTTGTTGACTAACATAAACATAACCACGGACCCAATACAGGTAATGCCGACAACGCCGGCCAAGGTCGGGTTGAGCATTTTAATTAACTACTTTAGGAATTATGATTACTCAACGGCGTACTTGGTGGTTTATGGCAATGAAACCAGCGCGTTAGCCCTGCTAAACAGTGTTAGGGAACAGAGCTATGTAATAAATGCATACATGTCCTACAACGGCACGAACCTCTACATAATAACCGTCACGGTTAATCAACAATCCCTGTCGGATAAGCTCATACCAATATACTTAAGCCTCAGGGAAATCGCGAACGAGGTCTCTAGGGAATACGGTGTCAAGATCCTTGTTGGTGGATCCCCATCGTATAAGTACTACTTCGTGCTTGGCTTTGAACGTGAATACTACGGTTTAATACTCTACGTAATGATTGCGGTTAACGTGGCAATACTCACCATATACATGAGGTCTGTGATGATACCACTCAGGTTAGTGGCTACGGTACTCATGAGCATAACCTGGTCCTTAGCACTCACGACAGCCGTGTTCCAAGGCCTCATGGGCGTGAAGACCTACTGGTTACTGCCGGTGATCCTAATCTCGCTGCTGCTTAGTGTTGGTACTGACTACGACCTCTTTATAATCAGTAGGTTCAGGGAGGAGGTGGTCAATGGTTACAGTGATGATGAGGCCATAGTCAGGGCTGTGGAATTCACGGGCCCCGTGGTTACAGGGGCCGCCCTAGTATTAGCAATGGCATTTGCATCATTGGCAATCTCGAGCATATACATCCTTAAACAGATAGCTCTCGCCGTGGCGTCCTCAGTCATACTTGACTCCTTCCTTGTCAGACCATTACTAGTCCCGGCAATAATAGTCCTCTTGGGTAAGTACAATTGGTGGCCATTTAACCAAAAGTAAATTAAGAGCCCTAGTTGCTGCTTTCAGTCATGGGTAGTAAGTACATTGCTTACCTACCTCGGTATGTCCGCCTTGAGG
>JAKMAE010000068.1 GCA_022014875.1 Vulcanisaeta sp. | reverse complement strand
TGAGCTTCGGTATATCACTCTGTCTACCTGGTACGTCTCTGTCGAAGTCCTCGATACCTCGTCTCATTAGGTGATGTGCAATGTCTTCGTGTAGGTCTATGACTGGGTAATTAAGCACAGGTTATCTTTCCTACCCCCTAATATAAGCATCACTTGAATTTATAGGACAACCTGTACTGTTGAATTACGTCTTTGGCCTTCTCCCTCCTTTCACGGTGCTCCTTCAGGAAGTCCCTTATCCTCTCAAACAGCATGGCCTTACACTCACCACAGAGTAACCTGCCGGCTTTGCAGTCCTCATATATCTTCCTAACCTTTTCGTCACTTTCCTGGAAAAGGAGGTGGTACTTATAAACGACGCATTTGTCAGGATCTCCACCGTACTTGCGCTGGAGCTCGGCCGTTGGTTGGCCCCCGGTTAGGGCGTTCATTATTTTCCTCCTTATGCTCTTCTCGTCATCCGTTACGTAAATCGCGGATTCGGGGTTTGAGGCGCTCATTTTATCCTCACCCGTAAGTCCTGGTATGAACTTGCTGTATATGGTGGATGGCTTTGGATAACCTATATCGTCAGCTATATCCCTAGCAAGCCTAAAGTATGGGTCCTGGTCAATTGCGGTAGGTATCAGTACGGGTACGGCCTCACCGTAAAGTTCGGTGGGCAGGAATGCCACTGCTATCTCAAGCGTTGGGAAGAACGCAGCACCGACGTTTGTCGAGTCGGTAAACCCAAATGTGTGCTTTACTGTTGATAGCGTGAGCTTCTTCGCGACCTTAACGGCTATTTTATAGAGGTACTTTATGTCCTCAGTATCTACTATTATGTGTAGTTTATCTGGCGGGAACCCGAGGGCTATTAGGTCGAGGGCGTTTTCGTAGGCATACCTATTGGTCTGCTCCAGGGTGTAGCCCTCCTTGACTAGGAATTTCTCGTCATCCGTCATCTCGAAGAAGTACTCAACGCCAAACCTATCCACGAACCACTTACCAAGCATCCACGGAACCAGGTGCCCAATGTGTAAATCGGCGCTTGGTCCCCTGCCCGAGTACAGGGCCCATCGTAGACCAGCCCTCTGCCTATTGAGTATTGCGTGCAAGTCCCTATGCGCGTAGAAGAATCCCCTCCTTATCAGGTAATGAACGTCACCCGCCAATTCCTGCAGCGCCTTGATATCCTCCTCCGTTATTAATTGAACACCGAACTCGCGCGAGAGCCTTAGATAATCAACCCTGCCCTTGACCTCCCAGGGCGTTACAACGAAGTCATTGGCCAGATAGTAACCACCATGTCTCGGTCAGGGTTAGGCATTATAAGCATTATTGGTTACTGCTTCACATGTTGCCTAACCTTAACGGCTACACCCCTACCAACACTGAGGGCCTCTTCCCTGGACAGCAATAACCTACCAACACCCAGTAACTCACCATCTTCAGAGTAAATAGCCACCTCATCACCGGGTATGGCATTCCTAACATCAATCACGAACTTAGCCATAACACTCCTACCCTGCTTAATAAATGGCGCCGCATCCCTACGAACAACAACCACCTTATCAATTAATGAAGCACCATCAAGCGTTGGTAGGGCACGACCATCGTTAGCCCTAACCACAAAGACCAACCTACCACCGAGGTATATCCTCCTCAATCCACCGGTCCTACTAATATCAACCCTTAAATCACCACTAAGTTTGTTCAATATATTGCGGCCGTACATGTACGATAAGACGCCACGGATCATGCTATTCATTACCTGATCCATCAGCATGGGGTAAGTAAAAATACTATTAAACCCTTACCAGTGGGTGTACGGTAATGAAACCATAATGAATTGGTACGCGGATTTTGTAAATAAATTAATAACGTGCAGGGCATGTCCACGGTTAGTTAAGTACAGGGAGGAGGTTAAGCCGCTACCCAGGTTTAGCAGCGATAAGTACTGGAGAAGACCTGTACCACCATGGGGTGATTTAGCCAATGCGAGAATCATGATAGTAGGCCTCGCGCCTGCTGCCCATGGTGGTAACAGGACTGGTAGAATGTTCACAGGCGACGGCAGTGCCCAGTTCCTATTCAGGGCGCTGCACATGGCCGGTCTTTCGAATAGGCCGTACAGTATTTCGCGCAATGATGATGTTACCGTTAGGTGCATCTACATAACGTCCGTTGTTAAGTGTGCTCCACCAAACAATAGACCAACTACCGATGAGATAAGGACATGCGTAAATAATTGGTTTAGGTATGAGATTCAAAGAATTAAACCTAAGGCAATTGTGACCCTGGGCCACATAGCATTTCAGGGTGTTAGGTTAGTTCTAGGCATTAATGCGGAGTTTAGACATGGTGGTTATGTCGATGTTAATGGGGTTAGGATTTTCATGAGCTATCACCCAAGCCCTAGGAATACGAATACGGGTAGGTTAAAGATTGAGGATTTAGTGAGGATTTTGAAGATGGCTTCCGAATATGTCGGTTGTAGTTAGCCCAGGTACTTGCTTAACCATTTGTAAATAACCATCCTCTGCACCTCGTTAGTACCCTCGCCAATCTCCATGAGCTTCGCATCCCTATAAATCCTATTCAACTTACTATTACTCCAGACACCGTACGCGCCCGTTAACTGCACGGCCCTCCTAATAACATCAATGCCAAGGAGCGCTGCGACTAACTTAGCTATTGATGCGAAGGCGTAGTAATCATCGTACTTACGATCGAAACGCACCGCTGAGTCATAGACTATAGACCTCATGGTTTCTATGTAAGATAGCATATCTGCAAGTTGGAATTGAATCCACTCGAAGTTTGTCAATGGTTGATCAAAGGCGTTTCTCTTCCTAACCCATTCCATCACCTCCATGATCGCAGCCTCCGCGAGACCCAGGGTTACTGAGGCTACGGCTATCCTACCCAGGTTTAGGGCCTCCATGGCTATTTTGAATCCTTCGTTTACCTTGCCCAGAACGTCATCATCACCAACAACACAATCATTGAATGTTAACTCGGAGGTACCTGTGCCTCTAATCCCCATTACGTTGATTGGGCTCGTCTCAATGCACTTGCTCCTTCTTACCAAGAACGCTGTTATTGCCCTGTGCCTAGCCTCCCGGGGCCCCGTCCTTGCAAATACGATGTACACGTCCGCATACAATCCCTGCGTTATCCACATCTTCTTACCGTTTATTACCCACTCGCCGCCCCTCCTCTCGGCCCTGGTCTCGATAGCCGCAGCATCACTACCACAACAAGGCTCACTTAATGCAAATGAGCCTATCAACTCACCCCTGGCGAGCTTCGGCACTAACTCATCCCTCATCCTCCCTGTCCCATACGTGTAGATTGCGTGTGTAACCAGGAATCCCTGCACCTCGGTTAGGATCCCCATTGACCCGCTGTACCTCGATATTACCTCGATAGACAATACCGTGCCTAGGACGTCCATGTCGAGCCCGCCGTAATTCCTGGGCAGTGTTGGCGAGAGTATGCCGTACTCACCCAGCTTCCTTATGGCCTCCCTCGGGTAGTAATTCTCCCTATCTATCTTATCCGCGATTGGTTCTACATACCTCCTACTCACCTCATCGACAAGCTCTACGAACTTCTCGTGCTCCCTTGTAACGAGTGGGTGTCGTATGGGTATCATAACTCCACCTCAGGCAGGCCCTTCGTCAATATCTTGTAAATGACCATCCTCTGAACCTCGTTCGTTCCCTCGGCAATCTCTAGGACCTTCGCATCCCTATACGCCCTTTCCGAAAAGCTCTCCTTTGAGTAGCCAAAGCCACCGAGTATTTGCACGCCGTCTCTGGCTATCTCCACAGCCATCTGCGCAGTGTATAGCTTGGCTATTGATGAGTAGAGTACGAATGATGGGTCCTTGTTGTCATAGAGCCAGGCAGCCTTGTAGGTGATCGTCCTCCCGATCTCGAGTTTAGCCTTCATGTCGGCGAGTTGGAACTGGATCCACTCAAACTCAATGAGTGGTTTGCCAAAGGCCATCCTGGTCCTGGCCCACTCCAGGACTTCGTCAAACACGCCCTGCGATAGGCCAAGGGCTACGCCTGATATTCCTATTCTTGCGAGGTCCAGCGTCACCATGGCTATTTTGAATCCTTCGTTTACCTTGCCCAGAACGTCATCATCACCAACAACACAATCATTGAATGTTAACTCGGAGGTACCTGTGCCTCTAATCCCCATTACGTTGATTGGGCTCGTCTCAATGCACTTGCTCCTTCTTACCAAGAACGCTGTTATTGCCCTGTGCCTAGCCTCCCGGGGCCCCGTCCTTGCAAATACGATGTACACGTCCGCATACAATCCCTGCGTTATCCACATCTTCTTACCGTTTATTACCCACTCGCCGCCCCTCCTCTCGGCCCTGGTCTCGATAGCCGCAGCATCACTACCACAACAAGGCTCACTTAATGCGTATGAGGCGACCCACTCACCACTCGCTATTTTGGGCAATATCTCCTCCTTCTGCCTATTCGTACCGTACCTAAGCAATGCGTATGCGATGTTGTCATTGACGATCTCGGCTATGAAGCCCAATGTAGGGTTGTACCTACTAAGCTCTTCCACAACGACTAAGCTACCCCTAAAATCAAGCCCTGGCCCTCCATACTCGGGCGGTACGGATGGGGTTAGGAACCCCTGCTTACCAAGCTCGCTAATTACGTCCCTTGGGTAGTAATCCTCGAGGTCCATCTTCCTGGTTATGGGCACTACATACCTCTGAGCGAACTCTCTGACGCTGTTTCTAACGAGTTGATGCTCATCCGTTAGGAACGGGTCAGGCATAGAGATTTACTAAATCACGGTTTAATAAGTATTATCGCAGCTAATGCACTATTTTTAATTAAATCATTTAATCAATAATACCAGCAATACAATGATGATTAATACTATAAACAGTGATAGGTACCACGAGAGGACAAGTATGAATAAGTGGCTGTTTATCCCAGCAGTGCCTATTAGGGCGGATAATACTGTGATTATTGGGGTCCTAAGCAGGGCTTTTTCCACGATGTATGATACGTAAATTATTGGTACGGAGATCAGTAAGATGAGTGGTTTTAGTAGGCCGTTTAGTAGTAGGTACATTATTATCGTTATAGACAGGGCCATGGAATAGGCAGTGGCTAAGTTGCTGGGTAATGTGTATCCTACGTATATCATCACCGCAGTATTCACCGTAAACAAGTAGGTATGGTATGCCGGCCTGTAGGATGCGATCACCATGGACGCTACGTTTATGAGGATTGCGAAGAAGATGATAGCCCCAGAATACTGCATGTACTGCGCCACTGATAGTTCCATAATTAGCCACGTAATGCTCACGGAGATGTACGCCACGTAATTACCTAACTTCATCCATACACCCTGGGGTGTAACAATAACACGTGCTTCCTCCCTCCAATTATTGAGTGCGCCTTCTCGATTTCGGCATCGGTGGCCTCATCATTCAATTCCTCCTTTATATACGCAACCTCCGCAAGCTCGTTAATACCTAAATACCTAATGAAGTATTGAGGTATATCAATGGCAGCACTGTCTAGATGATTTTTAACAATCCTAATCCTAACGTAACGCTCAAGGCTTGGGATTGAATTCCAGGTAATAACCCTCTGCTCCACATACCCCCTACTAACGAGTATCACGTTAACCTCAGGGCAACGCTGTGCTACATCACTTATCGCCTGTAGGAATTCGTCGATTAGTCTCTTTCCATCTCTAGGTATTAACACACTTGATGAGGAGTCCATAATTATTGCTGGGCATGACCCATGCTCACCCCTACTAACCATGATTAAATCACCAACCCTGGCACTCGTTAACCAGTGAATACTTGAGGCTGGCCTCTCGTAGTCATACTCGACCAGGGCCTTTAAATCACCTAACATACCCTCAACAAACATGCCAATCTCTCCATAACCTGATAAGCCACGCTTAACACCCTCTTTGCGAGACCTGGCCGGTCTGATTATTACGTGAATACCCTCGTTAATTAATAAGCCCTGTACCCGTAGTAGGCCCATTTCATCGGCCACCTCAATCAATCCACCGATTATGTAAACCTCACCGACCCACCTACCCGTGATATTCACAATCTTATTACCACCATTTATTACGACCCTCTCCACACCCGTGATTACATGAGGCGGATGCAGCAGCGATAACGTAGACGCGAACCTTAGCGGGATGCTGGACACAACCCGGACACTTAACTGCGCCTGGTTGCCGATCACCACCTCGATTGTGCCGTCCTCAAATATTATTTGTGAATTCAGGAGTGTTAGGTTAACCAGTAAATACCATGTTAGTATGTATGAAGTGAACGTTACAAAGAGTGTTAGGCCCAGGTATGTAGTGAATGGGTTGTTTGTGAGGAGTCCAAGGTATGTAATGCCAGATAGGAGTATGTATAGAACCATTAACTTATTGCTCGGTATTACATGCGTTGCGGTCCTTTGCGTATTATTGGTAAGCCCGGCCCTCCGATTACGCCGATAATCGCTGCGTGTTTTAGGGTGGTTGTTTCCCAGAGGTGGTGTGGGTTTGGGGCTTATCATGATTTACGAAGAACATTCTCCATCAATGGTGTTGGTGTTTGCTGGATTAATTGTCTAATCACGAGGCTTGGGTCAACACCCGTGGTTATTATCCTATGGTTGAGCACGTACGGCGCAAGCTGCTTAACATCATCTGGAATGACGTAGTCCCTACCATTTATCAACGCCCAAGCCCTAACCAACTTACTCAACATCTGTGCGGCCCTCGGGCTTGCGCCCAGCCTTACGTCGCGCATCGCCCTAGTGCCTCTTACCAGCTTAACGATGTACCTAATTATTGAGTCGTCAACCCTGACCGTGTGCACGAGCGACTGCATTTTTAAGATATCATCCTTACCCAATACCGTGTTTACAATATTTACGTTGCCAAGCTCAATATTCCTAGCTATGTCCAGTTCAATATCCTCACTCGGGTATCCCAGTCTTATTCTTATCATGAATCTGTCTAGTTGTGCCTCTGGTAGTG
>JAKMAE010000008.1 GCA_022014875.1 Vulcanisaeta sp. | reverse complement strand
TTTCGAAATATAGATTAAGATTTATTTTTGAGCTCTTCACTAACCAATTAATGAGTGTTGTCAGGGGCTTTGTTAAGTCGTTAATTGGCTCTGTCGTTAGTGAGGGGGTTGTTGATGAAATTATTAGGATTAGTTATGCGGTCGTTTTCATGGTTATTTACAGCATCGTCACGCATATTAAGAGTGGTAATGGGGTTAGGCTATCCATAATTGTCTCGTTGTCTAAGGTGTTCACGGCCAGTTTCATGAGGGATGTGTTTGAGGCGTTAATTGCGTCTAGGGGTGATGGTGATGATGTGCTCGATGCAGCAGGTCTCGTTGCGGAGACATTCCTGTTAAAGACGCTTTATGGACATGAGGAGAACTTGTTCAAGCCTCCATTTCTCAATCCCATAGAGGTCAACTACGAGGTTTATGTGGCGGTTTACGATGAAGTTAGGAGGTACGTGATGGAGCTCGAGGACAAAAACGGGGTTGCCTTCGGGCTGATTGGTAATGTCCTTTTTGTATTGCTGACTGTGATTGCGATCCTGATGATGATAGGCATGTGCCAGGGCATTAAAAGTGAGGGCTACCCTGACGGTGTTAGGGACTTCCTAGATTACGCATTAACTCGCAACACGCACATGGCACTTTCCGAAATGCTTCACGGCGCTTCCTCACCATAGGGATGGCACTCACTAAGTAGTAAGTATTTAACTCCCGATGCAACTACATTTACGTGGTTGACGAGGTCCTCGAGGCTAGGGACTACGTTGCCAAGCTAGTAAATAAGGGCTGGTTTAGGCATGCGGTTGGTGAGCTTGGCATCAAGCACCTAATAACGTTGATAAAGTTCGTAGACACGCACTATAGGGAGTGCTCAGTGAGTATTGACCTTAATTTCCTGATTAATCTACTCGATGAGTACTACAACACGGAGAGCAGGGTTAGGTATTTCATTAAGGAGTTAGTGAGGATGCAGGGGGTTAATGAGTTAGCGAGGAACCTGATGAGCGCCTACCCAATGCTTCCACCCGATGTTAGGGAGTTCATGGACAACATCCTAAGGTCATTACCCTCAGATGCAAAGCCCAGTGATATGGTTGAGTTAGTCATTAGGGAATTAACCAGGGAGCTCGAGAGTTTTAGGGAGAAACTTGCCTCGTTGATTAATACCGCTAGGTCGCAGTGCGCTAACCGAGTTTATACCCAAACCTCCTAACCAACTCCCTACGCTCCCTAATGTCGGCATCACCCTCGACGCCGAGCGGCGAGTGACCGTCAACGACGCCAACGACGCCCCTACGCTCAGGCGCTATCTCCGCAACAATGACCGAGAGTGGGTTAGCCGTTGCGGCGTATATATTGACGACCTCCACCACGTGCTTCAGGGCATTTAGTACGTTTATTGGCCACGCGTTCCTTATGTATATGACGAATGTGTGGCCCGCACCAATCCTCCTACAAACATCGATAGCGAGTTTCCTCAACTCCTCATCATTACCCTCATGCCTAACCAACCTCTTACCTGATGCCTCACAGAAGGCTACCCCAAACCTTATACCGGGTACGGAGTTCACGAGCGCCTCATAGATGTCCTCAAGGGTCTTTATGAAGTGGCTATGGCCTATTATTACGTTTGCGCCCTCGGGTATTGGCACGTCTATAACCTCGAACTTAATGCCCTGCGACATTGCGCCTATGCAGTAAGTGATCCTTTAAGTATTACTACACCGCTGCTTAACTACCAGCACTACTCATGCAGCTCCCTCACTATGTAACTGAGCGTTTCAAGTAACTCCCTCGGCGTGTAACCCCTCTTGGTTCTCCTTAACCTTACCCTGTTCTCGCCATAGATTATCCTAATGCTCTTACCCGTGATCCTTATCGTCACGGTCTTCATTAGGTCGACGTACGGTTCGTAGACGAACTCCTTACCGTTATACACATACTTACCAAGAAACGTGTAATAATTCGTCCCCGTTATATCCATCACCCTACTAATCACTGGTGAAAATGCGAAGAGGAGCCTCTCAAACTTCTCGTCATTTAGCACCGTGTAATTATCATCCTTAATCAATGCCGAGAACCTCACATTACCCACTGCCTGAACCGTAAAGAGGCCTTTGGGGCCTGTAATACTGAGTGAACGTATTTCATAGCCCTTCGTGAATGATAGTAATCCCGTCAAGACAGCCATCTCACGCACCTATTATGTGGCCAAGATCAAGTATTTAAATGCGACTAATCCGTGAGGACTCACTAACGCGCCTCTAGGGGTGTCCCATCAGCGGGGCACTTATAGAAAACCTTCCTGGCGCATGTTGGGCAATACATCGCGTGGCACTTAGGGCATACGTAATAATCATCATACTTATAAATCCTCTTGCCACACCTCCAGCACCTCCCGATCAGCAATGTCTTAGGTACGTGCACAACCCGCTTGATCCCGGGTTAATTTTAAAATCTTACGCCCTAGACAGGCACCTGTACTTCCGTGACGATCAGCATGAGGATTAGCGTGAGTGGTACGGGTGCTACGAACTTCACGGTAGGGTTGAGCGTCAAGTTGTTAAGTAATGATGAGAGTATTGCCAGTGATAGGCTTATTATGTATGCCGTAATCATCAACGGAAGCAATACAGCGCCTATTCCAGGTATTACGAAGCCCACGAGCGTATATGGGGCGCCCTCAATTACTGAATTAAGCATTGAAATCACGAACTTGCTCGCGAGGGTTATTCCCGCGAATATGAACGGTAATGAGTAATTAAGTGCCTGCAGGGACCTTGCATTGTAACTAATACTTGTCATTAGCGCCTTCATATCGAGCAATACCTTGACAAGCTTATCCAGCGCTCTTGATGGTGAGCCGAGGCTAGATAGCTCCCTTAGGATACCGAGCACGTACTTCATAATCCATGGAGCGCCAATCTCCACGTCGTTGAATCGGGTTATCTTACGTAGGTGATTTAGTAATGGGTCTGGGTATTGATTATTCAATACCCTCTCTAGTGCAGTGCCTATACCGACGCCGGCCTTGACCATTTCGGATACGTCACGTAGTAAGTCAGGTAGTGCGAGGATTGAGGCCCTTAGCTCATTTACGCTTTTCGTTACGAATATCGAGAAGGTAAGGGGCGGTAGCGCCAGGGCTACTACTCCGTAAACACCGTAATGAAGTAGAAGCGCCGTACTGAGTATCGACGTGGCCATAAGCGCAGTAATTAGGCCTTTGTTATGGGTTATGTTTATGCGTATTATGTATGGTATCGATAGGTAGACCCTAGCTATTATGGCCGGCGCAATCAGGGCTATCGCTGGTAATACGTACATGATCGAGCTACCCACCCCTAGGACCATCATCACTATCATGAAGAGGACCATTATCGTGAGGGATGATGCAATTGCCAGTACAATATCTATCACCTGCCTCGTCAATGCCGACAACCTATTACTTAACACTGATACGTAGGTATCCTCGACATTCCTAACATACCCAGCCACATCGCCTGTGTAGGTCCACACCGACACGTAACCATTAATGAACCTTTGAAATTCAAGGCTTGGGTGAACCCTGGCCCTTAACTGCATAGCCCTTGTTATGGAGTTCGTGGTTAAGGCGTACCTATTAATTATCGACCACTCCCTACTGATCCACCTGAGACCGACCTTGCCGCTTACTTCGAATGCGTGGGTTACGTTGCCGCCAACGTCATGGACTATGTCAAGGAGAATTGCAAAGAATGGGAGCTCCCACTCAATGTTATTCCTGACCGAGTCCACGGAGTACTGAGCCCAAGCCATAGTAAGCAGTACTGGCAATGCGGGGATTGGGGCTAACAGCATTGCCGTAAGTAATGACTTAGTAATTACGTACGCTATCGCCGGCACGATAAGCAACGCGTACGTGACCCCCTCCACGTACGTGGATATGGCATCCACATTCCATGAATAACCACCAGCCAGCGCCTTACCGTTCAGGTACTTCCTAAGTACGTGGCCTAGAGGCCCCACGTAATTAATTGCCTCAGTACGATTTAAAAGACACTCACGTTATTAATTCCTTAATCGCCCTGACGATTAATTGATTAACATTAACCCTCGTGTACTTCGTGGGTATGGTGTTTGAGCACGTTATTGATGAGACCCCCGCCTCAAGCATCCTCAAATCGGCGTTGTTAAGCAATAGACAGTGCGTCGCGATTGCGTGTACCTTGGTTGCCCCCATGCTCTTAAGCACCTTCGTAGCCTCTATTATTGTGCCCCCTGTGGCTATTATGTCATCGATTATGAAGACCTCCTTACCCGCTACATCAAGCTCCCTAGGCCTTATCGTGACCTCCCCCGTGACTCTATCACGGAACTTCTCGAGATAGCTGTACTGAAAGCCCGAGTACTCACTCACCCTCTTAACCCTCCATAGCGAGCCGAGGTCGGGACTTAGCAATACCGCGTTATCGACACCCCTCAACAAGTCGGCGTAGAACTCAAACGGCTCCACGTTTACGCACCTCATACCAGGCGCCCTGAAAGCCTCCGGTTTATGCACATCCACCGCAATGACGGAGGAGACCTTCAGGGATGAAAGCAAAGTCAACAGCGTCGATAAACTAATGGGCTCACCATCCCTAAACCTCCTGTCCTGCCTGGCGTATGGTAGGTATGGGAGTACGACGTGGATCTCCCTAACGCCAAGGTCGCGGGCAGCATCGACGGCTAGCATGGTCTGGAACAACCTACTGTCCTGATTTGGGTAGGCCCTTTGCACCAGGATTAGGCCGTCATATACGGATAAATCAATGGGGTACCTCACGTAGGACTCCCCGTCCGGGAAGAACTTACTCTCAATAATGGTATGTGCAAGACCAAGGGAGCTGGCTATTTCATTGCCAATATCCGATGACCACTCAAAGGACGCCACTAAGTACTTAACCATACATTGCGGTTTAACCTGATTTTTATTTTAATTTTTACCTACGGGTCATCAGGTGGAGGTACCTCATAAAGTCTCCTACCCCTTGATGTCTTCGGCGCCAACCAATCAATTAGTCTCATTGCGTCGTTGGTCTCAACTATGAACGTTATCGGCCCGAGCGGGCTTTCGTTATTTTCCGTGACGAATGACAACACGCCGACGTACGCGGCCTGCTTATGTATGTGAAAAACGACCCTGTTGTTCTCGACCCCCCTCATTAAAATTGACCTGGCGCTATCCTCAATGCCCTGCTCCTTGATTAAATCGTGAATTTTAACTAGGGACTTAAACCCCTCGCCAAAGGCTACGATGTATTTCTTCCCCTCGCTCTCCTCAATCCTCAACTCATCATAGATAAACACATTGCTTAACGCCCTTTTCACCTTCTCCTCATCCTCCGTAGGCCTTACCTCGACCCAGACCTCGACCCTCATGGAAAGCCCACCGATTAGCTCCACTAACCTATGCGCTGTGTTATTATGTTTTAATGCGTTGATCTCCGTGGGTATTAAGCTTTAAATAAGCACCCGGAGTCTTTGGTTCGTATGAAGACGCTGTTCTTTGAGGTGCTAAACACACTAATTAGGTTGAACAACTTTGAATTGGAGAGTGCCAGGTTGATTAGGGATGAGCTGAATATAAAGACGCCGCTTGAGGATTTAGCCAGGCAGTTCAAGAAGGAGTGGGACGATAAGTACAACATGTTGATAAGCAAGGGCGCCTATAGATCTTTGAGGCAGTTGGCCAGGGAAACAATAATATCACTACTTAAGAAGTACTCATTAAGTCTTAGTCCAACGGAGCTCGACTACTTCGGTAATGCATTGTCGTCGCTAATAGTCGAGACATCGGAGTTATACCCCGACGTAGCGGAGACAATAGATAAGCTCTCCCAAATGGGCGCATCTATGTACATACTGACGAACCTGGATAACGATATCGCTAAAAAGATACTACTTAGGAATAACCTACTGAAGTACTTCAAGGGCGTGGTTAGTTCAGACTTAACTAAAGTCGGTAAACCAGTCGCTAAGATATTCCAGGCCGCATTGAATAGGGCGGGCGTCTCCGCAAGCGATGCCTTAATAATAAGTGGGTTGGTTGAGGATGTGATCGGCGCCAAGTTCCTCGATATAAAGGTCATCTTCGTCAGGAGGGTGCCTGACGTTCAATTACCTATTAAACCGTTCTATGAGATAACAACGCTGACGCAGTTGCCAGAAGTGCTTGCAAAGATCGAATGATTTTAATGCCCACCCTTAGCCCTGGCCGCCTCATGCCTCTTCTTAAGTGCCCTCTCCCTAGCCTTCTTCTTCCACTTATGGGCATGGGTCTCCCTGAGCTTCACACTCATTAATCCCCTCATCCTGCGGCCAGCGGGTGTTAATGCCCTAAACACCCTACCACGCTTACGCTTGATCTTGATAACCTTAGGCAGGGCGGGTTCCGGCGGTAATACCTCGCCCTTAATTACCTTGTCGAGCCACTCCCTAAGTCTTTGGATGTTTATGTCCCAGACTGTGTCCCTCCTTACATCAACCCGTATACCTAATAGCCTAGCCTCTGTAACCGTCAAACCAACAGCCTTAACCTCACCGATCGAGTACCCCCTACCAACCCTCCACTCACTACCCAAAACACCACCACTACTTATCAGCCTAGGCTTCTTAACCAACGGCTCTGGCGGTGGCACAACCGGTGGCTGTGTTGTCTGCGACATCCCGTAACGTACCTAGAGAACCCCTTTTAAATTTATACTACAGGTAATGGCCGTTAGTAAACGCTAAGGCCCATCAAGGTATTGGCCGCGGCGACTTGAGAGAATGCTTATAATTATTTTTGTGCCCTTCCTTGCGGTTGATGCATAGGCTGTTTACGTACATGGCGTTGATACGGTATGTGGAGTTCGTTTTAGTAACGCTTGACCTAGCCTACCTCGGCGTTTTAAACCCATTGAATAAGTACTTAATTGCCATACTCATGACTGCAATAGTTTATTCACTCCTTGCCGTGTCTACGTACTCATTCACGGTGAACGCATTAATAATACTACTGTTCGTACTGGCCATAACGGGTGTTGACGCATCGTTACTCGCGTTGATACTCACCTCCCCAACAATACCATCAATTGGCCTATATACAACCTTCTTCCTAAACGTGATGCTGGACGTGGTAGTCATCGCCCTAAACGTAGAGTTAGTAAGGAGATAGGGTAATCACGCCAATTACTGGGTAATCACCGAGCCTGCCCGTAATGACCGTGCTTACTAATATTCTAATCTCACTATTACTCACAACCCCGTTGTTTATAACCCTGATGACCCCGCCCTGAACCTCAACCTCGACACCCTCAGCCAATGCTCTGGCATTGATTATACTAATCCCCATTAGTGATGGGTATATTGGTATACTCAACTCGCGAAACGCGGAAACCCTGATCTTCTTCCTCAGTAATCTCGAGGCCGTGGTTACGAGTCTGTAATCATTCACGAGTGCCGTGAATACGGAGAAACCAAGTATTAGGATTACAATGGATACGGCCAAGTCTATCAACTCAAAGGCCATGCCTCCCTCACCGCACTCTTAATCCTGTTTATGGAATCCTCGATGGTTTCAGGGACGACCTTGATGTTGTAGAATAACGTTACGAAGCTAACGTCACCGCTCCAGCGTGGGACGAGTTGTATATAAACGTGGGGCTTAAGCGATATGCCTATGTTAAACCCATGCGGGTTGTAGACCCTCTGTAGTATCGCCGTGAACTTCTTTGCCGTGCCCATGAGCTCAATGAATAATGACTTATCAATCTCATCGATGGACTTGTGGGACGATATTGTAATTATCAAATGACCATTATTGAACGGGTGCGGGTTGTGAAGCACGACGATCTGGCCGTCCCTATATACGACCAACCTCTCATTCTTAAGAATTTCGCATACCTCGCATGTCATTAATTAGGCGTTTTGATTCATGAGTTTAAATCTTTTCACTTTATAGGTATCTTAATGTTCAGTTCCCTAGCCAATTCCTTATACCTATTCCTAACCGTCACCTCCGTGACCTGGGCTGCCATGGCAACCTCCTTCTGCGTCCTCACCTCACCCTTGAGTAGGGACGCTATGTATACGGCGGCTGCGGCTAGACCGGCTGGGTCCTTTCCAGCCGTTAAGCCCTTCTTTTTCGCTTGATCGAGTATGTTCAGCGCCTCCTTGAGAACCTCGCCACTTAGTTTTAGCTGCTCGACAATCCTAGGCACATAAAGCTTCGGATCACTCAATGGCAACTTAATGCCCAACTCCCTGGCTATCAACCTAAAGCACCTGGCCACCTCCTTCCTGCTAGCCCTGGTGTATTGGCTAATCTCATCAAGGCTCCTGGGCATCCCAAGCTTCCTACAGGCCATGTGTAGGCAAGCAGCAACTATGGCCTCGACACTCCTACCTCTAACTAAGCCCTTAGTGAGCACTTGCTCGTAAATACCCATTGCCTCGTCAATGCACGCCTTAGGTATGCCGAGCTGTGAGGAGATCCTGCTTAACTCATTCATTGCCTGTATAATGTTCCGCTCATAACTCGTCTGTATCCTAACCCTCTGCTGCCACTTCCTATACTTCAGGATCTCCAGTTTCTTCTTGATATCGAGCTCCTTACCGCTTGCATCCTTAGTCGCCCAATCAATCGTTGTTGTGAGGGCCTCGCTCGTCAATCTATTAAGCGGACCGCCAGTCCTAGCCCTACTTTCCCTCTCCTCAGCCGTGAAAGCCCTCCACTCAGGCCTTAGGTCGATCACGTGCTCCAGAACCACGGCGCCGCATTTAGCACATATGACTTGGCCATTCTCGTAATCAAATATGAACGTCGTTGATCCGCAGTATGGGCATACGAGTTTTTCCTCACCCTCGGACTTAAATTCAACAATTTTACTCGATACCCTTAATTTACTTAATACACTTGATCCCACTTGAGAATCCTTCTTTTCAGGTGCGGGGCTAGACATAAATATCCCCTATTAAAGCTTTTCGCGTATCACATAAACATATATAAACCTTTCTCCCCTTAAAACACAACTACTTACCCTCACGAAGCAGCTTTCTAAGCTTTGCCAGGAGCCCGTATACCTGCAACTCACCGCTCGACCCCCTTAATAACCTATAGTGATGCTCGGCAACTATGTACACCGCCTTGGGCTTCAACTCCTCCGGTATCTTTAACTGGGACGTGGGTGATACAACCTCCCTATGGATTATCTTTATGATGTCGAGGGGATCAGCACCCTCGTTCCTAATCAGCGACATGACCTCCCTAACGGCCTTCCCAAAATCGCCCAACACAGCCTCCGCAATCAGGGCCCTAACCCTCAACGGGCTAACCCTGCCCAGAGCCTTATAGACAGTCTCCTCATCAATAACACCGCTTATGCTCGCGGCTGCCTGTAGTGTGTTTATTGCTTTTCTCATGTCTCCCTGGCTTATTTCCCATATTGCCTCGAGTGCTTCCTCCGTGACCTTAACCCCCTCCCTCGACGCAATCTCCCTCAACCTAGCAATAACCGCATCCCTAGGCAACGGCGCAAACCTAAACAATGCACACCTCGATTGTATCGGCTCAATAATTCCCGAAAGGTAATTGGCAAGGAGTATGAATCTTGTGACGTTTGCGTACATCTCCATCATCCTCCTAAGGGCCTGCTGCGCATCCGACGTCATGTTATCGGCCTCATCCAGAATCACCAGCTTAAAGGGTACTTTACCCATTGGCGCGGTTCTAGCGAACTCCTTAACCCTTTCCCTAATCGTGGTTATACCCCTCTCGTCACTAGCATTCAACTCCAAAACATTCTCACGCCAAGCATCACCATACAACTCACGGGCAATGGCAAGGGCCATCGTAGTCTTACCAACACCAGGGGGGCCGAAGAATAGTAGGTGAGGTAGGTCTTTGAGTGTAAGTAGCTCCTTTATTCTTGCCTTAACGTGGTCCTGGTCGATAATGTCATCAATCCTAGTAGGCCTATACTTCTCAACCCAAAGCACCTCCTCTGTTGATGACATTGCGGGTTTTGTGTAAGAAATCCTTAAATAAATTCCTTCGCAGCCTCTGTGGCCACGTATTTATTATCCCTAAGCAATACGTAGCCCAACCTGTTGAGTATGAGCAATAACTCGTACTCCCTATCGCTCAGCTTATCTATTTCATTAATAGATATCGGTAACTTACTCAATAAGTTCCTAACTACCTCCTTAGTAGTTACCACCTCCCTATTGGCCGTCTCATCCCTGAGGAGGATGACCCTACCGCTATCAATCAGCCTCTTTAGGGCTCTCTTAGCCACTATATCCTTAGTGTCTAGGAATAGGTTATCGTTTATCGCCTTAATTAAGCCTCTACCTTCCTGGGCCTCCTCACGTAGGATGGCTTGTCTGCCCCTAAGCCCCTGCCCACGCAACTCCTTAATCTCCTCCCTAATTAAGTCAAGCTCACCCTCTATGGATTCTAAACGCTCAAGGACCTCCTTAAGCAGCCTAATGCACTCATCAACCCGCGAGCTCATCTAATTGTGCCAATGCAGCGTTGGTTAATAAAACTATGGTCATACCGATGAGTGTATCTCGACAATATCCCCATCATTGAGGACGTAGTTAAGGCCAACCCTCTTGACGCCGGTTGGGAAGTTCTCAATTCTCCAAACCTTGGCATACCTGAACCCCTCGTACAACCTACTATGTATCCTCCTTGCCAGGTCGCCCACGGTTGAGCCTCGCCTCAGGACAAACGGCTTTGGTGAGTATGTGTCGGAATCGGGCTCCTTCGTATAGACCCTTATTAAGTCCATAGCCCTAAGCAGTGACTCCCCAAGCGCCCTGGGGTCTATTTTGCAATTCACCAGTGATGCTGTCAGGGTGATTATTTCACTACTTAGCCTATCAACTATTGCCTTTACGTAACTACTATCCGCCAGGTCAACCTTGTTTATGATTACTATGGATGGTTTATAAACGGTCTCCTTGAATATGGCCTCCTCGACATCGTCTATCGAGGCCTCCCCACTTATCGTAACCAATGCATGGTTAATGCCATAACTCATAAGGAGCTTCTTCACATCCTCGGCGGTACCGTTGATTAACTTACCAATTACCTGGATGCCGCCCGTGGGCCTTCGTTCAATGGTTACGAAACCCCTTGGCTTAATTATGTAAATGCCGTTCTCCCTAAGTATGCCCTTTACGGCCTCGTACTGAACCTCCACATCCCTGCTTGCGTCGAGGACCACAATAACGCCGTCGGAGTTCCTAATCATTGATAACGCCAGGGAGTTCTGGTCGGAGTCTGGGTTCTCTATGTTAAGTGATGGTAGTTTTACTAATTGGAAATAGACGTTGTCGTGAATGAACATGCCCGGTATGGGCTCCATGGATGAGTAAGGTATGTCGTCCGGCTCAACCTTAGCATTGGTGAGGCACTTAAGTAGGCTAGACTTCCCCGAGGATGGTGGACCTACTATGACAACCTGCGCATCACCGCTCTTCTCGATGTAGAAACTAGTACCGCCGCCCCCAGACCTAACCATCCTTTCCTTAATCCTCCTCTCCTCGATCTCCCTACGTAGCTGAGCCATCCTCCTCCTTACCCAGTGAACCAGGTTCTCGGTCCCCTTGTGCTTAGGTACGGCGCTCAGGAACTCCTCTAAAGCCTTCAATTTCTCCTCAGGGGTCCTAGCCTCCATTACCTTGAGCCACTTAGCCTTGGCCTCAGGCGGTAGATTAGTCGGCATTGCCTATCATTAGGTAGTTACGCAATATTTAAAGGCTAATGAGGCGTGGTTAAACGTCCTCGACGCCCCTATCCGTTATCCTAAACATCGCGCTGGCCTTGTACGGTAACCTAGGCGAGTCTAGCACCTCCATGACCTTAATGTCCTCCCTCGACTTCTTGAGGAACAGCCTGTG
Organism: Vulcanisaeta sp.; assembly: GCA_022014875.1. Lineage (GTDB taxonomy): Archaea > Thermoproteota > Thermoprotei > Thermoproteales > Thermocladiaceae > Vulcanisaeta. The sequence continues at coordinate 13,553 of JAKMAE010000008.1, read as the reverse complement.
GGTCACGGCATGCGCCAAGACATTACCGCCCGCAGGCCTCTTAACCTCTATATACCCCATAGGCACGTCCAGGACCTGGTTCGTCAATACTACGTAAACATTGTATGCCTTGGCTATCCTCATTATCCAATCAAGTATGTAGTTAAGTCTCTGCTGCCTCTCCGCCAACCTCTCCCTACCACGGAACTCTGCCCTATACAGCGCTATTATTGAGTCAACGATTATTAACTTGACGTTTGCCTGCTCTATCAATTTGACGACGTCAAGCTTAATCCTGTCCTCAAGGTCGGCCGCGTTCACGACCTTAATCACGTATATGTTGTCCAAGGCCTCGTTCGGGTCTAGGTCGAACCTACGCGCTATATTAATGATCCTGCTAGGCGAGAAGGCCTCCTCAGTGTCTAGGTACACGGCTGCGCCACCAACACCACCCCTGTCCTGACCAAGCTGCACGGTTACTGCGAGTTGGTGGCATAATTGTGTCTTGCCCGTACCAAACTCACCCGCGAATTCGTAGATCGCCTTCGGCTCGAGGCCTCCCTGCAATAACTCATCAATTGCCCTAACATTCGTCTTTAACCTAATGGTATTCTCGAGATTCTTCGCCAAATCGGTGGCTCTCGAGACCCTGTTTGTGCCGAACACTGCCTCCCTGGCCGACCTAAGGATCTTCTCGACCCTATCGGGCGTCATGTCTGTTAATTCAATTAGCTCCTCCGGGTTGAATAGCGCCAAGTGCCTAACGCTCAGTATACCCTTACTCCTCAGTAACTGCGCAGTCTTTGGCCCGACTCCATCAATATCCTCAAGGTCGATGTCGCCCTGACCCATGAATCCTCATTCAACGCTTCTTAAATTGGAATAAATAGGTATTTGTTAAGAATCACGGTTAGGGAATAAAAGGGGAAGCGTTGGTTTGCTATTCGCCATGAACCTGGCAGAAACCATCAGCGAGTTATTCCTCGCGATATTCCCAATAACCATGGTCGCCGGGTATTACCTAAGGGCGTGGGTTAGGGCCCTCAGCCCAGGTAATTACCTACAGTACGTGGTCCCCATCCTAGTATTCACAATGTCCCTATGGGCCGGTAACGTGGTCTCGAGCAATTACGTAATCGACCTAGTACTTTACGCCGTGATCTACGCCGTGGTTTCAATAGCCACGAGCTTAATCGCGACCCTACCCATAACCAGGGCTGTAAGGGCAACGCATGCCCAAGCCAATACCCAGGTTGGCAGCGATGATGGGGTGAACGCTAGGTTTCCCATGGCTTTACTAGGGGTATTAATCATTGGTTGGTTAATTGGTTACTTCATTAGGGCGCCCATACCCAGTGGGTACATCGATACTGCAATAATCATTGAGTTATTGGTACTAATCCTGGTGATAGGGCTCGACATAGGCTCGTCAATAAATAGGGGGTTTATAATGCACGGATACCTAGGCGTGGCCATAGCAACCTCGGCTATGCTGGGTAGCGCAATGGGTGGGTTATTACTGAGCTACGTACTCAAACTACCACTACCCGCATCGTTAGGGATCTCCATGGGGATGGGCTGGTACTCACTGGCCGGGCCGTTGTTAAGTATTAGGTTTGGGCCGGCGATTGGTACATTGGCCTTTCTCGCGAATTTCCTAAGGGAGCAATTAACGTACCTAGTCGTACCCCTAATGGTGATGGGTGGGTTTAGGGATGCCTCGTTAATCTCTGTGGGTGGTGCCACCTCCATGGATGACACATTACCAGTATATAGGCTCTACATGGGCGAGGCCGGCGGCTTCACGGCATTTGTAAGCGGTTTCGTAATAACCATGGTACTACCCATACTACTCCCATACATATTGACCCTCTAATCATTAAATATTGCCGATGGAGGTCACGGCTTGAGGGGGGTTAAGCCGTAAGTCCCCGCCGGTATTAGCCCCTACCCTCGTCTACGTCCACATCAGTTATTTCCCTAACCATACTCGCCTCTTCCTCGGTAAGGCCTAGGCTGGATATGTTTAGATCCACGAGAAGTCTTGCCAGGGCTATTGCCGCATCCCTAATGGATATGATCCCCACAACCCTACCCTCACTGTCGACCACCGGCAAGTGCCTAATGCCGTGCTTAGCCATTATGTGCACGGCCTTTATTAAACTAGCGTCCGCCTCCACCACTATCACGTCCCTCGTCATCACGTCACCCACGGTTAATGAAGAAACATCCCCGTTCTTCGCAACAACCCTGACCAGGTCCCTCTCGGTGAATATACCAACCGCCCTGCCCTCCTCATTCATAACCACCACAGAGCCTATGTTCCTGCTATACATGATCCTCAAAACATTGAGTAATGGTTCGTTATCTCTGACGGTGATGATTACCTCCCTCATGACATCCCTAACCCTGGGTATAGCCATTGTCAATAACGTGGCTGGGAGATTTATAAATGATGATGCACCAATGCGTAGTACTCCTCAAAGTATGGATAGCGTAACCCACCTAAGGCCTAGCGTGAACGGCATGAATAATACACCGGCACCACTAAAGAACTTGCTGTACATCTCGTAGTAGTGAAGCCTTAGGCTTTGCACAAAAGCCACAAAGCCTTCTCCGAGGATTATCAATAGGTTGAAGACCACGAGCACGGCTATACCAGCCGGCGTTAATAGGCCTAGCGATGAGGCCCATGCGTAGGTCATTGCCGTGAATACTGCGTGCATTATCGCGATTATGCCAAGCCTCATGAACGATATCGTATTCGTTAGGCTGGGTATGGCAGTCTCTGCGCCGATCTCGACCGCAAGCTGAGCCAAGCTGAAGCCAGGCACGCCCCTATACTTAGCCCTGAAGTGCATCATCGAAGCCATTAATATCGCGAAGAACGCTATAGTCGCGTAAGCCCAGTACATCATCAGCCCCTTTATGGCATTAAACACGCCATACAGTGGTTTAAACAATGTCGTTTGCTCGGCAAGGAGTATGAATGGTACGAAATTGGCGCTCCCAAGGGCGAGCACTAGGAATAGGAAGAAGAAGAATAGGGGTACGTAGAAGCCCAGGGCCAGGTCCCTCTCACCTCCCCTATAGGCATTTAACGCCTTAAGCGCGAACGAGAGCAGTAGGGCCGCGATACCCACCATTATGGACATCGCAAGTACCGCATATACGGAGTCCGTAAGTATCTCTAAGGCGTTACTTTCCGTGACGTGAACCAGCCTTAAGGGTGCCGGCAAGACCTCTATGCCGAATATCGTGCCACTCTCCACGAATGTGAAGACCACGGACCAGAGGCCGGCCATCAGGAAGATCAAGCCCCAGTCTGAGTACTTACCTCCAAATATTGACCTGAGGAATGAGTTTGGGCCCTTATACCTGGATTTATACAGTGAATAACCGAAGAGTGATAGAACTATTCCGTGGCCTAGGTCTGGGTACATCCAGCCGTAGAATATTGAGAATAGTATGAATGTAAGGGGCACAGGACTTACTTCGGTGTACTTGGGCACGCCGTACATGTAGGTTATCTTCTTAAACGCATCAATGGGTTTTGGGTACTCCTCAAGCGTTGGTGCCTTCTCTGGGTCTATCTCCTTGATATATGCCACCTTACTCTCCTTCCTAACCCTGGCATCCACGGCCAGCTTGGTTAGCAATGAGGATAGCATATCGTCGAACTTACCCGATAGGTCCTCCTTCACGTAACCGGCTATCGTCACTACGTCGCCACTTACCTTATCAATACCCTCAACCCCGTATGCGGATACCTCATTGAATTCCCTTACGAAGTCTTCATACTCCTTCTCCAACTCCCTCAGCCTAGCCCTTAGATCCGTCAACTCCCTACCGGTTAATTCATAGGCCGACTTCGCATTGGCTATGTAGTCCTGGCTAATCTCATAAACCTCCCTACCCAGTGATGATTTATCGAAGTCGCTTGGCGGCTCTATCAATGCTATTATTGATAGGTCTGTGCCTTCCACATCACGCCTAATGTGCATTAAACCCCTAGTTACGGATTCATTAACCCCCCTGACGACGAAGACCCTACTCCTCAACCTACTCAACCCACCAAGCTCCAGCCCCGTCTTAACCATGTACTCGAGCGCTGCGTGCACCGCCTCGAGCTCCCTAATCCTATCCCTCAACTCATTAATGGACCTAACCATCTGCATCATCTTCTCACCAACCTCCCTACCCTCGGGTATTGCCGATTCGGTGTACTGCCTAACAATCCTCATCACAGCCTCCGAAATGTCGATTATTGAGTACGCCCTATCACTGACCTTTAGCAGGAACTCGCGGAATTCCCGCTCCGCCCTTGCCAACTTATCCTCAAGCTCGACAAGCCTCTCCCTGGCCGACTTAAGGTCGAGTCCCGCGGGTAGCTCAAGCGGTGCGGTGTTGAAGAGCTTATAGACATTGAGTAGGTTTTGCCTTGCCCATTCGGGGTATATGACCAATACGTAGAGCCTCTCCTGAACCTTCACGGGTATGACCTCGGAGCCGTAGTTAACCACGGCATTCCTGAACTCATTATAGTCCTCCTCACCTATCGGCACTATATCCACCGAGAAATGCCTCAGCCTCTCCATAACGACCTCGCCCACCGCTGACACCACATCCACGATGCCCCTCAACCTCTCATACTCACCCCTAATACCCTCAATAGAGCTTAGGTACTGCCTTACCCTAGTGAGTAGGTCCTCCCCATCCTCGAGCGCGTACTCAAGGAGCTCACTGAATAAGCCAACCTTCACTTCACGTGGGGCTTGCGGTGGTGGTATTGAGTATTGCGATAGGACCCTACCCAACTCCCTGGATATGTCCTCAAGCTTCCTAATTCTCTCCGAGTACTTACTGGGTATCCTAGGGGCAGGTATACTGCCTGGCCTCGTTATTGGCATGAACATGTTCGTATTACCAATAATCATCAATAGATCAAAGGCATACTCTGGGGGCAACGCTATCTTATACTCAACAAGCCTCGCAATGGGCATTTTCGCGAGACATAGGATGCATAGAATTTAAGCATTATTTCCCACATGACCGATGGGTGCGAAGCCCATCACCGAACCCATTACATGCGAGGACCGGGCTTGTGAGTACCGCCTATCATTAAGCCCATCACTGCTAAATACTTAAAAATTCCTGGTTAATGCCGCACCCGTGTCAACGCAGGTGAGGGTTATTAAGGCTAGGATTTACTCGATAAGGAGGGGCTCCATTGGCTATTCCAGGGACGCTATAGTTGTTGTGCCTGGTATAGAGACTGCTAAGGACGCTGCAAAATTCATAGGTGCCAAGGCCATCTGGAGGTCGAGGAGTGGGGTTGAGATCGTTGGTAGTGTGTTGAAGGTGTGGGGTAAGCATGGGCAATTACTTGTTAGGTTCAGGAGGGGGTTGCCCGGCCAGGCGTTGGGTGACTATGTCGATTTAATACTGAATGCCTAGGTGCGGTCAGGACTTGCACGGAGGCCTTGATGGATCCGTCACCTTATAACCAAAGAGTAGGCATGTGCCGGTGTTAGCCCCATAGTAAATACACTCCCTACAGTCATTCGGCCTACCTATCATTACCCTGACACCGCTCGGCACGGTTATGGGCTGTATTGGAGCGACCACCGTTGACGCAGGCCTCTCCTCAACTGTCTTCAGCGGTTTTACCTCAGCACTGGGCGTTTCCACCTGCGGTTGTGGAGGCGGGGTTGGCTTTGTCTCGGGTGAAGTTGGCACCTGCGGTTGCGTGGGTGGTGTTGTTACCTGCATGGCGGGTGGTTGCTGGGGCGCCGTTGGCTGTGGTGTTGGCTGTGTCGGTGCCAGTAACGCCATTATCTCGCCCATCACCGTTTGTCTAACGGTGTCAGGTGGTGGTAATTGACCCTCGTATATCTTCCTACCATTGATTATCAGGGCCGGTAGTGCCTTAACCCCGTCCTGCTTCATCGACCTGACTAGGTAGATTAGGTTCTGCGGTACCTGGTTCTCGGGCATGTTCAACGCGTTCAAGGCCGCGTCCACGGCTTCCGGCTTTATCCTAATGAATGTCGCGTTAATGCTCTTCTCACCGCCCTTGAACTTCTCCCTAACCTCATTGACGACGCTCCTAATAACACTCTCATAGGGCTCATCCCTACCAACCACCATGTAGAACTTAATCATAACAGGCATACTAACTCAATTCTCGATGCTTATCGGATTAATAAATCTTTGGTTGAAGAATGCCGGGTTCATTACTTAGTAATGCCCACCTGCGCAGTCCTCAATAGCCTGTTTAGGTATAGTTTCCGCTCAACAACGTCGCCGTCGGGCCTCAACTCATATATTATCTGAGTCTCGAATGCCTTTATACTCGTTGGGTTGCAAATCTTTAGGTGGTTGCATAGTTCGCCAATGAATGAGTCATTATCGAGTTGTTTACCCGTGGCTTGGTTGTAGCTCTCCGCTATCTCAATAACCTTCTGCGGGAGTATAACCGTTGCCTTGCCCGAATCTACAATGTATAGCCCGTGGTACCCAAGGACTAGCTTGTTCCTCAACCAGTCCATATCCACGTCAAACATTGGGGACAATACCGTAACCTCGAGAACGCAGTTCTTGAACTCCGCTGGGGATATCGGTGAGTACCTTGGGTCGTAAAACGCCGCGTGTATTGCCGCGGCTACCGAGTCCTCGAGCAGGTTCTTTATTGGCCTAACCGTACCCATACTGCCCCTGAGCACCCTCTTGACCATGCCATCCGAGTAGACGAGTTTCTCTATTGATACGAAGACGCCGAACCTCAGCTCCGCAATCCTAACGAGGATTGTTGGGTCGATTTCCTGGTCAACCCCGACGCCTATCCTCTCCGCAATCTTCGCCCTCAAGTACTTAATGAGGACCTGGTACTCCTGCTCATTGAGTGGCCTGAACAGCTGCATATACGGTGTGCGCTAAGCCACGGCTTATATAAAGTACCACCCCGTTTACTCACGAATTATTAGTAAATTACCGTCGACACACGAAGTCCTGAGTCTGCCCAGTATTGCCCGGGCGCTCTCGAGCTCCCTCCTTATCCGTGCATGGTGACTACCGACCCAGTAAACCTTGCCGCAGCCCGTACATGCCCAGAAGGTGTCGTGCCGCAGCAGGACCGACCCGGGCACCCTACCCGCAACAGCGTCCCTACCAACCCTAATAAGCCTAGAGCCGCAGATTGGGCATAGGCTCCTGTCCATGTCAAGCACTAATTGATTACCGAGGACTAACGACGAGACCGATAACCACTCCGTATGAGTCGACGTTTCAAGCAGAAGCGTCGCAACAGCCCTCTTCCTAAACAACTCCCTGTCCCTTGTTATCAGCAGGTGACTAACCGTGAGGAGGTACTCATCGCTGAAGCTTGGGCTGTATATAGCGTGGACACCCAGCATCCTCAACCACCTAGCTAACCAACCGAGCATTGAGTCGAGGACGGGCTCCTCATCCGTGACTGGTAGGGTGACGCAGTTGTTGAGCCTTGCTATCTCCAAGGATTATCACCACGATGCCCTCCTCCTAACCTCGTCCCAGGGCATTGGGTTGCCGTCAAACACGCCCTCGATAATTGATGGGCCGGGTAGGGCCTCAATTACGTTGTCCAGGCTAACAACCTTGGCAAAGCCGGGTAGCCTGGCCTTGAATTCGTTATATATCGCCTTACCAGCCTCATTCTTATCCCTACCCCCAGGCCTAATCACTACGTAGTAATTAACGAGGCGGTCTATAGCCTCGGGGGGCGCAGTCAATAACCTAATGATTGCCGTGTTATCCACATGGTCAACCCTGACGCCAACGCCTAGTCGCAACTCCACATTCCTAACCCAGCCCCTGGTGCCGTATATCATGAAACTACCCCTACCCAGGTACTCGCCGGATGGCGCCTTCTTCGTAACCTGCTCACCCCTTACATAGAACACGTCAATTACGGAAAGGCCCATCACCCACGCCCTCGAGTACGAGGCAGCGTACCTAGCCGCCTCGAGCAAATCCTCCTCACCGACCCCATCGCCTGGATCCCTCAGTTTAATGATGACGGCGGCCGCGCCCGGTATGTCGGCATGTAGGAATACGTCCCAGGGCTTCATGTAGTTCCTAACTATTACCTCGTTCTGGGTTGCATCCCTACCTGCAATCACGAGTTTACCGCCGGTTGTTACGAACCACCTAAACCTCTCGAACCACTCCCTAACGCCGTATACCACGCGGACGGTGCCCTCCCTAAGGCTGGCGCTCAACTTCTCACCCTCAAGCCTTAGCTCCTCAATACGTGCCTTTAACCGACCCATCACCTCCTCCGCGCTCTTGGCCTTACGCTCAAGCTCCTTGGCCCTATTGAATAGGTCGTTAATGACGTCGCCGACGTCGGCGTTTAGTGGTAACGATACGGAGACACCCCCTATGTCTAGATTAACTATTTTATTCCTTGGGTCGAAGCCCCTCACCCTAATGCCCTGGTATTCCATACCCCTAATCAATTCCTGAAACTCGTCCTTATAGGAGTACCAGTAATTCCTGAGCACGTTAAGTAATTCCTCAACCACGTACTTCCAATTAAGCAGTGTCTCGGCCTTGAGCCTCAACTCCTCAGAACCCTTCCTAAAGTTCTCTATGTTAACCAACAACTCATCAATACTCCTCTCAAGCCTAGCTATCTCGCCCATCACCGCAGCAAGCCTCCTCTCGCTCTCCTCCTTAACCTCGATCTCGTGGAAATACTCATCAACGGCCTCGTTAAAGCTACGGAACTGCCTAACCTCGTCACACTTAATCGATATGAACCTAATGGGCGTCACCGTGATCGGCGAACCACCACTATAATAGATCAATGGCTCCAGGGCCCCACTACTGACCGTGTTTATTAAAGAATTCACTATGGATAATACGTGGCCCACGTCCACCGAATCCACGGGGCTTGAGCAATCGATGGATGCCCTGGCGCAAACCTCGTTAGCAACCTCGCCACCAAGCCCCAAACCCCTGGCCAAAGCCCTACCGATCGTGTCGTAACCACGCAACACGGCCGTGACCTTATCAATCCCCTCCGTAGGCTTTGCAAAGTTTTGTGGCGGTGGCCTATACTCAAGCCCCACATTCACTACCCTATCCCTGCCCCTATACGTCCTCAAGACCCATTTAATAATGCCGTCGTTGCCCACGTAAATCGCGTTCCAGGGCTCAAGCAACTCCACCACTAGGTACCCATCGTCAAAGGATAGCTTGACAACCCTGTCGAGATTCACCAACTCAATGCCCCTCAACCTGGAGCCCTCGATCAACTTCCTGAGCTGCGTCACGCCTTCCGCACCGTGCTCAAAGACGTAACTCGTCAACCCAAACCTGTGGGAGTTGGCTATTACGAAGTACTTCTCAGAGCCTACCCTGAACCTAAGCAGTAGGGACTCGCCCATTGTGTAGACCTTATCTAGGATTGAGCCGATGAGTCCCCTCAATTCAATGGTCACGGCAAGTAGGTCCAATACATTCAATGACTTCTTTTGACCAGGCATTACTCAGGTCTTACGTAACCCAGGCTAATAAAATCACTTCTTCACAGACGCGGGCCCCTGCTCCTTCAATAAATCAATTAACTCATTTATTGACTCCCTCAAAGCCCTTATCTCCTTCACGAGCTCATCAACTCCCTCGAACTCGACCTTAAACCTAACGCTGCCCATTGCAACGCCTTCATCATTATCAACATCCACGCGCTTCCTTAGCCTGGCCCTACCGCCCTCCTCATCGTCACTACCAGCCAGCTCCTGAAGCAATTCCTCGAGATCCACCTTCTTCTTCCTACCGAACATACCAATTTGCAAGTCTCAGGTAGGTTAATAAGGCACTTTAATTGGGTAATTACCGTGATTGGCGTAATCTATGACGAGGCATTCCTAGAACACAAACCGCCTAGGCACCATGTCGAGAACCCGAGCAGGGTCTTATCGATAATTAAGGCGTTGTCCCAGGAGGACATACCCATGGAGAGGCCCGTGGAAAACATTGATGAGTGGTTGTTCAGGGTTCACGACCCATCCTACGTACGGTGGATAGATACTACCTGCGAGGGGGGTTACGCATTTATCGATGCGGATACCTACGTTAGCCCAGGCACGTGTAGGGCGGCTAGGCTCGCCGTAGGCGCGGTGGTCAAGGGCGTGGATAAGGTCCTAAGTGGTGAGTGGAACGCTGCATATGCCGTGGTTAGGCCCCCCGGCCACCACGCGGGTCGGGTGGGTAGGGCGTTGATGGCGCCAACGCAGGGCTTCTGCATATTCAATAACGTGGCCGTCGGCGCGGTGTACGCGTTGGGTAGGGGTGTCGATAGGGTAGCGATACTCGACGTCGACGTCCACCACGGCAATGGCACCCAGGAAATATTCTACAGCGACCCGAGGGTCCTCTACGTAAGTCTTCACCAGGACCCCGTGACCATTTACCCAGGTACGGGCTATGTGGAGGAGGTTGGTGAGGGGGCTGGTGAGGGATTTAACGTAAACATACCACTACCGCCACTAACGGGCGATGACGTGTACCAGGAAGCCCTGGATAGGATTGTTTGGCCAATAATTAAGGAGTTCAAGCCCCAATTAATCCTCGTATCCCTCGGCTTCGACGCCCACGAGCTCGAGACAATAGCCAACCTGAGGCTCTCCCTAAACACGTACGCGGAGATCTTCAGGAAATTAAGGGACCTGGTGGGCGTTGTTAAGGGTGTGGTCTTCGTACTGGAGGGCGGCTACAACTTCGAGGTGTTGAGCAGGGGGTCTAAATTATTGATTGATGTGTTCAGTGGTAAAGATGTTGATGTTGGTGAGGTGGCCACGGATACGGACCCCAGGGTGAGGTCGCGGGCCAACTCGGTAATGAGGGATGTCATTCGCGTCCACAGGCAGTACTGGCACATCGAGTAGTCGTTGGAAAAGGCTTAATAAAGCCGTGGGGCAGCGATGCCTGGGGTGATGATGCTGGGCTGGGTGATGGGGTGATCTAGGTTAATAGCGCTGATTCCCTGTGCCTAACCCATTGGCGTCACCGAGCCATGAATCGAAGCGGTGGGTTAACGCTGGTTGAGAGTTAGGGATTTATTCCTTCGGGTATACATACATTGATGAAGAGTTATTACGCAGCCCTGGCGCTGGTTTTGTCATTGATGCTCGTGGGTATTTACACAGCCCATGCACAGCAGGTGCAGTTGCCGGTGTATATACCGGCGGTTAACGTTGACGTGAGGGCGTTGTCCGCAAACGGCATGCCACTGACGAAGTACGCAATCGTTGGTTTAACCTGCGCCCAATACAACGTGAGCGGCGTGGGCGGGGTGAGCGTGGTAATACCCATACCAAGCACCGGGAGTATTACGTGCACGGCCTACGCCTACTCCTTCGGTATATACGCCAACAGGACCGTCACGCTTACGGCTAATGAGAGTGGTGAGACGATACCGATCACCCTGGTGATACCCGTAAGCGGCTATTACGTGCCTGGCATAGGGTTTGTGCCTGTTGGGGCCTTGGTGGCGATTGCCGTGGCCATCGTGATCATAATCATACTGATAGTAATAGCACTGATCGAATACAGCAACTGGAGGAGAAGGAGGCTGGCAAGGCTCATTAAACCGCCTGAGTAGGGCGTGCGGATGACCTGCGGCGTCATTCTTAGTGGTGGTTTGTCTAGGAGGTTTCAGGTCCCTGGTGAGGCCTGGGTTGATAAGGCCCTGTTCCCAATAAATGGTAGGCCCATGATTAGGTGGGTCTTTGACTCGCTGAGGCCCGTTGTTGACTCGGTAATCATTGCCGTGAATGGTTGGGATAGGGCTGCTAGGTATAGGGAGGTCATCCCGGAGGCGGTCTACGTGGTTGATAGTGAATTGTTCAGGGGCCCACTCGCCGGCATTTACTCCGGGGTTAGGGCCTGCGCTGATGATTACGTTGTCGTGGTTCCGAACGACATGCCCTTCATAGGGAGTGAGGCCATTGGTTTGATGATTGATGGGTTGAGGAGTTTCGACGCAGTGACCTACGTAATGCCCAACGGCCACATAGGCAATGCCCTGATGGCCCTGAGGAGGGACTCGGTGATTAAAATCCTCGATAAGTTGGCCGAGCTTGGTAGGAACAAGCCCTTCGACATATTCAGGGGCGTGCCGAGGGCATTGTTCCTAAACCCAATCGTCCACGGCCTCGACGTGGGCTCCTTCGTGAACATAAACACTAGGGACGACCTAGCGAGAAAGGCCGAGGTCGGTGAGGTCGTTGTTGATGGTGACGTGAGCCTTGTTAGGGGGTTCACGATAGATGATGTTGCGAGCTCTCGATTTGATAGGTTGGTGGGCTCACTATGGTACACAATAGCCACTGGGGATTACATGCCCGAGTTCAGGCTCTACGCGGAGGCGGGCCTGCACATGCTGGCAGCCCACACACTGCTGGACTCGAGAAACCAGAGGGTAAAGGCACTAGGAAGAAAAATACTACAAACACTAGGCATAGAGAAGGCATGAAGGTAATCATAATGGCGGGTGGTAGGGGTAGTCGGATTAATGACCCTAATAAACCATTGATAGAGGTCCTCGGTAAACCAATGATTGAGTACGTGGTTGATGCGGTGAGTGGGTTGGGGGCCGTATATGTAGCCACGACGAGGGGTCACGATAGAATAATTGGGTGGGCCAGGTCGAGGGGCTACGACGTGGTGTTGACTAGCGGTAGGGACTACCCAAGCGACTTGGTCGAGGCGCTCAGGGCAGTTGGCACACCGGCGCTGGTGCTACCCGGCGACATGCCCCTACTAAGCAGGGGGTTCATAATCAAGTTCCTGAGGGCCGCAGCCTATGTCAGGACCCCGATGGTCACGCTGGTGGCTGTGAGAAGCAGCGAGCATGTGTATACGGGGATTAGCTACGTTAGGGAGCTCGTCATTATTAACGGCGTAATACCGTGGACGACACTTGCCACGCCGTGGACCACCGAACTACTCAACGTAAACACCAGGGAGGACCTGGAAAGGGCCGTGGAGGCGCTGGGCGGTGGGCATTAGATGCGTAATGCTGTCCTCTCCTTCATATCCTCGATCAACCACACACCGTACCTCTCAGCCTCCTCGACAGCGCCAGGCAGGGCCCTTAGGCAATACAGCACAACCACCACCTTACCCATAAACCTATCCGGCCACTTCTTCCTAGCCCTATCGACCTTCTCCACAAGCCTCCTAACAACGCCGGGCCCAACCCTCGTCTTGGTCTCACCAATAATCGTCACCTGCCCATTCGTGCCGTAAACATCGAACTCAAACTTGGAATTGAAGATCACCGGCTTCGTCTCTATAACAATCCCCCTCTGCTTAAGCAGGTACTGAACAACAATGTTAGCCTCCTCCTCGGCACTAACCGTGATATTCTCGAGAGTCCTCTCAACCCTACTCAACCTCCTATCAAGCCTCTCATATATCTTCCTAAGATCACTAACTCCCTTCTTGACATCCTCAACCGTGCGCTCCAGCCTTGCTAGTCTATCCTCCACCCTCGCCAGTCTCTCCTCATGTGATTTCACGGTCCT
>JAKMAE010000067.1 GCA_022014875.1 Vulcanisaeta sp. | reverse complement strand
GTTACCCTAGATGAGTTGAGGAGTAGGAAGATCGTCAAGATCAAACCCAGGTACTTACCAACCGAGGAGCCGGATGCCTTGCCCCTACCTAACCTAGTCGAGCCAGAACCTCTCGGGAATAACGAAGTATACCTAGTATTTGCATCGCATCCCCTATACACGAATACGCAATTCCGTGAGGTGTACGGTGAATTAGAACCCATAGTTTACACGCATGATTACGAAGGCATTGTCTATCTCAGCACAAGCCGTGGCACGGTTAGGGTTAAGGCTGTTAAGGACCCGAGAATTCCACCCGGCGTCGCAGTGATGTATAAGAACGGCCTTGTGGATCTCGATGGGAAACCGGTAAATAGTATTATTGAGCCTAATAAGGGGAAGTACGCTGGGACGCCTAGACTTAATGGCATTAGGGTTAGAATCACCATAGTGCAGAATCAATAACGTAATTCCTTCGTAGCATGTGGTCATTTTACCTAAGATTACCCATAGTATTTAGACACAAAGTCTTGCCCAACAATAATGTGATTTTCATCTTGAGGATTATTTTTATAAGATAATCCCTCATGTTGTGCGGGAGTGGTCGTTAGGTCGATAAGGAGTTCCATAAAGAGGGTTAGGAAGTTCCTGAATAGGCTTGGCTTATCCGTGGGTAAGTGTTTCGATGAGCATGAGTTAGTATCGCTGTTAAAGAGTGTTAATGTTAAGGGCGATGGTTTTTGGTTATTGGGGTGGAGGGAACACGGCGCGTTAGGTAACTCATCAACCATCAACGTGATATTAATTGATCGTGACGATAGGGAGTACGTAATTAAGCTCTTGGTTAGCGTTAGCGCCGTAAACGTAACCCTCCCAGTCAAGCTCCTAAACCTTGGCGATGATGTGGCTGGTGTAACGATAATGCTGGATAACGATTTGGCTCACATATCTGGGAGAATACTGTGCGTGAGGGGGATTGAGATTAGTGAAGTATCTTAGGGTTCCTCCTTCACCTTAACGTGAATCTTTTTCCTAAACTCCTCTATTTGCTCCCTCGTTATTTTAACGTATCGGCTCAGCAATTCGATGGGTACGTAGGCGAACCTATTGCCTAATCTCCACGTTGGTTGCACCTTGCCGCCAATATTTATTTTAGCGCCGCAGAACTTACACCTACCATCCTCCGTTAAGTTGACCTCAAGTATGTCGAACCCTCTCCTCCTAATCACGACCCTACCACAATTGGGGCAGTACGTATTCTCCAGTGGGTGGCCGGGTACGTTACCGATATAGACATATCTTAATCCCTCCTCCTTAGCGACCTTCGCGTGTTTCTCTAGGGTCTCTACGGGTGTTGGCGGTAGGTAATCCACCTTATAGTCTGGGTGGAATCGTAGGAAGTGTATTGGCGTGTCTGGCCCTAGGTTATCCACGATCCACCTAGCCAATTTACGCGCATACTCCAGGTTATCCCCTATCTCCGGCACTACTAGGTCGGTCACCTCAATGAATATGCCCTTACGTTTCATCTCAAGGAGTGTTTGGAATATGGGTTCTGGATCGGGGACTAATGAGAACCTCCTGAGGAACCTCGGCTCCGCATTGCCCTTAAAGTCCACGGTGGCTGCATCAAGGAATTTTGCTAATAAATCAACGGCATCATCGGTCATGTAGCCGTTGGTCACGAACGTATTGAATAAACCCCTCTTTCGAGCTAATACCCCCACGTCGTAGGCGAACTCTATGAATATCGTCGGCTCATTATATGTATAAGTAATGCCCTGGGCGCCGTATGCTTCAGCTAGTTCAACGATTTGCTGGGGAGTTACCTCGAAGCCCTCTAGAACCCTACGTTGACTGATGTCAAAGTTTTGACAATATTGACAGGCCCAGTTACACCCATACGTTGATAGTGAGAGAACCATGGAGCCAGGATTAAAATGGTACAGGGGCTTCTTCTCAATGGGGTCGACGGCAATTGCCGAGATTTTTCCGTAAACCATGAGGTAAAGCTTACCGCCAATATTCCACCTGACACCACAGAAGCCGTACTGACCATCCGATAGCTTGCATCTCCTCGCACATGCCGTACACTCAACCCTCCCATCAGGTAACACTCTATACAACACCGCCTCCTTCATTGACTTACATAGATAGGCGTCTCAGGAATTATTAAATCTTGCGAGATTAGTCAAGCTAATCCATCCAATCAATGTTGCGTGGATGGTGGGGTATGTTTTTTAAGGCTAGGGGTTTTGGCTGCAATGTATGCCAAAGAAGAGGAAGAATAGGGGTCGTCATAAGGGAGATAAAGGCAAGGAACCACTTGTACACTGTGACAATTGCGGCAAGCTCGTGCCCAGATCCAAGGCGGTCAGGGTCACAGTACCCTACTCACCAGTACCGGCAGACCTAGCTAGGGAGTTGGAGAAGCAGGGCGCCATAATTCCTAGGTACTACGTGACCAAGACGTACTGCATAAACTGTGCAATATTCCTTGGAATAATAAAGGTTAGACCCGAGGATGAGAGGAAGAAAAAGGCGCCACTTACCAAGTCGGCGCCTGTGCGTAGTAATGTCGCGGCAGTGCCTCCAGTGGCTAAACCAGCCCAGGCACAACAACCGGTACAATCGAGCAGTCAGGGTACGCAATCCCAGTGATTTAAAAAAGCCCTTTAATAGTGTACATCGCCCTATATAGTTTTCGTGCGAATTATGCATGGGAATTTTTATTAACATGTGTAATCATTTAGTAACGCTATGGCGACTAGCGAGGGTGAGACTCGGAGGATAGAGTTCCTTAGTAACGAGACTGTGAGGAGGAAACCCATGAAGCTTGAGTTAATGTTTGTGGAGAGTCCGAGGGATTTCATGAAGGATTTCAAGGTCGTTTTCGACTTATCAATAATTAAGGAGATAACGCTAGGTAGAAGCCCCGAAAATATCGTTGTAATACCCGACCCAACAGTGTCTAGGAAACATGCCGTAATTACGGTCATGGGCAACGAGGTAGTTGTTAAGGATTTAAATAGTACTAACGGTACCTACGTATTGGAGAACGGCGAGTTCAGGAGGATTAATGAGTATAGGTTTAGTAACGAGGCCATGATTAGGCTTGGTTACTACACAATAATTAAGTTATTAATTGTTGAGGGGTTCGTTAATGAATCAACGGGAAAATAATTACTTTAAACCCTTAATTAATCGGCCAAGAACTGCGAGTATTTCATCCGTACTTGACGGTCTCATGGCTGGATTTATCTCGAGACCCCTCATTATCAATGAGGCTAGTTCGGGCGGCACATCAGGCCTTAAATTGCTTATAGGGGGCACCATTGACTGCCCACTGCTTAACCTATATAGGTGTGGGTTTACTCCCGTGAGCATTTCGTAGAATATGCACGAGAGGGAGTATATATCCGACCTAACATCGGCAACGCCCTTTACCACCTCAGGCGCTGCGTAGGCTATGGAGAACTGGGACACGTAGGATTTACCACCAACCATGATCTTCGCCGCCCCTAGATCGCCTATCTTAAGCACCTTCCTATCCCTATCCTTGAACAGTATGTTTTCAGGCTTTAAGTCTAGGTGCAGTATGTTGGACTTATGAAGTTCGGAGAGTGCCAATGTAATTGAATACGCGATTTCCAGGAACTCCCTTAGGCTCAATGGCCCCTTCTCCCTCAGTAAGTCCCTTAATGAACCTCCCTCCATGTATTCCATAACCACGTATGGCGGCTCATCTAGGTAATCATCGATGGTTCTGTAGGGTATCTTCTCATCCGGCGGTATGTGAACCTCGAACACCCTCACTATGTATGGGCTATCGATCATGAGGTACTCGCTCATTTCCTTCTTAAATGACGAGAGAACCCTCACGTCATTAGCCAACGGGTTACCCCTCGAATCCCTATCCTTAAGGACCTTTATTGCATAAACCCTATTCGACTCATCCCTACCCCTGAGGACGTAGCTAAAACCGCCAACCGCAATCACACTATCAATTAAGTATTTGCCACCGAGCCAGGCGCCTAACCACGACATTGGTGGTTTGAAGCCTTTAATGAACCTAACCCTGGCGGGCCTCATGTAAAGGGTCACGAATACTAGTGTTAAAATTACGGTAGCTATCCAGGGCAACCTAAGCAATGGGTATACGCCGTAAATCGCCGTAACCAGTAATAATGCAACAGCCATGTAACCAGCATACCTCCTAACCATGGGCATTGCCGATACCATAGCAGGAACCAACGCAATGTAGAGATAAGGCTCGTTTAAGGCCAGTAGTATAAATGCGGACGGCACAATTAATGAGGCCCCTAGATACGCAACACCAACATCGAGCGCATCATCTGGGAAATCAATCCTATACATAATTACGGCGTTCCTAATGGCCATAATGAGTAGGGACGTGAATAACAGGAGCGAGTTCGTAATAATGTATAAACCCGCTGGCGTAGTGTTGACATAGCTCCTATACAGTAGGTACACTACGTAAATACCCAACAGGGTTAACAATGCCCTAGTATCAGAGGCCCTTAGGGATAGCGTGAGCACGATCAACCCCAAATACACCGCGATTGCATCGTAAAGGTCTGCGGCGCCTACTACTAAATAAAATAATGATATGGCCATCACAACCTCAGTAACGACCTGAATAATCAACCACCAATCCCTAGATGGATACCTCCTAAATAATTCGTAGGAAACCACGAACAAGGTTACGACGGTTAAGAAGTATTGCGCACTGGGCCCAGTAATTAGTAACAGGCCAGCGAGTAGCGTGACCCCAGGTAGTGCCTTAATCACCTTGCCGAAGTCCTGAACCGACACGGTAAGTTCATACCCCAAATCGATTTAATAAGGCTTTTCAGGGCTCAACTAATCACTTGGTATTTAAATTAAACGCCGAGGCTCCGTATTGACGTACTTAATCAAGCCACCACCGCATGGCCTCAATCCTGAGTTCAGCAGGTCCTGTATCAATTGTCTCGTGGTGTCCGTTAAATCGAGCCTCAACGCCTCACTTAAATCAAAGAACCTAACCTCTAGGGCATCGCTTGAGGCCCTAGGCTCACCACCGATGGGCTCAACTATGTAGTCAAGAAGCAGGAAGTGATACTTAACCTTACCCTCATGATCCCTCTCAACGTATTGGTAAATACCGAAGAGACCCAATACCCTACCCAAGACACCCGTTTCCTCCATCAATTCCCTAAGTACGGCATCCCTAGGGTCCTCACCAGCCTCAACCATGCCGCCGGGAATAGACCATTTATTTCTATTTGGCTCGGCGCCCCTTTTAATGAGTAGTATTTTATTGTCCTTAATTACTATAGCCCCAACGCCGACTAGGGGGTAACGCGGGTATTCACGGCTCACGGAGTATTGAGTATCAATGCCACTAATTTTAAGCGTGACCCGAATCCTTTATAAGACCTCCCACGCCTGAGACTAAGTATGGAGTGTAACAACGATAAGGTGAGAGGCGTAGTTGAGGGTTTAATAAATATGGAGCCACTTGAGGCGTATCAGACATTACTTGAGGAAAATTGTTTCGGTAGAGCCATGATTTACTATGCTAATGGTAAATACATTGTTTACTTGAAGGATGAGGAGAACGTGTGCATTGACGAGGTAGGTTCAATAGACAGGGCTAGGGAGATCGCTAAGGCATTCGTGGACTCGGTGTGTACTTAATATGTTGATTAAGGTTGTTCTATCGGCCGATCTTCACGAACTTGTTGGTGCTGAGAAGTTGAGTATAGATTTGCCTGATGGCTCCCTGGTGAGGGACTTAATACTATACTTGGGTAAGCTCAACGACGTCATACCAAGATTGTTACTCCGTAATGGTGACCTTAATGAGAATTACATAGTCCTGGTCAACGGCAGGGATATCCACTGGCTTAATGGGTTAAACACTGTTCTTCGTGATGGTGATGAGGTTTTGATAGCGCCTAAGGCCTTTATTTCCTAGTTTTTAGTTGAAATTTAAATACTCCTTAATACATTATTTCCATATGCGTAGAAATAAGTTATTGAGTATTTCTGAAGCCCTTGAATTAATAAATGATGGGGACGAGATAGCGATAGGCGGTATGAGTTTTCATAGGAATCCCATGGCTATGGCGTTGGCGATTGCAAGGTCGAATAAGAGGGATTTGGCGCTGGTTGATAGGGAGCCGGGCCTTGCGTTTGATTTATTGACTATATCCGGTAGGGTTAGGAGGATTAGGGCTGCCATGGTCACCTTCGAGCACTTTGGAATAGCGCCTGGCTTTAGGCGGATGGTTGAGGAGGGCAAGGTCGAGTTCATAGAGGACGTGTGTGAGGGTGTGATGAGCGGGTTGAGGGCTGGTGCCTATGGGCTTCCCTTCATGCCTTCAGGGATAGCCTTAGATAGCGACTTGGTTAAGTTAAATGTTAAGAGGGGTTTATGGAGCATCATCAAGGACCCATTTAGTGGGGAGGAGTTAATTGCTGTTAAGGCTATAAGGCCTGATGTAGCAATAATACATGCACATAGGGCTGATGAGGTAGGTGATGTCGAGTTGCAAGGCCCTAAGTACGAGGACCTGCTGAAGGTACAAGCATCGAGGAAGGTCATAGTCACGGTTGAGGAATTAGTGCCGGAGGACTACTTCAGGGAGAACCCGGAGAGGTTGTCAATACCGGGCTTCTTAGTTACGGCCGTTGTTCATGCACCTAGAGGTGCCTGGCCAACGTCAATGTATGGGCGCTACGAGGCTGATTACGAAGTAATAAGGAGGTACTACGACGCAGTTAGGGCTGGGCGTAATTTCGAAGAGGTGTTGAAGGTGTTCGAGCATGCCTGAGATGGATAATGTGATTAAGTGCATGGCTAAGCAATTGAGGGATGGGGACATCGTCTACACAGGCCTAGCCTCGGTACCGGCAGTACTTGCCGTAATGCTCGCCAGGTATTGGGGTCGTAAAATAACATTCCTAAATGTGGCGGAGATTTACGACCCGGTCGACGTGTTGATAACGCCCTCATCGGGCGACCCAAACATATTCATTAATGGTAAAGGTATTGTAACGAGTTTGGACGTGTTTGACCTGGCAAGACGCGGATTACTCGACGTAATGTTCTTTTCCGCGGCCCAGGTCGATCGTAGGGGTAACATGAACCTCTCGGTAATCGGTAATTACGAGAAACCCAGGG
>JAKMAE010000066.1 GCA_022014875.1 Vulcanisaeta sp. | reverse complement strand
CGGCACCACTCTGGCTAATTAAAGCCACAGGGCCAGGTTTAGGCCTACCCATCCTCTCCTCGGGAATGAAGAATGTGTCCAAACCATTAAACGCATTATAAACACCGATACAGTTAGGCCCAAGTATCCTGACCTTGCCCTGGGCGCTCGCCCTAACCTCCTCCTCAAGCCTAGCGCCGGACTCCCCCGTCTCACTGAAACCACCGCTAATTATGATTGCAACCTTAACACCCTTAATTGCGCACTCCCTGACTATGCCGGGGACTGTGGGGGCGGGCGTCACAATGATGGCTAGGTCCACGTCATCGGGTATGTCAAGCACAGACCTGTAAACCGCGAGGCCGAATAACTCGCTATAGCTTGGGTTGACTAGGTAGACCCTACCCCTGAACCTCTCAATCAACGTCCTAGTTATCACGGCGCCGACGCTGCCCTCCCTCATTGTGGCGCCTATTATGGCCACGGACCTTGGGTGGAATAGGGCGTTTAGCCTCGGGTCCACGGCTAGACGGGGAGCCCTGGGTTTTACGCATTACTCAACCTCATGGGTATTACCAGGACTGGGAAGGAGTCCTCCCTCACGACCGTGATCATCCCATAAACGTAGGTGTACCTAACCGTGACCAGGAGGTAGAGCGGCATCGGTAGTGCGGTTGAGGGGGTTGCATTACACACGTAACCAATGCCCAAGGGCCAGGTGGTCCCGTTCGCCGCGGACATGTTAATCACCATGTAGGTGAATCCCCGGGGGGTCAGGGCTATCGGTTTAGAGAGGTTGCACGCGACCCACTGGGTTAACTGCTGGGTTGTTGATGCCAGGCCGAAACCGTCTATGTCGACTGCGCCCAGCGGTACCATTTGGAACACGTACATGGTAACCACGGGCCTCGATAGGTTGGCTATGTACGGCACGGCGACCACGATTGGCGAGTCCAGCGCCACCGCCTGGAACACGTAATGCCTGGTCACCTCGTTGTTAACCACTGCGGTGGCGTTTAAGCCGTAGGCATAGCCCGGCCTGTTAATTCTCGATAAATTACCTGGGTCGCCATAGACTTCAAGCCCAGGCGCTATGATTGATGAGGTGTTTAGTCCCTGGAATATCATCAATAAGAAGTAGGACCCGCTGGGTATTTCCGTGGTCACGGTAATGTTGGTCCCAGTCCTCGGTATGTAAATACCCAGCCTCGTTATTGGTAGGTTGAAGTTGTTCTGCCCAACAATGACTAATAGGTAATTGCCAAGGCCTAGGTAGGCATTCGCCGTAATGTTTAGGTACCCCGTTATTGTCGTTATTGGCGATGGTATGGATAGTATTAGGGATATGGAGATAACCATGCCCATCAGTATTATTAAACCGCCGAGTACGTAGGCGGGCAGGCCCCTAGCCATCCCCAACCCACTCAACCTGCATTAATTTAACCCCTTTCCTACCCAGGGAGGAGACATTACCTGGTGCCCGTCGAGGTTAGGCGTTTGAGAACATGGACTCACCCTTATCGTTTATGAAGCCCACCCTAATCACGTTGTCCGCTATCGTCTCAAGCGCATCGACGTGGGACGTTATGATGACGGTCCTAACACCATTACTCAGGCTCCTGATCCAGGAGGCTATCCTGCGCCTGTGCTCCTCGTCAAGGTGCTCCGTTGGTTCATCGAGTATGAAGATTGGTATAAAGCCCATAATCACCCTAGCTATCGCGTACCTAAGCATTAACGACACGAGGTTCCTCTCACCGATGGATAGGGACTCAACGGGTAGCGAGACCCCATCAACCCTCCTAACAACTACTTCGTAATTCTCACCAACCTCCACGGAGGCGTAGGAGACCTTATGCATCAAATCCCTCATCATCGAGTTCAACTCCTCATTTATGGAATTGAGGAACAACCTCCTAATGATTGGCTTGGCATCATCGAGGGCCTGCTGTAGCTTGTTTAAAACGTCGACGGCATTCACGTACCTACCCAACTCACCCCTCAATTTAGCGACCTCCTCAGCCTTACCTGACACCTCCGACCTCAGCCTCTCAATCCTACTCCTCAGGGCATCAACCCTACCCCTTAATTCGCTAACCTCCTTAAGCGCCGCGTCCCTCCTCGCTCTCAACTCCTCAATTAACTCCCTGACCCTAACCAACTCCGCAACCCTACCCTCCAACTCCCTAACCCTGGCCTCAACCTCAGCCCTAGCCTTAACAACAATCCTCAACCTCTCCTCAACCTCCCTAGCCCTAGCCTCCAACCCACCCATGCTCGCAATCTTACCCCTAATCTCGGCCAACTCCACCTTAGCCCTATTAATGGCCTCAAGCTCGCTGCTAAGCCTAGCCAATTCAGCCTCAACATTTGTTAACTCCCTCATCACAGCCTCCTCATCAATACCCACGGCTTGGTTCAGCTCGGCCAGCAACGCCTCCCTCCTCCTCCGTAGGTCCTCAATCGACGACCTTATCAACCCCTCCTTACCCAACTCGGCCTCCAACACCCTCAACTCCTCCTCAACCCCAGCCAACGCCTCCAACTCGCTACTTAACCTACTAACCCTATCGGCGAGCTCCTGGGCCCTCCTACTCAATTCCCTCAACCTAGCCTCCCTAGAAACCACTAATTCCCGAGCCATATCCGCAGTGAGCGGTCTACCGCAGAGTGGGCACTTACCGCCACCGTCCCTCAGCAGGCTCAGCTCGGCCCTGAGGTGCTCGATCTCCGCATTGACCCTACCCAACTCAGTCCTTGCATTATTTAGTTCAGTCTCTATAGCGACCCTCCTGCTCAACAGCTTTCTCAATTCCTCAGCCCTAAGCCTTAGGTTGCTCATCCTCTCGAGCTCACTATTTAAATCATTGAGGGCCTTATTGACACTGTCCAACTCCCTACTTATCGCCTCAGCCCTACGCCTAAGCTCCCTGGCTAGCGTGAGCCTCCCCCTCAGCTCATCGCGCCTCCTGGCCAACTCATCAATCCTCCTCCGGACCTCCCCATCCCTGGCGATTAACGACTCCAGCTCCTTAACCCTGCCCTCGAGCCCCCGGACCTCCTCAATAGCCCTACTCAACCTATCAAGCTCGGCCCTAAGTGAGGACTCCTCATTAGTTAACGACTCAAGCCTCGCCCTTAGCTCCAGGTACTCCTTCTCCAGTTTTTTCAACTCCTCCTCCTTACTAACCAACTCACTTAATTTAGCCTCGATATCTCTAAGACCGGCCTCCCTCCTCTCCAACTCCCTAACCGCACCGTTCAACTCCACCTCCAACCTCCCCAACTCCTCCCTCCTCACTGACAACTCCCTCTCCAGGATCTCCAACTTACCCCTAAGGTTCTCCATGGCCGCACTAACGCTCTTTATGGCCTCCCTAATCACGTCCTGCCGAGCCCTCTCTATCGCGTCCAACCTAAGCAACTCATCCAGCCTAAACTCACCCCTCTTGCCAACCCTCAGTATGTCCCTAATCTCGCCCTGCCTTACGTATAACAACTCGGAAAACACCTCCATACTCACCCCAGTCGTCTTAATGACGAATTGGGTGACCTCCCTATCCCTAACGGCAACCCTCCTACCGCTCTCGTCGATTACGTAGGTCTGCGTCTCCAGGGTCTTCTCGGTATTGAAAACCCTCTGGACCAGGTACCTACGCCCATCAATCCCAACGTACTCCAGGCGTATTACCGAGCTAGAGGCACCGCGCCTAACCAAGTCACTAAGCCTATACCTACCCCTAACCCAGTCCGAGCCGTAGAGGGCTATGGCTATTGCCTCGAGGAGGCTCGTCTTCCCGGCGCCGTTGGGTCCGTGGACGAAGTTCACGCCCTCCGTAATGACCGCCCTACCCTTAACGATTGATCTGAAGTTCTCGACCTCAACCCTCGTGATCATCAAGCCCCCCTTAACCAATCCATTATAGACCTGGCACCCCTGAGTGGTACGTTGACGAGCCTCTCAAGTATTGAGAATGCGCCGTCCTCATCACCGGCCCTAACCCTCTCGATAACCCCCAACAGGGCATTGACCCACTCATCATTGTTCACCCTAGACCTAAGGGCCTGCCTAATTATCTCGTCAATGCCGCCGAATACGTGTTGGGGAACCTCAGCGGTACCCCTCCTCTCCAGGTTTAACCTAACATCCACCCAAGCCCTGCTGAAGAGCTTCCTCAACTCACTCGCCCTGAAGTCCCTAGTGGAGTACCCGCTTGAGATTGTTCCCTCTATCTCCAGTATTACTATGGAGCCTTTGGCGTCAAGGTTGTTGGCTATGTACGAAACATCGCCCTTGACGGTGCTTGGCTTCGCATCCTCATACCTAACCTTAACCCTAACCATCCTCCTCGAGGGGCTAAGCCTGACCTGCCTAACCCTAACCCCGTTACTGCCAACATCGAGTACTAGGAAGCCCTTTGGGTCCATGTCCTTGACCTTGCTAAGCCTGCCATTAACGTACTCGTAGACCTCGAACTCCCTAACATCCCAAACCTCCAGCGAGCCTGGGTATACGGCGTTGAGCCTCGGGTGTCTGAGCCCGTGCTCGTGTATATGGCCAACGGCTATGTAGTCGAGGCCTAGCTGGGACAGTGGTTTCTCGTTCACCATGAATACGTCCACGTTCGGCATTGGGTAAACATACGGCGCACCCTCTACGTACTGGTGAATAACCGCTATGTTGATGCCGCCCCCCTTAAGCCTACTCAATGAATTAATTAATCTGCCCTGCATGTCCGTGTAGACGGTCCCAACACCCATAATGCGTACCCCACCCAAGTCCCTATAATCATTGTCTAAGTATTCAATCAAGCCCATGCTGTGTAGGACTACCAGTGGGTTCTCCGTTGGATTTATCACGGATGCGTCATGGTTACCCCTGGTAACGAATACCCTGATACCCGCCTCCCTAAGCTTCGTAAGGCCCCTAATCGCTGTTATGTAGATGCTTGGGGCCGGCCTCTGGGTGTCGAAGAAGTCGCCGCTTATTATGACGGTGTCCAAGCCCTCACCCTCCCTCAACCTCACTATCTCGTCGACAGCCCTGAGGAACGCCCTGTTATAATCCTCAAGCCTCTCCTCAAGCCCGTACTGCCTATGCCCAAGGTGGATATCGGCCAAATGAGCAATTAGCATCCCTACCCACCCAACTTAACCAAGCCATCCTTAATTGCTTTCGCCACAAGGGCTATCACGTGGGGGCACGGCTCGTCCCTGGACCCACAAACCTCGCAGCTCCACGTGCCCTCGCTTACCCTAACCTCAACATGTGCACCCCCAACCCTGCCCCTGAGGACCCCCATGTCCATGACTGGGTCGTTGACCTCCGAAATGAGGGACATTGCCTCGAGCACACTATTAATGCTCACCTTGGTGTTTAGTAAACTCTCGACCTCACGCCTGAACCTGTTTATGTCCGTACTAACCCCCCACGCCTTGCTCAGGTCTATGTCCGAGCCACCGTAATCCAGGACGCGGTCCCTAAGCCTAATCACTAGCGGTAATGGGGTTATTGGCCCAACGACTATTCCCTCCCCAACGTCCAACGTTGGTATTAAACTACCCAACTCATCACTAAGCGCCTCGCTGGCCGCGAGGACTGATTGTATGTCCCTCTGATTAACGAGCCTCAGTATTATTTGACTATTGCACTGGCTGAGGACGTCAGGGTCGACCTTGGACGGCCTCTGCGTTATAACCACTAGGTAAACGCCGAACTTACGACCCTCACCCGCAATCCTCGAAATAATGCCAAGGCTGAGGGTATTCCTTACCGACTTAGGTGGTGCAAATCTATGGGCCTCCTCTAGAATCACGACTACGGGGAATGGGTACCTAGGACCTGGCAAACCCCTAACGTGGTTAACCCTTGCCCTGAACACCCTACTCAATACGTGATAAACCACGTGGTCCTGAACCTCATCGCTCAGCCCCGCCAGGTTCACTATGGTGACGGTGCCGGGCCTCAGGATCCTCGATATGGGTAGGGACCAATACGTGTATAGGCCAAGCCTCCTTAGTTTGTTCAGGTACATCCTGGCGCTAACGAGTACGGCCTTTTTCGACTTCGTATCAACAATGTCCCTTAGCTCGTTGAGCAATCTCTCAACCTTATTTCTACCCTCGGCGTCCAACGTAACGTTGTACCGCCTAATCAATCGCTCAATATTAACACTGCCATGGTTAAGGTACTCATTGATTATCCTAACCATGACGTCTAGGCTACCGAGTTGTTTAACGCCCGTGTGCTTAACAAGCACCCTCACCAACCTGTGAAGTATGTATATGATGTACCTAATCCTGGAGGCGCCCCGGGGTACACCAGCTACGTTGGCCAGGATCTCGGGCTCGACCTTGGTAATGTTTATTCTATACCTAAGGTCACCGGACCCCCTATTGGTTGCGTCTATGACTAGGACCTTATCGGCGAATTGGGGACCAAGCCTAGAGGCACTGTTTTTGATACTGACGTACTCCCCATGTGGGTCTATGACCAATACAGTAGCCCCCTTCTTGAGCAACTCCTCTATTAGCACTACGGATGACCACGTCTTACCGCTGCCGGTGGCGGCTATTATGGCTAGGTGCCTCCTCAGCCCATTCATGTCTATGCAGTAAGGCACGTCAGACCTTGCCGATAGGCGGCCAATGCACAACGCCCTCTCTGGGTCGACGCCGACGAACTCGCTGACCATCTTGGCGTCGGCCAGGTATACTGGCGTCCCCACCGCCGGTACGGACCTGGGCATGTACACCCTATCGCCGTACTTATAACCGAGCACCATCACCCTGGCCTGCACAACCTCCACAATGCTCTCCCTCGGCATGTCCACGAGCACATCTGCTACGTAACCATCGACACCGATCCTGTAGGGCTCCCGCTTGATCCAAAGCACCTGCCCGAGCACCTTCACGTCGATTTCCCTCCCATTTACGTAGTCCCTCATTGGTATGTAGACGTAGTCATACCTACTAATGCCGCTGTCCCTCTTCACCGATACCAAGTAAACCAACGGGCTCTCCACACTAACTACGAAGCCAACCTCATTAGCCATGACCTCGAATTAGTGATCGATTGAGGCGTAATTTAAGGTGGTGCTTACAGGGGTGAAGTGGGGATGACTAAAAGTTTTAGTTAATCCGGGACACAATCCAATGTAAGGATTTCAATGAGGTAGGTTTAAAGCACCTTTCGAATAATGGTTTGCTTCGGTGGTAGGTTGGAGTATAGGAGTATATTGGGTGGTAGGGGGAGTAGGGTTAGTG
>JAKMAE010000007.1 GCA_022014875.1 Vulcanisaeta sp. | reverse complement strand
CAACCCGCTGCAGTGGTATTTGCGGCTACCTGGCTTCCTATGTACCATACGGCCGAATATGATTCAAAATAAACCACTGGGTCGTCCGATACATCCGATATGCCCGGTAATGGTACGTTGAACTTTTCGATTATAAAGGTGCCAACCGGTACTAATGTGGTGTTCCCAACCTTAGTTTCAGGGTATATTATCTTTACTGTTACTGAGGCTATAGGCATTGAGACTACCGTGTATAACCTATAGTCCTGTGCGTTATTAAATTCGTACACATAGATCCTATTGTCGTGGATAACGATTGATGCGTATTCGTACCTAAAGCCACTAGGTAGCTTAAACGTGACCAGGGTATTGCTGAGTAGTTTAACGTTAACCACTGGGTATGGTGGTTGTTCTAGTGTGACGAAGCCCTTCAGGGCGCTTTCATACGTGTTATTTATCATTTTATACATGAGTGAGGGCGGTATGGAACCATCGCTGAAATTGGCGACGACCTCAAAACTTTGCACTGGCACGAGTGAGCCATAGATTTTCGTGGGTGTCCATAGGTTTAATACCACGGCAAGCACTATACCCAACAGGGCTAATGCACCAATTATTATGGCAATCCCATACCTCCTCATGCTTTGCCCAGTCATACGTGTTGTTGTTAATGACCGCCTTTTTTCTGTTGGGCCTGTTCATTTAAAATAACAACTTTTAAGGATAAGTGGTAGTGAAGTATTGCAATTAGTTTTGATTGTTTATTGTTTAATGAAATTATTAATGATGCCGTGATTGTACTAATCCACTAGTTCTATTTCTATTTTTACGTTCTCGGGTATCCTAATCCTCATCAACTGCCTTAGCGCCCTCTCGTCCGCGTCCATGTCTATTAACCGCTTGTAAATCCTCATTTCCCAGTGGTCGTATGTGTGGTAGCCCTGGCCACTGGGCGCCCTCCTTACTGTCACGAGCAGCCTCTTTCTTGGCAGCGGTATTGGGCCTGAGACCCTCACGCCGAGCTTCTTAGCTATGCTTACTATCTCGTTGGCCAAGTCATTAACCTGCCTGCTATCCGTACCCCAAATACGTATGCGCGCCTTCCTCGGCATTAATCATCACGCCTTTATCTCAACCTTCTTCGGCTTTACCTCTATTACCTGCCCAGCAGCTATCGTCCTACCCATGTCCCTAAGCGCGAACCTGCCAAGGCCTGGGAAGTCGCTGAATTTTTCAACAACTACGTCCTTCAACGGCTTCAGCCTAACGACCGCCGCATCGCCCTGCTTGATGAACTGCGGCTTTTGCTCAACGGTTTGGCCAGTCCTTGGGTCTAGCTTGGCTATTAACTCCACGATCTGCGCGGGTACCGTGGCTGTGTGTATGTGGAGCACCGGCGTGTACCCAGGCCCTATCGCCGTTGGGTGCCAGAGGACGACTATTCTAGCCACTATCTCCTCGGCAACCGTTGGTGGATTAGTGAGGTGGCCCAACACATCGCCCCTCTTCACATCCTCCTTCTCAACACCCCTGATGTTGACGCCAATGTTATCACCGGGCTTGGCCTCCTCAAGCTTCATGTGGTGGGTCTCGATGCTCCTGACATCGCCAACCTTAGCTGGCGGCATAATTACGACCCTATCACCGACCTTTAACACGCCAGTCTCAACCCTACCGACAACCACCGTACCGGCACCAGTTATTGTGTAGACGTCCTGAATCGGCAACCTAAGTGGCTTATCAACGGGCCTGGGCGGTGGCTGTAGCATATCCAGCGCCTCTAATATCGTGGGTCCGTTATACCACGGCATGTTGGGGCTCTTATCCTTGATATTGTCACCCTTAAGTGCACTCACTGGTATGAATGGTACCTTCGATGGGTCATAACCCAGCAATTTTAGGAGCTTACTGACCTCGGCCTTTATCTGCTCATACCTCTTTTGGTCGTAATTAACCACATCCATCTTATTAACGGCAACTATTATCTGCCTTATACCCAACGTTGCCGCTAGGAATAGGTGCTCCCTTGTTTGCCCCTGTGGTCCAATACCAGCCTCGAACTCACCAGGCCTTGCCGAGACCACGAGCAGCGCCGCATCTGCCTGGCTCGCACCAACAATCATGTTCTTAACGAAGTCCCTATGGCCGGGTAGGTCGATTATTGTTATGAAGTACTTGGGTGTCTCGAAGCCCACGTGCATGGCCTCTATCGTGACACCCCTCTCCCTCTCCTCCCTGAGCCTGTCCGTGACCCAGGCATAGACGAAGTCCTCCTTACCCATCTTCTTAGCCATCTCCTCAAGCTCCTTGAAGCCCTTCTCATCGACATAGCCAGTAACCACCAGTAGGTGGCCTACTAGTGTTGATTTGCCGTGATCCACATGCCCTATTACGGCTAGGTTTATGTGTGGCTTCTGTAGGGCGGACTCCTTAGGCCTTAGTATCAGGCTCATACCTATCAAGACCGCGTTATGAATGAGTTAATAAGTTTTTAGGTTTCCGTGCTCAAGACCCTGGTGAGGACTTACCCCGATAGTTTCTGTTTTAGTTTTTGTATTGTTTCTTGGATTATTCTTTGGGCTACTGGGTCTAGGACCCTGGCGCCCATTGAGCCTATTAGGCCGCCGATGTTTCCGTCGAAGTACCAATTAACCCTCGCGGCCCCGGGACCCACCTCCTCGAGGTTGAAGCCCATCTCGAAGTCCATGTTACTCTGCATACCACTACCCCTACCAACAATTTTAGCACTCTCAGGAGGCCTCTTCTCGACAAACCTAGCCGTGATATTCACGGTACCCCTAATCGCACCAACACCAAGCGACGCCCTAACCCTGAAATTGTCCTGGTCCAAAACCTCCACAGACTCAACACCAGGTATTGCGGAGGCAACATTCCTAGGATCCACGAGGAAGTTGTAAACGAAATCCCTAGGCTTATTAACATCGAAGGAACCCCCATAACGAACCCTCACCATACAAAACAAACAAGAACCAACACCTTAAAAAGTACTTCGCCATGAGTAAAATGCGTCTCTTGAGTACTTCATAATTCAAAGAGTTTAATCCTTACAAATTTAGGTATGCGATCAAGGCGGATATGAGGAGTATGATATCGGTGGTTAAGCAATACATGCAATACGCCCTATGACTCACCTGTAGGTATATGCCGTAAACCCCAATTACTAAGCCCATCAATGAGATAATGAGGGCTGGTAAGTACATATTGAGAATAAATAAGACGCCTAATACTGCAAGAACCACAGCCGCACCAATGGCCAACACCAACCTTATTCTTCTGGGCACTATGAAATTGAAACGCTCACAATGAAACACGCCTGGTAGGCACACGTTAACATACCTGTAGTTTTCGCATGCGTAGTAGGTCATGAGCGTCGATCCCGTGAATGGTATTATTGAAAGTATGAGGTCCATTAAACGATAATGTGGTGTTAAGGATTTAAGGGAATCCACAGGTGCATAAACTACCTCTGTATAATCAATCAACTCCTGATTATGTAGAGTATGTGCGGGAGTTCCTGAAGAATTATTTCCAGCCCGGTCTTAACGCCATCAGGCGAGCCGGGTAACACCACTATTAATTTACCCCTGGATATGCCGGCCGTTGCCCTAGTCATTATTATGCCAGTACCGATCTTGGGGTAACTCAGGTACCTAAACAATTCGCCGAACCCCTCAAGTTCCTTCTCAAAGAGTGGCCTTACGGCCTCTACCGTAACATCACTCCTGGCCAGGCCTGTACCTCCTGTGAGGACTATGACGTCGACGTCATCCCTAAGCAATAGGGAGTCCACTAGGGACCTAATCATGATTGAATCATCCTTAACCAACTCCCTACCAACTACCCTATGCCCAGCCTCCTTAACCATGGACTCGGCCAAGTCGCCGGATTCGTCCGTGTATGGTTGGTTATTGATCTTGGCATTATACCTAGACGTGGACACGGTGATTATGAAGAAATTCGCAACCCTGGGCCCAGCCTCCATGTGCCTAGTTCTCGGCGTGCCCATACATCATGAGCGTTAAAAACCCCTTTTAAAGCCATGCCTTAAAAATATCTCTTAAGTTTTCTAGTTTTGGGTTATGTCTTCCTGCGAGTTTTTTAGGGCTTTGGGTGATGCCGTTTCGTTGGGTGGTAGGGTGGTTATTGTTAGGTTGGTTAGGGGTGATTCGGTCGTCTTCGACGTGGTTGTTAACGGCAAGGCCCTACTTGGCGTGGCCAGTGATGCCGTTATTGAGGTTGCGAATGAGGCGTTGGCTAAGGGTAGGGTTGTTGAGGTCGTGATCGGCGATGTTAGGGTGATTGCCGAGCCCGTTGAGGTTAGGCCCACAATAATCGTTGTTGGTTCCGGGTCGATAGCTAAGGCCCTGGTTGATGTTGGGGGTGCGGTTGGTTTTTACGTGGCCGTTGTCGGTAATGGCGATGTCGATGAGAGAGCCTTCAGCAATGCTTACCTCGTTAGTAACGACCTGAGGGTTTTGGAGAGGTTGGTTACTGGGAATTCCGTAGTTATCATAGCTAACGAGGGTGGTAAGCCGTACGATGCCGACGCCCTATACATGGCGCTTAAGGGTGGGGCTAGGTTCGTAGGTTTACTGGCTAGTCAGAGGAGGGCTGCTGTAATGATTGCGGAGATGGTGAAGAGGGGGCTGGAGCTGGATTACGTACTCGCCAGGCTACACTCACCCGTTGGGCTTGACATAGGCGCCAAGACCCCTGGCGAGGTAGCACTCAGCATACTGGCTGAGGTTTTGATGTTCCTCAGAAACGCCAGCGGTAGGCCCATGATGGAGGTTAAGGACCCAAGGAAACTACTGAAGGAAGCACTCGAGGGGAGGATCCAGGAAACAACATGCAACTGGAAACCAACACAATACAAACTATAAAAATCATGGGGTGTCAGGGGAGTGCCGCCGGCGGCTCTTGGCCGCCTAGTGTCTCCACCCTCATCCGCCCCTTAAATTACGATGTGCCCTGTTTTTAAGCGTTTTTCGCATCCCCTCATGTTGACGGTAAATCAGCGTTACTAATCAAAGTCCGCCTCAAGCCTAAATGAACTAGCCCTTAGGTAGATCACCCTGACACCTAGGCTTCTCAACCTTCTCATTAATTTTACGTCTAGCGTTACAGCTATGCACCCATACCTACTCGAGACCTCGACAACCGAGTCGTCAGGCGATGCCTCTATACCCGCAATGGATAAGTTATTAATTACATAGTCCAACGCACTCCGCGCCGCCTTCATTATACCCGGCCTACCCGAGGCGCTTAGCTTCATTAATTCATTAACTATTGGGTACGGAACTATGGGCACTATGGGTGATTCCACAATACTCATGACTTGATCGAGGACCCTCAACCCCAGCGTAAACATTGCCAACAACGCACTACTGTCCAGGACTACGCACTGTATCTTCGACTCCATGTCCATTACTCGAGAACGACATTACCACCTTTGAGAATGCCGTAGCCAATGATCCTCCACCTATTGTTTATTTGCTTAGTAATGACGACTTTCGAGCCCTCATCCGCGGACACGGCCTTCCTAAGTGTTACATCGAGTGTATTTCCGTGGAATCCCTTAACTATCCCCATCACTGCCGCTGAACCCACGTGAACCATAACCACGTCCTTAGGCTTGAACGAGACCTCCCTCAACGCCTCGTCCCGTGGCCTTTCAATTCTGTGAAACTCAAGGGATAAATCACTCCACACTGGTGGTAGCGTGCCTGGCTTACCAACGACACTGCCTACCAACGAGTCCGCCTTCGTTAATGCTGGATCGAGTTCCGTGCCTATACCAACCAAGCCGCCTGGCCTCGCCTCCTCAACGCGTTCGTCACCAATTGCTATACTCACGATCTTCGTTATTATCGGTTCGTACTTATTACCGAGCTTAAGGCCGGGCCTTATTTCAATCTCATCACCAACCTTGGCGGAGCCGCGAATAACGGTTCCGCCAAGGACCCCACCTACCAACTTATCAGGCGGTGTTCCAGGTCTGTTGAC
This sequence comes from Vulcanisaeta sp., assembly GCA_022014875.1. Taxonomy (GTDB): domain Archaea; phylum Thermoproteota; class Thermoprotei; order Thermoproteales; family Thermocladiaceae; genus Vulcanisaeta. Next base: position 20,186 of record JAKMAE010000007.1, on the reverse strand, counting down.
ATTGAAACTCCTTAAAACAAGCATTCTAAAGTCGCCGCCCGCGACCTCCCTGGGCTTAACAAGTTCATTTATTAATGTGGATACGGCCTCGATATTCACCCTGTGCAGCGAGGATACGGGAATGATTGGCGACCCCTCGGCCCAGGTACCCCTGAGAAAATTCTTGATTTGCTTATAGTTTTCAAGAGCCTGCTCCTTAGTGACCAGGTCGAGCTTGTTCTGAACAACTATTAACTTCTTAACACCGACTATGCCCAACGCCATGAAGTGCTCCTCCGTCTGTGGCTGAGGTACGGGCATGGATGCGTCAATGACCAATAATGCGGCATCAACGTAAGAGACGCCCGAGATCATGGTACTTATTAAAACCTCATGCCCCGGAACGTCAAGTATTGACACCTTCCTCCTAAGTATTGGTTCGTCACCATTAGGGCACTTGCCATCCTTAAGCAAGCCATCACTAATTATCCTAAACTCGCCCTCCATGGAGGGGCATTCATAGAGGCCTATGGTTATGTAGCCTAACTTCACAGTCATAGCTCTCTTAATCTCCTCACTATACCTAGCAACCCAAACACCGCTCAATGCATGAACCAGCGTTGTTTTTCCATGATCCACGTGGCCAGCCGTCGTAATTATGGCATCGGGATACACGTACTTACTCATTCAAACCGTAGACGGAGTAAGGGTTTATTAAGATTTAGCCATTCCATGCAATAAACCGCACCATTACAACCTAAAATTGAAAAACGGCTAAAATTTCCAAAGCAACAACAGACAACGAGCAGGGCAAACTTATGACTAGGGCATTTACGAGGAATTGACGAGTTAAATTTATACATAAAAAACTATAATTATAACGGCTGCACGCCCAACCACGGCCCCCAACCGGGTGGGTTCGGCAACGACCCACCCGAGGAAACTCCCCCAAGCGCCGTGGATCCCCGCGGGGTAACCCGCCGACCGAGAGGTCGCTAGGGGATAACGGCCCAAGTAGGGACCTGTGATCTCCACGGGTGAGGTCCGGGTAGGGCCCTAGATCGATAGTACAGAAGGGGGGTTATGCCGTGGTTGGGCGTGCAGCCGGCCAATTACTTCTAAACCATCCGTAGAAACGGTAGACGAAGGTTTATATGAGGGAATTGGTATTCGGAATAAAAATAATAAAAATAAACGTTTTTTAGTTAATTTTAATAAAATTCGGAATTAATTATTACGATTACTTCTTCTTTTTCTTCTCCTCCTTCTTCTCCTCAGTCTTCTTCTCGGCTGCCTTCTTGGACATCAAGAACACAACAACCCCGTTTCTTTTAAATGTTCTGAGTTAATAATTACTGTGAACTGCCACAAAAGTACTTTTCTTTTAGGTATGGGTCTTACAACGTTGTTTATTAATGGCAATACTTTCTTCGTCGTGAAGTGAGATCTTTTTATGTTAAAAAATCCTCCTAATTCTAGTCCTCAGGCTTATCGTGATCTCCTCTCTTTTTGCTCATTTGGTTAATTAGGGGCTAAACGATTAGCTATTTTGTTAAACAATGGGTATTGGTGACTTTTTAAGGAGAAGGTGGTACTGGATTTTGGGGGTCCTTGTAGCATTTATTTTATTTATCATAAATCCGCTATTGTTTGTATTTATTATTGCGGTTTCGCTACTGGTTTACTTCTTATTCTTTAGGCGTAGGAGACGGGGGGAGGGGGTTGGTAATACCGTGAGGGTTAAGGTCGGTGTTGTTAGGGATTATGACGTGTTCGATATTGGTAATTTGAGACTACGTAAGGTGTGCTTTAGCGTTGGTGTTGGTGATGGGGTTGTTAGGGTTGGTGATAATTGGATCGCCGCGCTTTGGCTGGGTTTTCTGGATTCGGCGTTGATGAGTAGCATAGCCGGCCTTGGGGCTTTAATTAGTGACGGTAGTGATAACTACTTAGTGATTTACGGCAGCGATGTCAATGACGTGTTTGTAAGGTTGAACACTGCGGTTGAGCTCATCAGGACCCGTAATGTTGTGTTTAGGCAGTTAAGCTCTTCTGAATTGATTAATAGGGTGGTTTTTAGATGGGCGAGTTAAGTGAGGATGCTAAGAAACTACTTGGGAAGGTCCTGAGGATGGGTAGGGTGGCCTACGACTCATTGAATGACTCGGAGAGGAGGGCTGCCGAGGAGTTGATTAAGCTTGGTTATGTCAAGGTCTACCTAGAGCCCAACGCCAAGCGCATCGGGGATGCCCTGAGGGTGATCGGCAGCGGTGATGTTAGGCACGCAGTGATTAATTACGCATGCTTAGCAATCGTAGCTACCCTGGCCTCGGTATTCCTCGTACTGCTATACCTAGCGATTAGGGCATTCATGCTTAAGTACGCATTAGTCGGTGTTTTTCTATTGTTTATAGACTTCGTGATGGTATACATAGCTTACTTATTAATTAGAAGGTACGGCTCGAGGTGCCTGAGGGCTATTAAACTCTTATTATCCTAATACTGTAGTCGTTGTATGTATCGACCACACCGTGGGTGAGTAGGACCAGGTCGCCCTTAGCCACCAACCCGTCACTGATTAACTTATTGAGTGTCTCCCTTTCACCCTCCTCGTAGTCCTTGACTTCACCGATCAGTACAGGCTCAACCCCCCAATAAAGTCTCAGCCTTCTTAGTAGCCTTTCATCGCTGATGCCCACGTATATTGGGACCTTAGGTCTATACCGTGAAATGGACTCTACGAACCTACCACCCCTTGAGTAAATGACTATTTTGGCCCCGATGTCCTCGGCGAGTTGCACAATACCCAGGGCGAGCCTGTCGGTTATGTTTGCAGTAACGCCCCTTTCCACACCCACATCATCTTCGTACTCACCCGCCACCCTCCTTAACCACTGAACAGCCTCTATTGGGTATTTACCAACCGCGGTCTCGCCGGTTAGTAATAATGAGTCGACGCCCTCCATGACCGCGTTCGTTATATCGACAACCTCGGCCCTCGTGGGCACGGGCTGTTCGATCATGGACTCGAGAAGCTGCGTCGCAACCATGACCGGCCTACCGCATTTATGGGCGGTCCTTATCACTTGGCGTTGTATCCTCGGTATTTCCTCGAGGTCGAAGTGCATCCCTAAGTCGCCCCTAGCAACCATTACGTAATCACTTGCGCACACCACATCCTCTAGGTTTCTCACGGCGTCTGGCCCCTCTATCTTCGCCACAAGCCTTACCCAATCACCACCAAGCCTTCTGAGCTCCGCCCTAACCTCCTCAATGTCGTCCGAGCTCCTAACGTGGCTCACGCCGACGTAGTCCATGCCGAGCTCGACCGCGATCTTCAATGCCTCCCTATCGTAATCGTCAAGTATCGGTATTGGGTAGTCCTTTCCCTTAACAACAACGGCCTTCTCCTGAGCTATCGAGCCCGCAGTCAATGCGGTGAGTACCGCCTTGTTACTTGATACCTTATCTACACGTAGTCTCAGTCTACCGTCATTCATCACAACCACATCGTCGATTGTTAACACCCTGAAGAACACAGGGTTTGGTATAGGTACGTAATTGCCATCCGACCTATCCGCGAGCCTGAATTCCACTGTATCGCCCACATTCACGTGTATGGGTTTCATAGCGCCAGTCCTAACACCAGGGCCTCTTAGATCGCCAAGCACTGCAACATCACCTCTAAACTCCCTCACATTGAGAACCCTCGTTCTCCACTCACTCGACGTGCCGTGGGAAAAATTTATCCTAACTCCATCAACGTACTTAACAAGCTCCCTTAATACCTCGGGTTTCTCGGATGCCGGACCTATGGTCGCCACAATCTTTACCTTACCCACACCGAAGCCCGGACGGGATAGTTTAAAAATTTTTTAATATTATAGTATGGCGATGCTCACGATCCACACCCACCTCCTAATGACGGGCCTTTACCATGATTAATTGTCGTGAAGCATCTAAATTATTAATAAAACAATCGACGTAGTGTTAGGAGTAAGTATAAGTATGTGCCTAGGGCAGGGCCATAAATATTACTAAAAGAATTAATGTAATAATCACCCACATTATGTATGAACGCAGAGCTAAAACCGTGAACTCCCTAAATGCCCTATGCCTAATAGAGTTCATCAATAATAATACCGTGAGTAAACCATCCGTTGAGGGTATCGCGAGTATCATCGACAGTAGTATTGTCTGGGCCATTAATGACGACGCTGTATTACCAGTAACTGCGTTTGTCGCAATGCCTAGGTACACCCACTGAGTCGCCGTGTACCAAATACCGAATATTGGTATTAATGATGGGCCTATGGTGGATATGAAGGTCGTTAATTTATAAGTGAATGCCGCGAATTGGGATATTGAGGATAGCCTATTTACATTCTCTATGAATTGATTAATTTGTTGATTCACCTGCGATGCGAATTGCGGGCTTGGTTTTACGGCATAGCCTAGGAAATACGCGGCTAGGTAAAGCAGTAGTAGTACTAGGTAGAGGTATATCCGCAACCTCCCAAGTTTGCCGATTACCGAGGCTTTAATAACGTCCTGGTCAACCATTGCAATTACTGTGAGGGGGCAATGCATTTAAAAATGACTCTCCTGGGTTGGTCATTAACACGGCATTGAAATGATGGGTCTTTTAAACGGGGTATTTCGCACCAATTAATGAGCCTTAACGAGTATGTGCTCGGTATCGTCCTTCCTAACCCTCATTATGAGACCTTGTCTCTCGAGGTTTCTAAGGGCGAGGTCTATGTAGGTCATCTTAACCTTAAGGACCTCATCCCCGTACCACTCAACCATTTTATCAATTACCTCGTTTAGGGTCCACTCCTTCTTTCCACTTCTCGACTCCTCGATAAGCACCCTTCTGATGAAATTCGTCACATCCTCGGTCACGTTCCATGGATAGACAAACCAGGTCCAATCCCTAACCTCAACGGCCCAGTAATCGGGCTTGAACTTGGCCACGGTTGATATCCACTGAAGGGCTGCCGTTCTCACGTCCACATTCTTATTATTACGCTCGATGTACTCCTTAGCCAGCTGTATCGAGTCCCCGGTATCGACTATGTCATCAATAACCAGGACCTTCCTACCGCTTAGGTCAACAGTGAGCGGGTACTTAATGTAAGCCCTCTCGGAGACCTGCGCCGTGGACGGCCAATGAACGACTTGGATGCTTAGTAAATCCGTGACGCCCAGGTAGTCGCAGACCAACCTAGCCGGTGCATAACCGCCCCTAGCTATTGCAACGACAACGTCGGGCAACCACCCGGAATCTCTTATTTTCATTGATAATACCCTAGCCCATTCCACTATCTCGTCCCAACTAACAAGCCTTATTGGTACCTTAACCACGTTTTAAGACAAGCCTTTAGACTCATTTATAAACTTCATGCTCTCTAAATTTTTATTAATAAATCATAACGAACGTATTTCTAGTAAAATGAGACTAAATCAGTATGTTGCGCTTGCGATTGCCGTGACGGCAATCTCCTGGGCATCGATATTAATATTACTTTCGGGTGCCCAGCCAATAGCCATAGCGTTCTGGAGAAGTGCCATAGCCGCTGTCGTATTACTGCCGCTATTAATCATCGAGCGGGTGGGTAATAAATACGCATTTAGGGGTATTGATGCATCGTTGATGGTGGTGGGTGGTGTAGCGTTGGCTATACATTTCATAACATGGATCGAGAGTTTATACCTAACCACGGTCGCGGCAAGCACGACCTTGGTGTCCACGTATCCAATTTTCACGCTGGTCATTAGTAAATTAATAGGTGAGAGGGTTGGAAGGCAGGGCATTGCCGGCGTGTTGGTGGCTTTTCTTGGCGTTATACTTATCGCGGCGCCCGAGTTCTTCGTGAACATCCACGCATTGATGGGGGATTTACTTGCGTTGATTGGTGCCGTATCAGGCGCCGTGTACTTCATGGTTGGTAGGGTTGTTAGGGCTAGGGTGTCGCTGGCCATGTATACCGTGCCTGTGTACGGCGTCTCAGCCCTGACAACACTGGTTGTGGGGTTGCTACTGCGAACGAGGTTTTGGCCATACCCACCCTATACCTGGTTCTACATAGTAATGATAGTTTTGGGCCCCATGCTTCTAGGCCACACACTGCTTAATTACGCCCTTAAGTACTCTAGGGCGGTCACGGTGACCACGTCAACCCTTGGCGAGCCAATTGGCGCGACATTGCTGGCGTTAATTATTTTCCACCAAGTCCCCCAACCCATAACGGTGGTTGGCATGGCAGTAACGCTACTCGGCATATACATGGTTATTCGTGAGGAGCTGAGCATGGACCGAGGCCGCGGTGGCTGTGGCAATTAGTGATTTAAAGCCCTGAAGCTAAGTATTAACTCGGTAGTGGGCTGTACAGTAATAGTTGATTCGAGAGAGTACGAGACCGCGGAGGAGGTCATCAAGTGGCTCAAGAGGTTTGACTGCGGTGTAATCCCTCGTAAATTAGATATTGGTGATTACGTATTGCCGGGTAATGTGGGGGTTGAACGTAAGAGGGCCATGGACTTCATATCCTCGATAGTCGACGGAAGATTGTTCGAGCAGGGCAGGGAACTGCTACGTGCCTTTGACAGGGCCTACGTAATCGTGGAGGGTGACCTATGGAGGGCGTTGAGTAGGAGGGAGGTTCATGAGCACTCGGTACTTGGCTCCTTGGCGGCACTAATCGAGATGGGCCTAAGGATTATACCGACACCTAATGAGGAGGGTACTGCGTACATTATAAAATCAATCGCCGAGAGGGCAGAGAGCAGGGGGATCAAGGCGGTACCTACGCGAAAGGGGAAAACCATTAGGGACTTACAAATTCAATTCCTATCGTCACTGCCGGGGATCGGGCCTAAGAGGGCCGAGGCGATACTGAGGGTTTTCGGAACACCCCTAGAGGCCCTAAATAACCTGGGGCAGTGGGTGAGGAGGGTTGATGGCATAAATGAGAGCGTGATTAGCATGGTTAGGAAGGTGCTGACCACCAGATACGGTGAGGAGGCTAGTATGAATATAATACCGATAGATGAGGTGCTTAGGGATAGCCAGGACAGTGGTGATAAGGCGGGTAATGATGAGGGTAAGGGTAAGTTTAATAAGCGTGATATCACGGATTACCTCAGCGGTTAGTCATGGTTATTACATGCCCATACTGCGGATTAAATAACTGGGTCATGGTGCAGTTCCTAAGCAGGAGGGGTAGTGAGAACTTTATTATTGTATGCCGTTGTAATAACTGCGGCAAAATCTTCTACCTATACAAAACTAGGTTCGCAACAATAACGTATAAACTAGAGGATGTAGGTCTTTAAAACACACCTGTAGTTTTCATGTGTAGAAAGAGGAAAAATTCTTAAATATTTAACCCTGTTTTGAAGGGTAATGCCGGAACTCCCTCTGGCACCAATAGATAGAATCTTCCATAAGGCGGGTGCTGAAAGGGTAAGTGAAGATGCAATACAGGCATTGAGAGATATACTTGAGTACATAGCATTTGACCTCGCATCAAAGAGTGTAGAGCTCGCGAGACATGCTGGTAGAAAAACCGTGATAGCCGACGATGTTAAGATGGCGATTAGAATTTTGAGGTGCGTACCCGTACCTACATCATAACTGTAACAGTAAATATCGAATTAAAAATTTCCATAGTATTAATCGCTTGACCTGTCTGAGTAATTAACCGTGTACCTCTTGGGTTTAAGAACACTCACTATGTAATTAAAGGCTTTATCCGGCATGCTGTGATCACCGCATGTGTACACATCAACCGTGGCAAATCTATAGACGGGCCATGTATGTATTGCGATATGGCTCTCAACAACCAGCGCTATAACGCTTACGCCCTCCTTATCACCATTCACGAACTTCCATGACCTAACCTCGACTAAGTGAACATTCGCTATCTCGGCGGCCTTTATAACGAGGGACCGTAGGAAGCCCTCATCGTTTAGAATCCTCGGATCAACCCCATATAGGTTTCCATAGATGTGCTTACCCACAACGCCGGCCCTTGCATGTTCCAGTTGGGGTATTGTATGCATGGCTTGTTATACCAAGGCCTTGGATGTAGAGCATCTTTAAAACTCTTTCCCTCATTTATCCGTTGTATTACCGTGACGGTACCGTACGTACCAACACCACGTGATGTCGCGCTGGAAATGCTTAGGCTAGCTAATGTTAGGCCAGGCGAGGTGGTTGTCGACCCGGGGGCTGGCGAGTGCGGAATCGTCACGCTGGCGGTTACGGTGTTCGATGCGGTGGGTATAGGCATTGAGATAAACCCCGCGCTCGTTAAGGCATGCATCGAGAATTTCGAGAGGCTTGGGCTAAGGGGTAGGGCCTACGTCGTCTGGGGCGACTTATTCGATTTCGATTACTCAATAGCCGATGTGGTGACTTTATACCTTGGTAGTGACGTTAATGAGGCGCTGAAACCGAAGTTGAGCAGGGAGCTTAGGCGTGGCGCTCGTGTTGTTAGCCACGACTTTGAAGTACCTGGCTGGAGGGCTGTGAAGTCGGTAACGGTTAATGGGCCCCTTAGAACTCACAGAATCTACTTATACATTATTTAAATTTTTTAATATAATATATTTAAGCAATGTTTAGTATTAATGATGAGTTAAGCGAAATAGCCGGGATGTACTTGCTACCACTTAGGGAAATTGAGAGCGAGGTCCTGAGCAGGCAGGGCGCTAAGGTACTCATTGAGACGCCGCTCGGTTTCAAGTACGTGGGCCTTGAATTGGTGCGATACCTAAGTAATAGGGGTGTCAGGGCGTACCTAAGTAGTCGCAATACATGGGGTGCCTGTGATTTCTCAGTGATTGGGGATTACGATTACGTACTACACCTGGGACACGCATTGCCGTTGAATATCCTACGCATTGTGAGTATGAACCTTAGGGTAAAAGTTGAAAGAAGGGGTAGTGTCACGGTGATGGGGATTGACGGTGGACCGCGTGTCGTATTCGCCCCAATATACTACAGGCCACAGCCCGAGCTTGTGAGTAGGGCTGAGTCGATAATTAACGACTTCGTAAAGGTAAACCCTGACGTGGTGGTTGCCTACGCATTACCGTACTTATTATATGCCCAACACGTGGCGTCTAAGTTTGGTTTAAGAATGATCGATGAAGCCATAACTGGGTGCTTCGTGAGTTTTAAAATTCCGGGTACCGTATTGTTTATCGGCTCCGGCTACTTCTATCCATTAACGTTTAAGTTCCTGAACCCGCGAAGCGCCGTTTATCTGCTCGATGTATTCAGGGGGGTTATTGAGGACGTCGAGTACGTATACCGCAGGTACTTGGCGTTGAAGGTCAGGGCTATTGAGGAGTTTAGGAAGGCCAGGTGCGTAGGCGTTGTTATCTCACGAAAACCTGGCCAGCTAAGGCGCGACTTGGTTGAGTTATTAGTGAGTAAGTTGAGAGGGGCTGGTAAGGAGGTCGTGGTGATAGATGCCGACGAGGTCTCGCCAGACGTGATTAATAACCTGCCCGTGGATGCCGTGGTTAATACTGCGTGCCCAAGGGTTGGCATTGATGATTTGGATAGGTTTGTTAAACCCGTAGTCAATGCCGGGGATGTACTTAAACGAAACATCTTCGATCTAAACAACCTACTTATCTGGTAGTGCCTGTGGCGCGCTTTTCGTGAAAAGAAAGGTTTTTATAGAAGTGATTTACGGACCCTCCGATGAGCAGCGGTACACAGGCGTATTTGGCACAGATAGGTGGCGTACCAGTACTGGTCCTTAAGGAGGGAACCCAAAGGGCTTTTGGTAAGGAGGCAATGAGGATAAACATAATGGTTGCCAAGGCCATTGCCGAGGTTATGAAATCGACCCTAGGCCCTAAGGGCATGGATAAAATGTTGATTGATAGCCTTGGCGACATAACGATAACGAATGATGGCGCCACAATACTTGACGAGATGGATGTACAACACCCAATAGGTAAATTGCTCGTGGAGATCGCGAAGACGCAGGATGATGAGGTTGGTGATGGGACAACAACAGCCGTAATATTGGCTGGCGCGTTGCTAGAGGAGGCAGAGAAGTTGCTTGATAAGAACATACACCCAACGGTTATAATATCGGGCTTTAAGAAGGCCTTAGATGTAGCGACCGAGCACCTTAGGAAGATCGCGGTGCCTATACAGAGGGATGATGTTAACATGCTAAAGAAGATAGCGGCCACGGCAATGCACGGCAAGATCAGCGAGACGGTTAAGGACTACTTCGCGGAGTTAGCCGTCAAGGCTATGCTGCAGGTTGCCGAAAATAGGGATGGCAGGTGGATCGCTGATTTAGACAATGTACAGATCGTCAAGAAGCACGGTGGTTCCCTGGAGGATACACAGCTAGTCTACGGCATAGTCATTGATAAGGAGGTTGTGCATGCAGCAATGCCGAAGAGGGTAGTCAATGCCAAGATAGCACTGCTCGATGCACCGCTCGAGGTTGAAAAGCCAGAGATAGATGCCGAGATAAGGATAAACGACCCCAACCAGATAAGGGCGTTCCTTGAGGAGGAGGAGAATATCCTAAAGTCCTACGTAGATAAGCTCAAGTCCCTCGGTGTGAATGCCGTATTCACTACCAAGGGTATCGATGACATAGCCCAGTACTACCTAGCCAAGGCAGGTATACTGGCTGTTAGGAGGGTTAAGAGGAGCGATATTGAGAAGTTGGTTAGGGCAACTGGCGGTAGGTTAGTTACCAACATAGAGGACATGACAGAGGCAGACCTGGGCTTTGCAGGGCTTGTCGAGGAGAGGAGGGTTGGGGATGAGAAGATGGTGTTCGTTGAGCAGTGCAAGAACCCAAGGGCAGTTAGTATATTAATTAGGGGCGGCTTTGAGAGGCTGGTGGATGAGGCAGAGAGAAACCTCGTTGATGCACTAAGTGTGGTGTCTGACGTCATAGAGGAGCCCTACGTATTGCCGGGCGGCGGCGCGTCAGAGATGGAGGTTGCCAAGGTTGTTAGGCAGTTCGCGTCTAAGGTCAGCGGTAGGGAGCAGTACGCCGTTGAGGCGTTTGCAAACGCTGTGGAGGTTATTCCAAAGACGCTCGCTGAAAACGCCGGCTTAGACGCAATCGATATACTAACTGAGCTTAGGCACATACACGAGAGCAAGGAGGATGGTTGGAAGTACGGCATAGACGCCTTCTCGGGCAAGGTCTCAGACATGTGGGCATTAAGCGTAATTGAACCACTAACCGTCAAGCTACAGGCGCTTAAGGCCGCAGTTGAGGCCGCAACAATGGTGCTGCGCATAGACGAGATAATCGCAGCAAGTAAGTTAGAGAGTAAGGAGGAGAAGGAAAAGAAGGAGGGCGGTGAAGAGGAGAGTAAGAGCTCGTCGAGCTCATCCCTTGACTAACAAGGCAATATCCAATAAAATACTTAAAATAGAAATTATCAAAAACACGCGTGTTTTTGCATTAATGCCGAACTCTATCCTAGCTATCCTCAGGAGGGACATTATTGCCGCAAGTACTAATAATTGAATGAGTAACACGAAAAATACGTTCCAGTGTATCCCCAGGAATTGTAAGGATTTGGCAATAGCAGGTATCGAGAATAGTAATACGGAGTAGCCAAGCACTATTATTCTCAAACCCCTACCTATCATGCTCGTGATTAGCTTATCGCTTGAAAATCTAATCGCCAGTAAATACCTAGCTAGGCCAACATCGTTAGTTGTCAAATCGCCCTGTAATTCCCTTGACAGTAACGTCTCGAGGAGGTCACGGCCCCTCCCATCCAATGCCCTAAGCACATAGAACCATTTTCGCAAATCATTGGAACCCAGGATACTAATTACCAACGAAGCCTCACTACCGAGTATGTCGCTTACGAACCCGTCACTCACCTTAACAACACTCAACAATTCATTATTTAACTTATTCCTGAATTTCGTGAATACCCTCCTTATTACTAAAACGGTGGTGGTTATGAATACGGGTATCACCAGTGATAGGTATGGGTCCGTTAGAACGGATAGTACGAATAACGCTATGGGGCCTATCGACACTACCCCGGTTATTATCGTTAGGGACCTATCGAACGAGTCAAGCACCTCCTGGGCCCTTGCCTTTGCATTACCTATTAAGTACTCGTTAACGCTCATATTAATCACCCAGGGCCTCGGTTATTAATTTATCTAATTGAACTGCGTATTTTACGTAATCACCTACACCGCTTAATTTAGTGATTATCTCCGAAAGAGCGGTTAGTTGCTTCTGACCTGGGTTAAAACCTGGTGGGTACGTTATTGATTTGACCCTGCGTATATTATTCACCTTCTCCATCACCACCAACACGTACTTGCTTAGGTCTATCATGTCATGTAGGGAGAAGGCCCTTAACCTATTCATTAGGGATTGATCATCACTTGCATGGGTTGTTCCAAGCACCTGAAGCCCAGCATTGGCGCCGTGGATCAAGGCCTCGAAGTGCTCCCTCTCCCTTAACTCACCAATTATTAGGACCCCATACCCTCTGTGTAGCGACTTTAGTATTTCCTCGACCTTACCTACTAATGACTTAACCTTGACGTTGGGTACAGGCAGCTCTAGGGATTCGTCGACCTCGTCCACGTAGATCCTCCTCATGCGTAGGGGCATTGCCATATCGAGCGCGTTTAACAGTGTGGTTTTGCCACTTGATGGTGGGCCCATTATTAAAACGCCATAGCCGCTACGTACGGCCAGGATTAGTTTACTAGCGTTCAACAGGTCTATGGTGCCTAGGTTTACCAGGTCCGTGATTGTGAATGCCCTCTTATGAAGCCTTATATGCACGGCAATGCCCTCAACCAAGGGCCATCGATCAATCACAACCCTAACCTTTCTACCACCAATACTTAGCGAGAACTTACCGCTTGGATTATCCACGGATACCCTGATACCGCCTGCATTAGCAAGCTTCAGGAACTGCACCGCTAATGACCGAGGATCTGCATTAAGAACCCTGCAAATACCATACTTAACATGGTTGATGTACAGGGCCTCATGCGTTATGAATACGTCCTCGATATCCTGACTAAGCAGGAGTGGTGATAAATCGCCTAGGCCTAGGCTCGCGAGTAGTAATGCCGAGATGACCCCCTCATCTTCGATAAATGCTGAGAGAAACCTCTCCCTTGCCTGTATTAATGATGAAAGTGAGTATTCGCCGTTTGGGACGACCTTACTCACCACGTTTAGTAGGTAATTCAGGTAGTCGTTGTGTACCTTGTTAAGAATCACCACACAGTCGCTACCCAGCATTTTAAATTCATACGATTCCGCGAGAGAGATTGGGGATGCCCCGGAGTCCTCCTTATCAATAACGAGTAAGTAATCACCAAGATTAATTATTGAGCCCTCCCGAAACACGTAGAAACCACGTGTTTTACGCGATACCCTCCTTAGGAGTAATTTCAATAGATTACTTACTACGTCCTCGTCTGCCTTACGCATTAAATTCGTGATTTCCTTAGTATTGAAATAACCACATGAACCCATTGTCTCAATAGCATCCGGGTCTAGAAAGCCCGTCATCGCAATTTTCGTAAGTGACTTAGTCACGTTGCAATTAGTTAATTGGTTGCAAAATAGGCAGTTTAGGACTTGGTGAGTAATTACTAACCTGGCCACTAGTGATTTCTTGTTAATATTACCAACCTGCTTAAGCATGCCGGAATAAAACGTACTTAATACGCTATATAAGGGACCTACGTCTTTTTACTGTAATTCTCTGACGAGCATAGTTTATTCACGTAATCCCTCAGCGTGAATGGGCTAACCTGCATCGCATTGGCTACCTCATCGATACTTAACTTATGGCCCTGCTCCTTACTAATGCAGTAGACGATTAGCGCCGCAACGTTTGCAGGGTTCTTGGATTGGATAAATGATTTCCTTAACCTATTCAGGAACTCCTCAGCCTTTGGGTAAAGCGTTACCCAGGAGTCCCCAAATATCTTAACAAGGCCTAACCTAACGTATGATAGTATCCTATCCCTCACACTATACTTAAGACCAGCCATTACCAGGGCGTCCCTTATCGACTCCGTGCTTATCTTGTGACCCCTGGACCTGCAGATGCTTATTACGGCCTTGACACTTACAGGTATGTTACGGGTTAGTATTACATAAAGCATGGCTGCTATGGCCATTTGATAATAGGTAATGCCTGAAGCCTTCGAGTTGGCTAATTTACGAAAAACCTCCTTTGCCTCCCTTACGTATTCCCTATCAATACCTAGGGCGTTAGCTACGTATTCAATGCATTCAAAGGCCCTATAGATTGAGTAGGTTTCACGGGTCCTCCTAAGCCTCTCGTTTATCGCCCTGAGCCTTCTGTAGAAGCTTATCTTTTCGCTTACACTTTTTCTAATGAGTTTCTCCGCGGATTTCCATATTGGTGTTAAATCGATCTCTTCATCATATAGATAACCTGCTTGTTCCGTATACGTATCGTATACGTATACAGGACCAAGGACAGAGCCACAGTTTGTACATACGTATTCCCCATCCCTCTCAATTATTAATGTGCTTCCGCAATACGGGCACTTCATGGCGTGAATGATACTCATCGTGAATTAATAAGTCCAGTGTTTCTATGCTGTAGTAATCAGGACTTATTGAAATGCAGTAGAGTGTGTGTTTACTAAAACTTTTGCTCTACTTTATCAACTTCAATCCAATATATACTTTCTCACCCACCTTAGCCTCACCCTTATAGTTGCGGATGTCAAGTATTAAGCCGCCGATTGACACCTTAACCAACCCCTCACTCACGTAGTAAACAACACCGTTCATGTAGACGTCCCAATTAGACGAGTAATTTGGGTCCTTACTATTACTTATGCTAACCCTGACATTATCCCCCTGCTTAATATCGATGCCGAGCACATCCCTAGGGTACTCAAGGGCCAGTGAAACACCGGTTGCATCCTCCATTTCAAGCCTAACTATGCCTCTAAACCCCGTGCCCTTAACATCAACTATCCTGAAATCACCACTTAACTCCATCGGTTGCGTGGAAAAGAAAACGCTAAAAAAGGTTTTTCTAATAACGTTGTGGGGGTATTCATGTCGTTACTTGCGGATGCCGTTAGAAGATTTAATGCGGAGTTACTAAACATGATTAATAAGGAGGTTCGCGTAACCACGAGTAATGGAGTTACGTACAGGGGCACACTAATCGCTATTGATAACTCATTGAACCTCTTACTTATGGATGCTGTGAATGATAAGAACGAGAGGTTCCCCAGGGTCTTAATAATGGGTCACGCAGTGATCGACGTGGTGCTTCTTCAGGAGTTCGTTGACCTTAGGGAATTCGCCAGGTACATAGATAGGTACTTCCCTGGAATGGTTAAGTACGTGGAGGAGGCCAACATAGTCCAGGTAGGTAATGTGAAGGTCACGCCAGCCGGCGTTGAGGGGTCAGGGCCCTTGGCTAAGCGTGTTAAGGAGTTGTTCGATGAGTTTCTCTCAAGGAAGAAGGCATAGTGTGAATCACTAATTTGGCTATGTCCTTCGAGATTTTGGATAAGGATTTAGCGGGGAGAATAGGTAAGCTAATGACTAAATCAGGGGTCATAGAGACCCCAGCATTATTCCCCGTCATAAATCCCGTTAAGCAGGTCGTGCCGTTGAGTGAGATTAGGAGCATAGGGTTTAACCAAGTAATAACCAATGCCTACCTACTCAAGAGGCATTACGGCGATTTAGTCAGGGATGTTGGGGGGATACACAGGTTCCTTAATTGGGATGGGCCAATAATGACGGACTCAGGGGCTTACCAATTATTGATGTATGGGAAAATAGAGGTTGGTCCTCGCGATATTTTAAAGTACGAAGTTGATATTGGGACCGACATAGGGGTTATTCTCGACATACCAACACAGTGGGGTAGGCCCAGGGACGCCGTACTACTGGAGGTTGAGGAGACCCTGAGGAGGGCCCGAGCTGCGCTTACGGAAATCAGGCTTTGGGACCCTGAACATAGGATGTTGATTGTCGGTCCGATACAGGGCGGCGATAAACTCGACATCCTGAGCTACTCGGCAAGTAGGATGAGCGAGTTAAATTTCGATATTTACGCCATAGGGAGTCCCACGACGCTCCTGGAGGAGTACGACTTCGCAACCATAATTAGTATGATCGCGACTGTCAAGGCGAGGATACCGCCAGGCAAGCCCGTTCACCTATTCGGTGCAGGTCACCCGTTAATACTACCCTTCGCGGTCGCCCTGGGGGTGGACCTCTTCGACTCGGCAAGCTACGTACTTTACGCCCGTGATGATAGGGTCATCCTTAGGGATAGGACCGTTAGGCTTAATGAGCTTAAGATCGATAGGCTACCCTGCAACTGCCCGGTCTGTAGGAAGTACTCGGTCAGTGAGTTGATGAGCATGAGTAAGCCGGAACGTGAGAGGTTACTAGCCATTCATAACCTATACGTTCTATGGGAAGAACTCCAGGAAATAAAGGCTAGGATTAAGGAGGGCACGCTTTGGGAATACCTCGAGGAGAAAGCGGGCGGTGATGCTCGCGTTAAGTCGGCATTATTGGCGCTTAAGAAGGGGTTGAAGGCTCTGTTGAGGTTAGTTCCTGATAGGGCTGGACGTGTAAGGGCTATGCACGTGACATCAATTGAATCCCTCGGAAGACCTGAGGTTATTAGGCACATCGAGAGGCTCCTGAACAATTATGAACCACCCAAGGGCTGCGTTGTGGTGGTCTTGCCTGGCGAATACTTAGAGAGGCCTTATGCCCGTGACCCACTCATCACGTTGTTCCTAAACGAATTGGTGAGGAAGGATTTACTTGGTAAGGTGCACCTGGTAATTAATAACCCCGTGCTTGGGCCAATACCCTATGAAATAAGCGAGGTATACCCGCTCTCTCAACATGAGTACCCAAAGCCCGTGCATAGGTACTTACGCCAACTCTCGCTCCGTATATTACGTAAGTACCTAACCATGCTGGCTCAGCGTGGTTTCACGGACCTCGTAATCATAGTGCCGAGTGGTCATGAATCAGAGGTAGGGAGTATCATTAAGAGGGTGGGTGGGTTCAGAAACTACGTTATGCTTAATGCCGGGTCGAGGGCCGAGCTGGCACTATTGATGGGTTGGATAATTAATTTAATAAGCGGCATGGAGTGCCCAGCCTAGATATAGTGCGGAGGTCCCTCCCTCCTCTTCATGCTCTCCTGAATCTCCCTGATCTCCCTATCTATCATTTCGGCAAGCTCCCTCAACCTACTAACATCGACCTCCACGCCAGTTAATTCCTTAAGGAATTGTATAGCCACTATCGCAGCGTTTGGGTCTGCGCGGAACGGTTCTGCGTAGGGTAGTACGGCTATTGCCGGCACGTTTAGTCTTTCGAACTCGTTCATTAACAAGGCGAGGGGGCCTACCATCGCGTAGTTCAACTCCATGAGCTTAACACCACTTAATGAGTACCGATTCCTGTACTCACTCGTCACCGCAACCCTTAACTTATCGTTATCATCACCCCTCAACCTATTATCAAGGCCGCCAAAGAGTATCGCCTCCCTAAACCCATTGATGTATACCCAATGGGCAATTGCCCTCGCCACATCGTGCGCATACCTAGTCATGAAATCCCCATCCCAATGAATTATCGATAATGTGAACCCGGGCTCTGGGCAGTAGTAAATCTCGCCGGGTGTTGATAATGTATTAGTATTAACAACATAGGCGCTGAAGGGAGGTTCTCTAGGCATCTCCATGAAACCAACCCTTCGGCAATTCAGGGCATTTGCGAGGTGCTGAACCGTTAAGTAACCAACCATTCCAATACCAGCAAAGCCTGTGAGGAAGTACCAAGTCCTTATTATGGGCTCCGTGACTTTTAATTTAACGTTCACGGTGCGTAAATACTGAAGGTGCTTATAAAAAATTGCGGGTTTTGGTGGTAATACTCATCATCATTGGGTCAAAGTTTAAAAATGGATGCTTTATCGTTGGCTTTGATGGGTAAGGTAAGGCCTAGATTCATTAAGAACCTGGCCAGGAAGTTGCTTGAAACATACCCGGACAGGTTCAATGAGGATTTCGAAAATAACAAGAGGGCTGTTGCTGAATTAGCCGATATACCGAGCAAGACTGTTCGTAACAAGGTGGCTGGCGAGATAACGAGGCTCGTCAAAAGAATGAGAAGAGCCGTTAGTGGGGAGGTCGAGGTTAAGGTGGAGGAGCAGTAATCGTGCCGCCTAGGTAGGTAGAAAAACACCACGCTTGGCATGGATTGTGTATACTGTAGGATCTCATTAATTGAGGGAGTCCCGTCGCAGTTTTACAGATGGTGATGGCCAGGATTGGTGGGGTTAATGAACTCCTAAGCCTTGCCGATTTGAGCGTGACTATGGCAGACTTAAGAGGGCTTAAACGTTTATTGCCATGTCGTGCATAAGGTTTTTAAGGGCTTATTAGTCCTAATCATCACTATGTCATGGTTTGAGGATATAGATAGGTGGTTCAGGAGGATTCATAAGTATTTCGAGGAGTTAGAGAGGGAGATGGAGGAGGAGATGGAGAGGATCATGCGTGGAGTAGCGCCTGAGGAGGGCAGGAGGGGTAGGGCTGGGCCTAGGTATTATTACTATGGTTTTGAAATAACGATAGGGCCTGACGGTAAGCCTAGGATAAGGGAGTTCGGCAATGTTAGGCCCAGGGGCGAGAAACCGGTCGTTGAGGAGGATATTGAGCCGTTGACGGACGTGATTGAGGAGGAGGACACGATCAAGGTCATAATGGACATGCCAGGTGTTGATAAGGAGAAAATAAGTATAAGGGTTTCTGATGATGGTAGGAAACTAATCGTGAGCGCCAGGGACACGGACAGGAGGTACTATAAGGAGGTTGAGTTACCCACCGAGGTCGATCCGTCGCAGTCCAAGGCGACGTATAGGAATGGCGTGTTAACGGTAGAGCTTAAGAAGAAGAACGTGAGCAAAAGGGGCTTTGAGATAAAGGTTGAGTAAACACGCCAGGCATAACCCATAACTAACTTCTTTGGGAAATACGAAACTTAAAAGCCGCTAAATCTTTAAATGCCTCCTCAGCATGGGCTCAATGGGTGGTTCGTCTGGAAATGCCAGGAGGTGGGTCATAGGGTCAGCCTGGCCGTACATATACGCAGTGCCCCATCTAGGTAACCTAATCGGTTCTGTATTGTCGGCCGACGTCTTTGTAAGGTATCTAAGGCTTAGGGGGGATGACGTGGTCTTTGTATCGGGATCCGATGAGCATGGTACGCCTATTGAGGTCGAGGCGTTACAGCTCGGGGTCAAGCCTAAGGAGTTGACGGATAAGATGCACGAGATAGTGAAGAGGCTTTTTGAGTTGTGGGAGATAAGTTTCGATAATTATACGAGGACGGAGTCGCCCGTCCATAAGGAGTTCGTTAAGGAGTTCTTCATGAAGCTTTACAGGAACGGTTACATATTCACCAGGGAGGACGAGGTACCCTATTGCCCAAAGGATAAGATATACCTGCCCGATAGGTTCATAATAGGTACATGCCCATACTGCGGCTATCAATACGCAAGGGGTGACCAGTGTGAAAACTGCGGTAGGCTACTAGAACCAAAGCTACTGATAAACCCCAGGTGCGCAATCTGCGGCTCAAGGCCTATTTGGGTCAAGACGAAGCATTGGTACCTCGACCTAACAAAGCTGGAGGATAAGGTCAGGGAGTACGTGGAAAAGAACACGGCATTACCCGAGAACGCGAGGCAGATGAGCCTCGGCATACTCAGGGAGGGCCTGAGACCAAGGGCAATAACCAGAGATAATAAGTGGGGTATTGATGCCCCATTCCCAGGCGCCGAGGGTAAAACCATATACGTGTGGTTCGAGGCCGTGCTGGGCTACATATCGGCAACGATTGAGTACTTCAAGAACAGGAATGATGAGGACTCCTGGAGGAAGTACTGGTTTGATCAGAATACCAGGGTGGTGTTCTTCGTAGGTAAGGACAACATACCATTCCACGTAATATTACTTCCCGCAATGCTCATGGCGAGTGGGGACCCATACGTCATGCCGTACACAACTGCATCCACGGAATACCTACTCTTCGAGGGTAAGAAGTTCTCGAAGAGCCAGAGGATCGGTATTTGGATAGACGAGGCACTGGCCCTTATGC
>JAKMAE010000065.1 GCA_022014875.1 Vulcanisaeta sp. | reverse complement strand
AGCATTAAGTTTTGGTCATACCGGGTTCAATTCATCATGAACTCAGCAGCGTCCTCGACCTAATCATCGCAGAAACTGATAGAGCCTAACTAATAAACTTGTTCCTCACAGACCTTACCGTCAAGTTGCTCAACTTGACTTAACATAATCGTTGAGGCTCATTTTAAGGTACATACCTCTCAACTCGCTTAATACGTCACCACCCAACTTCTCCATTATCAACCTAACCATGCCCTTGAAGTCTGAGTTTACCCTGGCCAACCTATCGACTATGTAGAGCGGCGCTGGGTAGCCCAGCCTCGGCATTGCTGATAATGGTGTAAGCGCCGAAATGAGGTTACCGATTATGCCTGGGTCGCCGAGGTACTCCACATATATTGGTAGTGCCGATGGTGCGTATTGAACGTAGAAGCCATAAACATCCCTATCACCAACCCTGCCAACAACGTAGGGCCTCGTTATCAGGGCATTACGGGTCCTCGTCCTCGATCTATACGCCTCGAGGATTACGTGTGCGATTAATGGCTCCTCCATTACCTGCAGGGCATTGTTCATGTAATCCCTAAATGTGGGCTCTGTTATTGATTGGGAATACCTATTAACCCTAACATCCTTTACATGGGCTAGCGTTGGTACGTCTATTTTATCGGCATTGCGCCGATTAATTAGTGGGCCGTCGAGCAGCAGTAAGTCTGCGTGAAACCTTCTGGCGGCGTCCACTGCGTACTTAACCTCGAGGTCGAGCGCCACCCTCTCTAACTCATCGCTTGAAAGCCCCAGTGACGGCTCGAACACGGTCAGGACCTTATTATTAACGTTTGTGAACAGGGCTATGTTTATTATTGAGACCCTAAAACCGAAATACGTAATTTCCGCGAACCCTGAATCAACAGCCACAAACCTAACAGGCCTAGTCCCTGGTTGTACCTCGATCACGTAGTCCAAAAAATCCCTGGCCGCCCTAACCACCTCGACCGCCTTATCCCTGATCTGCGCTATCCTGGTCTCGATGAGCTCCAGTATGTTCACTATTACGTCATTGAACATCCTAGCCCCTCCTTGGGTAGATCCTTGACTTAACCTCCATTATCAACTTCTCAACCAAGCCCCTATCGACCTTACCATCACGTATTGCGCCCACGGACGTTAATAAATCGACAATGTACGGTGGTAGTTTGTCGACATCACCGTCCTGCAGGAGACCCTCTAGGTAGGCCAGCGTACGGGAAACCTTCCTACTACGTCTCTCGGAAAGCACCAACGAGACTAATTCATTGATTGCCTTATTAATGTCGACGGGGGGCGGCGCATTATTTAGGAGAAGCCTTAATTCGTTAATGAGGGACTCCCTGTCATGCAATAGGTTTATCATTAATGGCCTGGCAAAGAGCACCACCTTGCCATTGACGGAAACCCCGAAAACCTCACCCCTAGTGCCGCGAATCACGGGTTCGCCAACCAGCTCGCCGAGCCCAATAATCGTCCTCAGAATCGTACCTCCAACCACGATCTCGCCGACGACGCGCCTCCTAATGCTGATAAGCCCTTCTGGGTTTGATGATATTATCAATTGCGCATTCACATTTAAATCCTTTAACATGCCCGAAAGATCGATTATAACATCGGCCTTAACAGGGTCCCCTCTGCACAGGAAATACTCATCCTCCACGCATTCCCTATCTAAACCAAGGATTAGGACCTTCATCCCATCACCTCACGTGACGTACTTCCTATCGATTAAACCAGCCCTCCACATAGCCTCAAGGTACTTATTAATAACGTCGATTGTGACACCTAATTCCCTAGATAATACCTCCTCATCAATACCCACGTTCGGGCCCTGAGACACTATGGCCATCAACACGTTACTTGGGACACCTACCTCCTTGCTGATCACGTTGATCGCCTCATCAACCCTCCTTATGGCATCACTTATGTACTTGGCATTATCAAGGCCTGGTGATGGCGTGGGTATTTCAGGTACCTCCCCACCAACAGCCTTACTGACCAACTTATTACTACCCCTCTTCCTCAACCAGGCAATCACCTTCGAGTATTTGTTAATTATTAGATTCACGCTGCTCAAAACATCACTTACCTCCTTACGCCTAATTTCAACGACCCGCTCGAGTGTATTTAGGTACCTACTTAGCGACTCGGGGGAGTTTGTGTTTAATAGTAGTGCTATGTCGTTTTCGAAATCCTCAACACTCATCACCACAACCCTTCGACCCATGATTACTGAGGCGTTGGATAACGTGTTGGATAATTCCTCGTACTCCCTAACCCTATCCTCGACACTCCTCACCACGCCCACTAACTCAACCACCTTATTGACCTCGTGATTTATGGCCTCGAGTATTGACGGCAGGCTTTCCCTGAGATCCTCGATCTCGATACCGTTCAGCCTAACTAGGTATGACCTCACCCTGGCCAGTGAATCATTGATTATCCTGTCGATATCACTCACTACCCTAGTTAATACAGTACCTAAACTACCCCTGGCGCTGTTGAGCTTGTTCAACGCCTCATTAATTGCGTTGTTCAATTGCGCTGAGATTGCCTTAACACTATCATTCAACTCCTCCAACCTTCGCTCAGCCTCATCCCTAAACTTATCGAGGCACACCATGAACAATGAGTACTTCCTTAAGAACTCCGTTGATGTCTCGGGTATAGCCTTAAGCAGCGATAACCGCTTTTCGCAGTCACTCCCCTGTACATTAAAGCCGGACCTCACCTCGATCTTCTCGCCAAGCCTGTCTATACTTATTACGAGGGGTCTCGAGAAGGCCTCGTTAAGCCTCGCCAGGTGTTGCTCAAGGGCTCTCAACGACTGTGGTATGATCTCTGGGTTGTAGGGTGCATACTCGGTTAATTCAGGGTTAATCGGCAGTAGTAACCCGCGTAGTATTAAGAGCCTTATTAAGTCGCCCTCCCTAAACTCCCTCCATAGGTGGGTTGGGTACAACCTCCTAATTAAGTACTCAAGCTCCTTCGAGGTGAAACTACGCTTGCCAAGTAGCCTTAAGTAATTAATGAAGCTCTCCTCCACATCGCTTACCCTGGCCCTGCCACTCCCATCCCTGAAAACCTCCGGTTGGTCGCTAAGGTCCCCACCCTGGGCCCAGGCCTCCACGATACGCCTGATAACGGATTCCTTGGACTCCTTGGCGCCGCGCCTAATCGCCATTGTATACCTAAGTATCCTCTGCCTAACCCTATCCCTGAATGCGGACACCTCGTTTCTATACTCATTCAACCTCTCGAGAAATGCCGCGTACTCCCTAGGTACCCTATCCACCCTCTCGAGCCTGGAGCCTATAATTATCGACCTAAGCCGGTCGATACCGTCGGAGCCGAAGACCGAGAAGTACACGTAATCATTTATAGGGCCTAGAACAACCTTCCAGGACAGGCTGCCCAGGGCGCTTGTTATGGCATTATTGATGTCGCTTGTTAATAAGGACCTCGACGCGATAATCACGAGGAGCGCGTCCAGGATCTTCTCCTGGCCATTTATTATAAACGAGCCCTCACTAACGACCTTACCCAGGAACTTAATTAATTGGTTTATGTCGGCGTCAAGGCCCACCACCACGCCAAGCCTAGCATCGAGTGGGCTCTCGTGTACTGACACCCATATGCCTTGGGAAACCTGGTGTAGTGTTAATTGCGAATTAAGGGCGGCCCTAACAATTTCTGTGGCTAACTCCTCACGGAACGCGTTTATGATGCCTATCGCCCTACTGACCTCCTCCTTAGCCCTAACGATTTCCTCAGGCTCCCTACCGAAAACGAGCATTCTGTGTAGACGTGGTGATGCTTGAAACGCCCTGGCAGCATTTGCAAAGTCGGTCTTGAGGTTGGCGGGCAGTACTATGTACATGGTAGGGCCATCTTCATAGGCCGTGTAGTACGAGCCGTAACTAATCGAGATGTCCCTTAAGTCCCCCTCAATTGGCGCAATCCCGAGCCTTACCAACTCGTTATTTACCCTGGCCAGGGCGTTGGGGTCGAGCCTGACCCTAACGACCTGGACCTCCTCAACGAGGCCTGCCTTAACGAGGGCGCTAACTATGGGCGAGGTGTCGAAACCGAGCTCTGCGTTTAGATCATCCAATGTCCTGGGGATGCCCGACAGCAACAATGCCTTGAAAACCCTCTGGCCATTATCATCGCTGGGCCCCTCACCCATTACGTCAAGGTACGCCTTCAACTCGCCCGTTGACACCTCCATCCTTAGGAAATCCTCGAAAATTTCGTAATTAAGGGCCACACCCCTATCAATTAGTAGGTCCAGGAGCTTGGATGTGAACTTTACTAGGGCCCTTGGTGATGCCTTACCACCCTCCGTATTGACCACGATCTCGTACAGCGTGGCTAGGTATTCACGCCTCAATGGGTAAAGTGGGTTCATCAAGCCCTTCCGCACTAGCTCGAGTCTTTCATCGGTGGAGTACGAGTTGAACCTCTGTATGAGCATGGCTTCATAAAGCCATAGCGGCATTCTCTCGTCTAGTACTATCTCGGCATATATCCTACCCCTCGTTATGTCGAAGACGTCCGGCACCATGTTCTTGAGAATATTGTAATACAACTGCGGTGTGAATGCTAGGATTATCATTAACCTACCCAGCCTCCTCGGGTCTACCCCCAGGACATCCCTGTAATTCCTAGGCTCTATCAATGCCCTGATTAAGGAGCCGAGCTTTATTACCATGTCCCTAACCTTAGCGGCATCGCCTGGGCTAATCGCGTTGCTCAGCTCAACAACCCTACTGACCTCGTCGGCCTCATCAATAAGTATGAGCATGGGGTCTGCCGAGGCACGGCGTGCATTAAGTATCGTACTTATGACCGTGTTGATGTCCAGGCCGAAGGTCAGCGGCAGCCTAAGTGTTTTCAGGCCGAGCCTATGGGTCTCCGCCTCCACAGCATCAAGCAACTCGCTTTTGCCCCAACCGTACTGGCCAACTATGACTACGGCTATGTTATCACTACCCTTAAGGAACGCGTTTATTGCCGACTTAATCCTTCCAAGCTCATTCTCGAAACCCACCGGCGAGTACCTACGCTCAATTGGCGGTACTCCGGATGGATTAAGTGGCCTATCGACGAAGCCGAACTTACTATACATTACTCATTTAGGAGCCCCGTGGAAACTTAATTAATGAAGTGGTTAAAATAATGGTGGGATTACCTAAGTAGGCCCTTATTGACCATACCCGCCACCTCCTGGCGTCTCTATAATCACTTCGTCACCGGGGCCCAGGTCTATCGTGACCTTACTCGGCAATTTCTCCACTGACCCATTACTCCTGATAACCGTTACGCTGCCTGGCATACCATCTCCACCACCGTTGAGTCCCCAGGGCCTCGTCCTGAACCGCTCGGCCATTATTGATAACCTGGCCGGCATAAGGACCTTGAATGCCCTAACTATCCCATCACCACCCCTGTACCTACCTGGCCCACCACTACCCTCCCTAATCCTATACGCCGTGAATAGGATCGGGTACTGCCTCTCGGCAATTTCTATAGGCGTGTTTAGGGTGTTCGTCATGTTTACGTGAACCCCGGAGACGCCGGGCTTGCCAGGTCTACCGCCCGTGCCACCACCCACCGTTTCGTAATAAGCCCAATAACCACCGTTAGGTAGTGAGCCCCCAATCATCACGTTCATCATGGTGCCGGAGCCGGCGGCGGGCACCTTACCTGGCAGTGCCTGGGCCAGGGCCTTAAACACCACGTCCGCAATTCTCTGGCTAGTCTCGACATTGCCGCCACTGACCGGGGCAGGCTTCCTGGGATTCACCAGCGTTCCCTCGGGCGCGTTAACGTTGATTATACTGTAGAAGCCCTCATTCGTTGGAACGTCACCGCCAATCAATGACCTAATTACAAACGAGACCGCCGCAAACGTGACGCCAAAAACCGCGTTTATGGGGGCCTCCACCTGCCCATGGGTACCGCTGAAGTCGGCGCTTACTAGGCCGTTCCTAATGCTTACCTTGACCCGTATTGGGAGTAATTCCTCGCCTAGCTCCATGTAGTCCACGGCCTCGTAATCACCCTCAGGCCATTTGGAGGTCTCGAGGAGCGAGAGCTTCCTACCATACTCAATACCCTCACGCCAAGCCCTCAACACCTCCTCAACACCGTACCTACTCATTAACTCCCTAACCCTGGCAACACCGACCCTATTTGCGGATAGCTGGGCCGTTAAGTCGCCCATGGCGGTCTCCGGGGTCTTGAAGTTACTAAGGACCATGTTGAGCAGGTCGCGGTTGAGCTCGCCCCCCTTAACTATCTTCACCGGCGGTATTACCAAGCCCTCCTCATATATCGTCCTAGCGCTTGGATTTATGCTACCGGGCACTGGGCCTCCAACATCCACGTGGTGGGCCTTATTCACTACGTAACCCACCAACCTACCCTCCACGTATATGGGCTCCATAACCATGATGTCGTTTAGGTGCGTACCGGATATGTACGGGTCATTAAGCATGACTACGTCGCCAGGCCCCAACTCAACACCCTCCTTCCCAAGCCAATTGAGGAGGTTCCTGACCCCAACCCTAAACGAGCCTAGGTGCACGGGTATGTGCTCCGCCTGAGCAACGATGTTGCCCTCCGAATCAACAATTGCGCAGCTGAGGTCCATCCTCTCACGGATGTTTGGCGAAAAGGCCGACCTACGAAGGGCAACGCCCATCTCCTCGGCTATGAATACCGAGGCCCTGAAAACCAACTCCCAGGAAACCACGCGAACATGCCTTAGAGATGTATTTAAAAGTGATCCTGCCTAGAGATGATAATAAGTGAGGACCTATGGGCGTGGACCTAAGGAAGGAGCTGCTCAGGTTGCTCAAGGAGGATGAGGAGTTTAGGCTAGCCGTAACGGGCCTACTAGGCATTGATGAAATACTCAAGGCAATAAAGTCCCTACAGGAGCAAATGGTTAAGCTGCAGGAACAGGTGGCGAAGCAGGGAGAGGCCATATTGGCCCTGCAGAGGAGTTTCGAAAAATTGACTGCGTCAATAACAGCCCTTGGGTATAGGTACGGCATCTACACCGAGGACGTATTCAGAGACGCCATTAAGTACTTAGTCGAGGACCTACTCAAGGCCTACGAGGTTAGGCGTTGGACGTACTACGACAACGAGGGCGTCGTATTCGGCTACCCATCAATAATCGACGTGGACGTACTAATTAGGGATAACGAGCACATACTCATCGAGTACAAGGCAAGCATTGACAGGGGCGACGTAGCGGAACTAGCCAGGGAGGGAATACTCTACGAGAGGGTGAACAAGATCAAGCCAAAACTACTAATCGTGGGGCCAGTAGTCAGGAGAAGAGCCCTTGAACTAGCCAAGGCGTTAAACATCGAGGTAAGGGCAATCGAGGTCATGGACTAACAAACCCAAACCAATGAAAATTACGGAGAGCCC
>JAKMAE010000064.1 GCA_022014875.1 Vulcanisaeta sp. | reverse complement strand
AAGGCTCCTCGTGGACCTCAAGCCCAATCCCATGCCCAGTCCTGTGTATGAAGTACTCACCATAACCACCCCCAGTGATTACTCTACGCGCGACCGAGTCTAGGTAGGCGCCGGTGACCCCCTCCCTTACGGCCCCTATAGCCTCGTCATGGGCCGCCTCGACCAACCTGTAAATCTCCCAGAAACCGCTGGGTGGCTCACCGACGACGAAGGTCCTGGTCAAGTCGCCGTAGTAGTCATTATACGTTGCCGTAACGTCGATAACCACGACATCACCCCTCTCAACCCTCCTCCTAGACGGGGTCCAGTGGGGTATTGCGGAGTTCGGCCCTGACTGAACCAGGACATCTCTCGGCTCAGCACCCGCCCTACCCACAGCCTCACTAATGATCTTGGCTATCTCCACCTCAGTAATCCCAGGCCTAATCGACTCCCACGCAGCCCTAATACCCTCCTCTATGGCCCTAACCGCACGCTCAATGTTGCCTAACTCCTCCTCATCCTTAGAAATCCTCATTTGCGTAAGTACGTCATCCAGAGGTACATCCTCAAAGCCATTAATCACCCTGCGCAGGATCCATAGGTAGCCCATGGTGGCCCTACTCTCGAAACCAACCCTCCTAACCCTACCGCAGCCCTTGACGAATAGGCCCACGCTGTTGATGGGGCCCTCCTCATCGCCGTATAATATGTAGGGTAGCCCCGTGGCCCTTGCCCTACCCTCATCAAGCCTAGGCAGCACTAGGGCGTAGGAGCCATTGCTTGCGCAGACCATTAACGCCCCAAACCTCTCGAAGGTCTCTATATACGAACCAACTAGGTAGCGGAAATTAGGGCCTGGCGTCACGATGGCCAGGTCAATGCCCAACTCCCCAATGGCCCTCACAAACCTCCCCAACCTATCGCTGCGCATTGGGTTTTGGCCTATGTGGATGAATAATAAGGTTTAATATTCAGCAGAGGCCGCTGACATCACGGTTTCAGAACCCGTAGATTCATCACAGTGTGGTATATTCCTTAAATTAAGGTAATAAAAAGCCAAGTTGGGATGAAACCCGTAGTTTTCGATCCTTTGGAGTGGGTTTTTGTTAGGGGCCTCTACACATCTGCCCTGCCAGGCCTTAACTACTCCGGTGATTACCTGGCAGCCGAGGTTGCTCCGCGGTATTGCAACGTTGACCCAATGATCCTCTGGAGTTTTGATTGGGGGGTCGTGTCCATAGTGATGCCTCCAGCCACTACTAAACCCAGTGGTGATGGTTTGATAATTGCTGTTGAGGGTTACTCGGTTAGGTTGCTTAGGGGTTGGGGTTTGAAGCCGCAGATCGTCGTTACCGACCTGGATTTCGAGCCTGAGGAGGTTGTTAATTGTGATTGCCTAGTTCTAGCCCATGCCCACGGCGACAACATAGACAGATTCACTAGGTACGCGCCTAGGATCGGTAGGTTAATACCTACCGTGCAGGTTTGGCCCAGGGGTTGTTCGGTGTTGATACCTGGTTTCACGGATGGTGATAGGGCTGTCTACCTAGCCTACTACATGGGTGCCAGGGAGATTAGTATTTATGGGTTTAACCCGGGTAGGGTTGTGAAGAGGGATGATGAGGTGAAGAGGGCTAAGTTACAGATAGCGAAGACGTTGTTGGAGAGGATGAGTAGGAGGGTGCCCCTGGTATTTTACGAGTAAGCAACCTACCTACCCACCTGGGCAACCACGGGACTTGCCCTAAGTTTTTCAAGTAGGTTTAGTAATGACGGTGTTTTATCCCTCTCCACAATAATGTAGACGTCATTGTCGTACCTCAAGACATGCCTTGCAGTTATTTGGTTCGACTTCATTACCTGGACCAGGAATGTCACAATACCCACGGGCGCCCTGTCGGCAAACATTATCCTAACCATGCCGTACTCGGGTATTTTACTTTCTTTGCAAACATTAACTATGTACATGAGGGGTGCTATTACGTGGATTTTATTGCCGTCGTTAAGGACTATGAAGTGCGTGTTCATTGAGGCAAGTAGGTCCCTGAGCTTCAGCACCTTCTCCCTATTCTCCTCCGTAAGTGGTATCTCCACCTCACCCATGCCACTGTACGTTATTATCTCAGCCCTGCCAAGCGCCTTGACAATGTCTGGGTACTCATTGACCAACTTATAACTTTGTGACAATCTCTCTAGGGCTTTGACTATGGTGAGGACCTTAGCGTCCTTACCAACCATCGCATCAACTAGGGGCTTAATGCTCCTAGCCAATGCCGATAGATTAACTAGGCCGCTGGAGAGCAATGTCACGTATAGTGGGTTCTCCTCAATAATGATCCTAACGGCCTGTTGAATACTTAATCCCCTGGACACAAGTCCACCTTTCATAGAGGGATTAAATATTTCTTACCTTTCTTACCTAAAAATGCGCATTTAGTCCAAAACATAGCGCTTTTTGGGTGGGTTTGAGAGGTTAAATGAGTAATAATGTTTATAAGCTAGGAAACAATCGACTTGCGATGCCGTCCCTGGTGTTAATCCTAGCCATAGTGGTGCCAGTGGTTGGTCTGGCACTGGCGGGTTACAATGCGTTTTCCGTACTCAGGATCAAACCGGGCAAGAGGGAGTTGACGGAGATAAACATGCTCATTGCCGAGGGAGGCAGGACGTTCCTGATGAGGGAGTACAAGACAATACTGCCTGTGGGTGTGGGACTCGTAATAGCCATATGGCTTGCTTACTACTTCATATTCCACAGCAGCCTAATGGCTAACCTGGCGGCGCTCGCCTTCGCCCTAGGTGCAATAGGCAGTGCGGCGGCTGGCTACCTGGGTATGTACGTAACGACGAGGAGCGCCGCGAAGACCGCGTGGATGGCTAAGAACGGCATGGGCGCCGCGCTCAGCACATCGTTTAGGGCCGGTACGGTGATGGGGCTATCCCTAGCAAGCATAGCCCTGCTCACTGTTGCAATACTGTACTGGGCATACTCACGAGTACTACCAACACCCCAGTGGGCTGAGGCCCTCGCGCCGGTGGCCTTCGGTGCGAGCCTAATATCGCTGTTCATAAGGGTTGCCGGCGGCATATACACAAAGGCTGCTGACTGGGGTGCAGACATTGTCGGTAAGGTTGAGGCCGGTATACCCGAGGACGACCCAAGAAACCCAGGCGTCATTGCCGATAACGTCGGCGATAACGTCGGTGACTGTGCAGGTATGGCAAGTGATGTGTATGAGAGTTTCGTGGTTGTACTAGCCGGCGCATTACTACTAGCGGCGGTGTTCGGTCTCTCTTCAAAATTGATCGAGTTATCCATAGCCATAGCGACCCTAACGCTACTAAGCACGCTGGTCGGTATTCAGGTTGTTAGGGGTGAGGTTAGGGGTAAGGACTTGGCCGCTGCAGCCATGGCTAAACTAAACACTGCGTTGTATACTACCATTGTGGTGGCTGCGATACTGGTTGGCATATACGCATTCCTCTCCTTCCCAACCATGGAGGCTGTGGCCATATTCATCTCCGACCTGTTGGGCATGATAACGGCCATAGTGGTGCTATTCGCAACTGAGTACTTCACGCACTACACATTCCCACCCGTCAGGAATATTGCGCAGCAGGCCGCTTTATCCGCGTCCAACGTAATCGTTACTGGTTACTCCTACGGACTACTCAGCGCCATACCCACCATACTCACGGTTGTTGGCGCCCTGGGAATATCATACGTACTAGGCTCCATGTACATACCGCCATATGGAGTTGAGGGTGGCATCTTTGGGACAGCCATAGCCTCGGTAGGCCTACTGAGCCTTGCCGGTGTTGTAATATCCCTCGACTCTTATGGGCCCGTGAGTGATAATGCCAATGGCCTCGTTGAGATGACGGGTATGGAGGATGTTAGGGAGGTGACGGATGCCCTAGACGCGATTGGCAACACGTTCAAGGCCACGACGAAGGGCTACGCAATAGCCAGCGCCGGCCTGGCCGCCCTGATCCTGTTCATAGGCTTCATATACGAGGTCGTGGAGAGGATGAATATATCACTTACGCAAGCCCTGAGCGAGTTGATGGTTATCGACCCAAGGATAATAATAGGAGCCCTTGTTGGGGTCGCCCTGGTCTACTTCTTCTCAAGCAGGACCTTGATGGCTGTCGGTAAGGCGGCCGGCGAGCTTGTCGAGGAGATTAGGAGGCAGTTCAGGGAGAAGAGGATCCTCGAGCTTTGGCCGCAGGTTAAGCCCGACTACAATAGGGCGATAGACATAGTCACGAGGCATGCCCTCAAGAGCTTCTTAACGCCTGGCCTGGCTGCCGTCATAGTACCCATACTGGTTGGGCTGGCGCTTGGTTGGATTGGGCTCGTTGGCACAATCTTTGGCGCAATCCTCGCCGGGTTCCCAAGGGCTTTACTAATGGCTAATGCTGGCGCTGCCTGGGATAATTCTAAGAAGTATATAGAAATTTACGGTATTGTAGTGAATGGGCAGAGGTTTGGTAAGAAGAGTGAGCCCCATAAGAATGCCGTTGCTGGCGATGTTGTTGGAGACGTATTTAAGGATACCACAGGCCCATCACTCAACCCATTGATTAAGGTTGTTAACACGGTGTCGATAGTGTTCGCGCCCCTGATAGCCCTGGTGAGCATGCATAACCCGGCGGCCTCCGCCCTTATAATGCATGTAATATCCATAATAATCTCACTACTATAATCAAACCATAATTTAATCATTAATTTTCAAAAATCATCTTGTTTTTACTAAAAATAATAATCACGTAGGTAATGTTTTTACGGCGTATCTCAGCTTAGAGGTTTGTATTTATAATTATTAATCAATATTAATCAATAGGGAAAGTATTGGTCATTATTGATAAGGTAAAATTTATAAAAACTAGTGGCTTAAAATATCAATGGGTTCCCTGGGCAGGTACGTCCTGACGTTCGAGGAGGCCGACCCAGACGATGTTAAGCTGATTGGTGGTAAGGCCTCGAGCCTTGTATTAATGACTAAGCTGGGGCTACCTGTACCCCCTGGTTTTATAATAACGACGAAGGCGTGTAGGGAGTACTACGACCGTGGTGAGAAGCTTCCTGAGGGCCTCATGGACGAAGTAATCAGAGGCATAAAGTACCTTGAGGAGAGGACTGGGCTTGGATTCGGCGATCCAGAGAGGCCACTCCTCGTGAGTGTTAGGTCCGGCGCTGCGGTTTCAATGCCTGGGATGATGGATACCGTACTAAATGTCGGCCTCAATGATAAGACTGTGCACGGCCTGGCCAAGAGGATTAATAATGAGCACGGCGCCTACGATGCGTACAGGAGGTTCCTGGCGATGTTCGGCAGGATAGTCCTGGGAATACCGGAGGAGGAATTCAACAAGCCGCTTGAGGAGATTAAGCGGAAGTATGGCGCTAAGGAGGACCCAGAGATACCGCTTGAGGGCCTTAAGGAGCTCGTCGAGGTTTATAAGCAGGTATACATCAGGAGGTTTGGTAGGGTCGTTGATGACCCATGGGAGCAACTAAGGCTTTCAATAGAGGCGGTCTTTAAGTCCTGGAACTCACCGAGGGCTAGGTTCTATAGGGAGGTGAATAGGATAACGCCTGACATAGCGGATTGCACTGCGGCGACAATTGTAACGATGGTTTTCGGCAACGCTGATTGGCGCTCAGCCACGGGCGTCGTCTTCTCCAGGGACCCATCCACCGGTGAGGATAGGCTGTACGGCGAGTACCTGCCATATGCCCAGGGTGAGGATGTCGTGGCCGGCATAAGGACGCCGAAGCCCATTGAGAAGCTGAAGGAGGAGATGCCGGAGGTTTACGAACAACTATACAGGGGCGTCAAGTTGATCGAGAGGACGAAGAAGGAGGTCCAGGACGTCGAGTTCACGATCGAGAAGGGGAAGCTCTGGTTCCTACAGACGAGGAACGCCAAGATGAACCCGTTGGCCATTGTGAAGACGAGCGTTGACATGTACAAGGAGGGCTTGTTGACGAAGGAGGAGGCAATAATGAGGGTTAAGCCCGAGCACATACTGCAGATGCTATACCCAAGGATTGACGAGTCCAAGGCCGGCAAACCATTAACAAAGGGCATACCCGCATCGCCCGGCGCGGTCAGTGGGCAAGCCGTCTTCGACCCGGACACGGCCGTTGAGTGGGCGAGGGCTGGTAAGCAGGTTATCCTGGTTAGGGAGGAGACCAAGCCTGACGACGTGCACGGGTTCTACGCATCCGTCGGAATACTCACGAGTAGGGGCGGTGCAACGAGCCACGCAGCCGTCGTTGCCAGGGCAATAGGGAAGCCCGCGGTTGTGGGCGCCGAGGCTTTGCAGATTGATTACTCAACGAGGACCGCGAGGGTCGGTGACGTAGTGATTAAGGAGGGTGATTGGATAACGATTGACGGCTTCACGGGCAATGTATACCTAGGTAGGGTACCGACGATAGAGCCCAAACTACCGCCGGAATTCTTCGAGTTGTTGAATATGGCTGACTCGGTATCGATATTCGAGGTTAGGGCAAACGCGGACACGCCAGACGACGCATCGATAGCGCGCAGGTTCGGTGCCAAGGGAATTGGCTTGCTGAGGACGGAGAGGATGTTCAGGGCCCCGGGCAGGCTTGAGTTGTTCAGGAGGGTCATACTCTCCGACAACCCAGACGAGAGGAAGAAACTACTCGACCAACTTGCCGAGATGATGATGAGGGACTTCGTTGAAATATTCGAGATAATGGAGGGTTACCCAATAACGGTTAGGCTCTTTGACCCGCCACTACACGAGTTCCTACCAAACCTCGAGGAATTGGTTACGGAGGTCACGAAGGCTAGAACACTTGGAAAGCCGGATCCAGAAAAGGAGAGGTTGTTGGCGAGGGTTAAGGCTTTGATGGAGGCAAACCCAATGATGGGGCATAGGGGTGTTAGGGTTGGGATTACCTACCCAGAGATATATGCTGCCCAGGTCAAGGCAATACTGTCGGCAGCCCTAGAGTTGAAGAGGAGGGGTAAGCATATAGAGTTGCAGATAATGATACCGCAGGTAGCCGAGGTTAGGGAGTTAGAGTTCGTGATAAACAACGTCATTAAGCCAACCGCGGAGGAGGTGTTCAGGGCCTACGGCGACAGGGTTGATTTCAAGATTGGCACGATGATGGAGACCGTAAGGTCGTGCCTAACCGCGGATAAGATAGCCAAGGTCGTGGACTTCATGAGCTTCGGGACGAACGACTTGACACAGGCCGTGTTCAGCTTCAGTAGGGATGATGTTGAGAACAAGTTCATGAGTAAGTACCTAGAGCTTGGCATACTACCTTACGACCCATTCGTAACAATAGACGAGGATGGCGTGGCTAAGCTAATGAAGATAGCCATTGACCTGGCCAGGTCAGTTAAGCCAAACATAGAGATTGGCATATGCGGTGAGCACGGTGGAGACCCAGACTCAATAAGGATACTCGCTAAGGTCGTCGGGAGGGGCCTCAATTACTTCAGCGCATCACCATACAGGGTTCCTGTGGCCAGGCTAGTGGCTGCCCAGGAGTCATTGAAGTTATTAGGTAGGGCTCCGAAGATACACATAT